>JAISZA010000040.1 GCA_031269535.1 Tannerellaceae bacterium
AGACCTTCGCATGATGATACGGCGCGACCGGAATCATCCTTCGGTGGTGATGTGGAGCATCGGGAACGAAATACCCGATCAGAGTACGCCCGAAGGCCCGGAACTGGCCCGCAAGATGATCGATGTCTGCCACAGCCTGGATCCCACCCGTCCTGTGACGAGCGGCAATGATAACATTGCAGCCACAAAAAACGCAGCGACCGAAGCTTTTCTGGCGGCCTTCGAGGATGATATCATCGGATACAATTACCCCGACCGTTACCGTGAGCGGCGGGAACTGCTATATGCCGTCGACAAGGCCCGGTACCCCAACCGGATGGTCGTAGGCACGGAGACGGGAGGCATAGGAGGCAGTCGCGCTTCTCTCCCTCCCTGGCCGGGAAGCAATCGCCGGCGCGCCTTTTCGCTGGCCGCCCAACTGATAGACGTAGAACAGCGCTGGAAATACACCCTCCTGAACGACTACGTGATAGGTGACTTTATGTGGACGGGCATTGACTATTACGGTGAGACTTTCTGGCCGGCCCGGGGCGCTACATCCGGATATCTGGATAACTGCGGCTTCAAGAAAGATGGGTATTACTTCTTCAAAAGTATATGGACGGACGAACCGGTCGTTCACCTTGCAACGCATTGGAACCGGCCGGAACAGGAAGGGCAGGTGATACCGGTAGTCTGTTTTACCAACTGCAACGAGGTGGAACTCTTCGTCAACGGGCAATCTTACGGTATGAAGACCTTCGAGTTCCCGAGAACCGGCAATACGGAGGATTGGATTACGTACGCCCCCGATAAAGTATTCACCTCTACGGCCGACTTGCACCTGGCCTGGGACGTAATTTATCAGCCGGGAGAGATAAAAGCCGTAGGTAAGAAGGCCGGGAAAGAATATGTATGCCGTGTGGTTACCACGGGAGAGCCTGCGAAGCTCCGTCTTACGGCCGACCGTACGGAGATCAAGGCCCATCCTTCCGACGTAGTGCATATAACGGTAGAAGTAGTAGATAAAGCCGGCAATCTGGTACCCTACGCCGACAACCTGATCCGTTTCGAGACCGTGGGCGAGTCCGCCCGTCTCATTGGGGTGGAAAGCGGCAATTTCTACGATCTCTCATCCGTTAAATCCCATCAGCGCCGGTCGTTCGGCGGGATGTGTCTGGCCATTCTCCAGGCGTCTGAAGCCGGAACATTTACCGTTCGGGCAACCTCAGAAGGTTTAGAAGCGTTTGAAGTAAAGATCACAGCCGTAGAGCCATAGATCGAATACTTTATGTATATTTGTTTCTGAGGCGATACTGTTTTGAACCGCATGAAGAAAAAATTGTGGATAGGGATATTACTCTTATTGTCGTTCTGCGCAGCGTACGGACAATCGTCGATGAATTACCGGATGTACGAGCACATCCTGTTAAGCCGGGAAGCGTTATCCGTACGCTGTTTCATACAGGACACACAAGGAATGATGTGGGTGGGGTCGGACAAAGGGCTGTTCAGTTATGACGGCTTTACACCCCATCCGCATTTCAGCTATGGAGACAGTACGAGCCTGCCCGTCAACTGCGCACTTTTGTACGGAACCGACCGCCTGCTGCTGGGTTCTCAGAAAGGAATACTCATGTACAACTACAAGCAGGACACTTACGAGCCGTTCCCATTATCGCTTAAAGACGAAATACAATCCATGACCCTTGTGGGCAAGGATTTGTGGATTGGCTCCATGGGCGGATTGTTCCGATACGACATGGAGGCGCATCAGTGCAGGAAGATACCTTTGGGAACGGACAACTCTTCCCTTTCCCAGCCCATGGTCTATTCCGTTCTGGAAGATGAAGGGTATATCTACATCGGTTCGAATGTCTGTTTCGGCAGGTATTCGCCCCGGACCGGGCAATTCGAGCGCCTTTTGCCCTCCGGGACGGACAACCGCTACGAGATTGTTTTCGTTAATTCCTTGTTGAAAGACGAAGCAAGAGGATGTATCTGGGTCGGCACAAATAATTTCCTTGTCAAATATGTCCCCGCTACGCAATCGGTAGAATACAAAGACCCTTACTCGTTCATCAAAGCCATGAGCCTCGACAGCAGCAACCGTCTGGTGATAGGTACCGACAATGGATTGTGTATTTACGACGAATCCGGCATAGAATACATAAAACATGATTCGCGCGATAGCAAATCCCTGGCTAATAATATCGTCTGGACGGTGTACGCCGATGTAAACCGGAACGTATGGCTGGGTACCGATTACGGCATCTCCCTGTCCTCCAACAATCGAAACTTCGAGTACATCCCCATCCATCAGTTGACCCAATCGGGAGACGGAAACCACGTGTATTCCATCCATAAAGATTCGCATGGCTACTATTGGCTGGGGGGTACGAGCGGGTTGATACGCACGGACGATCTCCGCCCCGGCGCGAAGTCTTGCTGGTACATGATGAATCATGCGCAATGGTACATCTCTCACAACCATATCCGTTACATCTTTGAGGACAAAGAAAAATGCCTGTGGGTATTGAGCGACGGAGGGATCAGTTGTTACCAGTATGAGACCGGCCGGTTCCGGTATTATGCCGTTACGGACAGTTCGTGGCAATATCACTCGGCATGGCCTTACTATATGCTGGAAGACGCCTCGGGATATTTCTGGATAGCTACCTGCATGAGCGGAATATTGGTCGTAGATAAAGAATGTATGCGAAGCACCTCATACTGCCTTGCCACCCAATGCTACAATACGACGAACGGCCTTGCAGGGAACTTTGTTACCCACATTGTTCTCGATGCGACTTCCCATATCTGGGCTTTGGTTTATAATACGGGGCTTGAACGGATCGATCCACTCACCCGCGAGGTAGAGCATATCGCTATGCCGGTCGAACTCGGCGGCGCCAAACCTACGATGATATACGGTGATTCCGACGGATATATCTGGGCGACTTTCCGTGGAGGCGTGGTGAAGATAAATGCCGCCACCTTACAGATGCAGGCCATCCGTTTTGCCGATAATCCGCTTGCCATGACGGAAGTAGAGTCTCATCTGTGGATATCCTCGGTCGGTGGTATCTGGATCGTGGACAAGGAAGAACTGAGCATCCAGCATCAGAACCTGTTGAACCGCACATTTACCGGTTTATACTACGATGCGCAGGCAAATCAGGTTTACCTGGGAGGCATAGACGGCGTGGCCATCGCGCAACCTTCATTGATGTGCAACAGCCGGAACGATTCGCCCATCATTATTACCGCCCTGCGTATGGCGGGTGGCCTCTCGCTGCCGGCCACCGGCTACGAAGGGAAAAGCATCCGCTATCTGGATGGCGTCCGTCTGCCGCATGACCGGAACACCTTTACACTGGAATTTTCCGATCTCAATTTCTCGCAGGATGAAAGAAGTTCGTTTGTCTATAAGTTTAAGCACAAGGATGAGCCTTGGCATCTGCTCAACGCCCGCGAGAATACTTTGTCGTTCACCAGCTTAGAGCCTGGGGAGTATACGCTTCAGATAAGCCGCCTGGGAGTGAACGGTCAGCCGTCGGCATACGTAAGGATGTTCAGCATAACCATTTTGCCCCCTTGGTATGCTACACCGATGGCCAAAGTTATTTATGTCTTGTTGCTACTCTGCCTCACCCTGTGGACGGTTTACTTTTTCCGTGTGAGGAACCAACTGCGCTTCGAATGTATAGAGAAAGAAAAAACCATCGAGCAATCCCAACTCAAGATGGACTTTTTCACCGAGATATCTCACGAGTTCAAAACTCCCTTGAGTCTGATCGTTGCGCTCATCAGTCAGTTGCTGATAAAGAATAAACGCCTGCCGGAAGAGAAAAGGATGTTCCATCTGATCTATCAGAACGCAATGCGCCTCTCCTCGCTCATACATCAGGCGCTGGATTTTTATCGCGACGACAACCGGACGTCTGTCGGACTGATTACTTCACATATCGAGTTCATCGAGTTCGTCAGGGAACTGTTTGCCACCTATATGGAAAGGATGAAAGATAAGCATATCTCTTTTATATTCAGTTCGACGCTGGACAATATCTACCTGAATATAGATGTTATCAAGATAGAATCGGTCTTGAATAATCTTCTCTCGAACGCTTGCAAATATACCCGCGAGAACGATAGTATCATGCTTTCGATCGATTATGTCCCATCGGACGGATTATTGGAAATAAGAGTATCCGATACCGGCGTCGGTATCCCTGCGCAAGACCTCCCGTATGTCTTCCAGCGCTTTTTTCAGTCGTCCACCTGTGCCCGCAAGGAAGGCACCGGTATCGGACTATATATGGCAAAGAAATACGTAGAATTGCATGGGGGAGTGATCCGGGTAGAATCGGACGGGGAAAGCGGAACGTCTTTCATTGTAAACTTACCCGTGGAACAGTTGCATATAGACCCATGTAACGACTTGAAAGCCGGACATTCATCGGAGAAAAGCGACAGGCCTCTCATCATTGTGGTGGAAGATAATACCGATATGGCTGAGTTCATCTGCAATATGTTTGCCTCCGAATACCGTTGCGTAACGGCTCACAACGGCAAGATAGGCCTGAAACTGAGCATGGAACTGCTTCCCGACCTGATCATTGCCGATGCCATGATGCCGGTGATGGACGGCTTGGAGATGTGCCGCCGGCTGAAGACCTATGTACCTACTTCTACTATCCCCATTATCCTCCTGACGGCGAAAGACGACAAAACAACCGAGCTGCACAGCATACGTCTGAACATTGACGCCTTCATTTCCAAACCTTTCGATCTGCCTATCCTCTCTTCCCGGGTAAAGCAATTGATAGATTCGAAAAAGCAAATAGAGAAGAAAGTACGGATAGAAATACTGACCGAACCCGGCAAGGTGGAACCTCAGGTATCGTATGCCGAGAAGCTGCTTGCTAATGCGACGCGCGTGATAGAAGAAAACCTGTCCGACCCGGGTTTCAACGTAGATATCCTTTGCGAAAAGGTGGGCATCAGCCAGAAGCAGGTCTATCGGAAGATAAAAGAACTGACGGGTATGACCATCATTGAATACATCAAATCCATAAAGATGAAAAAGGCCGCCCTCTTGCTGGAAAGTAAGAAGTTCACCGTCTCCGAAGTGATGTATATGGTGGGATTCAGTAATCCCTCGTATTTTGCCAAATGCTTCTTCGCCCAATTCGGTCTGTATCCCAATCAATACAAGGATAAAAGTTAGAAGCAGGCCTTCCGGCTTAGTCCTTTCTCATATTCTCCTTCACCATAATCTTCTTGAATGCCGCCGGATACGGCGTTTCGAACTCCATTAACTCACTCGTTACCGGATGATAAAAAGAAAGCTTGAAGGCATGCAAGGCCAGGCGCCCAAGCGGATTGTTTCCGTCTCCATATTTCACGTCGCCCAGTACCGGATGCTTGAGGTCTTGCGCATGGACACGTATCTGATTCTTCCTTCCGGTTTCCAACTCCAGCTCGACAAGCGAATACCCGTTGGCGCGCTTGATCGTTTTGTAGTGTGTGATCGCTTTGTCGCCGCCGTTGTTTGTCATACTCGAGTAGGTCACATACATTTTATTGTCCGTCAGCCAGGAGGTAACGGTGCCGTAGTCTTTTTCCATATCGCCCGAAAGCACGGCAACGTACCGGCGGTCTTTCACAATCTCTTCCCA
>JAISZA010000081.1 GCA_031269535.1 Tannerellaceae bacterium
GCAGGGGCATCCCCACGGGACGCAGGGGCATCCCCATGGGACGCAGGGGCATCCCCGCGGGACATAGGGGCATCCCCATGGGACGCAGGGGCATCCCCGCGGCGGGAAAGGGCCATGGAGCGAAATCGCCTACGGCGTTACTCGCCGGGAAATGCTCAGAAAAGAATGAAATGTGCAATTTTCGGCCGGATGTAGTTTGACTTATGGAATGTTTGATTACTTTTGCAGCGCTGTAACTTCGCTGCAAGTTAGATATTCGAGGTTTAAGGTGTTAGAAACCCAAATAAAAGTTAGATTCTTAATAAACAGTATGAGTTTGAAAATTATTGTATTAGCAAAACAGGTACCGGATACACGCAATGTGGGAAAGGATGCTATGAAAGCTGATGGAACGGTAAACCGTGCCGCGCTTCCTGCTATCTTCAACCCGGAAGACCTGAATGCCCTGGAACAGGCTTTACGCCTGAAAGATGCCTATCCCGGAACAAGGGTTACGCTGCTGACCATGGGACCCGGACGGGCTGCCGAAATCATCCGCGAAGGACTATACCGCGGAGCCGACGGCGGCTATTTATTAACAGACCGCGCCTTTGCCGGAGCCGATACACTGGCTACTTCGTATGCCCTTTCGATGGCGATACGGAAAATAAAGGACTACGACCTGATTATCTGCGGACGACAGGCTATCGACGGAGATACGGCCCAGGTGGGCCCACAGGTGGCTGAGAAATCAGGACTGTCACAGATTACGTATGCCGAAGCTATTCAAAAAGTCGAAAACGGCAGAATATGGGTGAAACGACGTCTGGAACGGGGAGTGGAAATCGTAGAAACTGCTTTGCCCGTTGTCCTTACTGTAAACGGAAGTGCCCCGGAATGCCGGCCCCGGAATGCAAAATACGTTCAGAAATACAAACATGCAAAGACCCTCACGGAAAGGCAGGAAGCGGGTAGCAGCTATGCACAGCTGTTCAGCAGCCGCCCTTACCTGAACCTGCAGGAATGGAGCGCTGCCGACGTGAATGCAGAGGTGGCGCAATGCGGACTCTCCGGCTCTCCTACGAAAGTTAAAAAGATAGAAAACGTGGTCTTCCAGGCCAAAGAAAGCAAAACACTGGAACCGACCGATAGCGCTATCGACGAGTTAATGAAAGAATTAATTATGAATCATACGATTGGATAGTATGGATAGTATATTTGTATATTGCGAAACAGAAGACGGCATCGTAGCAGATGTGAGCCTCGAATTACTTACCAAAGGACGGGAGCTGGCGACCAGGCTGAAATGCAAACTGGAGGCTGTCGCGATCGGACATCCCCTGGAAACTGTCGGCAGCCAGGTATTTCCTTATGGAGTAGATGTGCTGCACTTATTCGGCGATGCACGCCTGAGCCCCTATACTTCCCTGCCACATGCAGCGGTATTGGTGAAATTGTTCAGGGAAGAAAAACCTCAGATTGCCCTGATGGGAGCGACAAGTATCGGGAGGGATTTAGGGCCGCGCGTCTCTTCTGCTCTGGGAAGCGGCCTGACAGCCGACTGTACCTCACTGGAAATAGGTGAGCACGAAGAAAAGAAGGAAAATAAAGTGTATAAAAACCTGCTTTACCAAATCCGTCCGGCCTTCGGAGGGAATATTGTAGCGACCATCATCAACCCCGAATGCCGCCCGCAGATGGCTACTGTCCGCGAAGGAGTGATGAAGAAAGAAATCCTGGATGCCACCTGCCAAGGCGAAATAAAGCAGTACGACGTATCCGGATATGTGAGTGATACCGACTTTGTGGTGAGCGTAATCGACCGGCAGGTAGAAAAAAGCAAGACCAATATCAAAGGCGCTCCGATCATTGTGGCGGGTGGCTATGGAGTAGGTTCGAAGGAGAACTTCCAGCTGCTTCACGAACTGGCAGCCGTGATAGGCGGCGAGGTCGGCGGTTCGCGTGCAGCCGTCGATGCCGGCTTTACGGAGCATGAACGACAGATAGGACAAACCGGCCTGACGGTGCGCCCCAAACTCTATATCGCCTGCGGTATATCCGGGCAAATCCAGCATATCGCAGGAATGCAGGAAAGTTCCATCATTATTTCGGTAAACAATGATGCGAATGCTCCGATCAATTCCATCGCCGATTACGTCGTAACCGGTACGGTAGAAGACGTACTCCCCAAGATGATAAAGTATTACAAAAAAAATACGAAATAACTCATGGCAAATTATTTTTCAGATACCCCCCGATATAAACATCATTTGCATCATCCTTTGATGAAGCGGATTGTTGAACTGAAGGAACGTAATTTCGCGGATAAGGATCGCTTTGATTATGCTCCTGTTGATTTTGAAGATGCAATGGACAGTTATGAAAAGGTACTGGAGATCGTAGGAGAGATTTGTGCCGGGACCATTGCCCCTAATGCAGAAGGTGTTGACCACGAAGGGCCGGTTGCCGCTGACGGACGGGTCACTTACGCTTCCGGGACACAGCAGAATCTGGAAGTGGTTCGTAAGGCCGGACTGATGGGTATTGCAATGCCCCGGCGGTATCAGGGGCTGAACTTCCCTGTTGTCCCTTACGTCATGGCTGCCGATATGGTCTCGCGTGCCGACGCCGGCTTCGGAAACCTCTGGGGCCTGCAGGATTGTGCGGAAACACTGTACGAATTTGGCAACGAAGACCAAAGGGAGCGCTACATCCCCCGCATCTGCGAGGGTGAGACGATGTCGATGGACCTGACCGAACCAGACGCAGGCTCCGACCTGCAGTCCGTCATGCTGAAAGCAACGTACAGCGAGGCCGACGCCTGCTGGTACCTGAACGGCGTCAAGCGATTCATTACCAATGGCGACGCCGACATCCATCTGGTATTGGCACGCTCGGAAGAGGGAACGCGAGACGGCAGGGGCCTCTCCATGTTTATCTACGACAAACGGAATGGAGGCGTAAACGTACGCCGCATTGAAAATAAATTAGGTATCAAAGGCTCTCCCACCTGTGAACTGGTCTATAGGAATGCGAGAGCAGAGCTTTGCGGCGATCGTAGATTAGGCCTTATCAAGTATGTCATGTCGCTGATGAATGGCGCCCGTCTGGGAATCATGGCCCAGGCAGTAGGCATAAGCGAAGCAGCTTGTCACGAAGCCTACGCCTATGCCCGTGAACGGAAACAGTTCGGAAAAGCCATTATCGGATTTCCGGCTGTGTACGAAATGCTCGCCCTCATACGGGCCAAAACCGATGCCTCACGTGCGATGCTGTACGAAACTGCCCGCTTCGTGGATATGTATAAAGCATTGGAAGATATCGCCAAAGAACGTAAACTGGAACCGGAAGAGCGCCAGGAGATGAAGAAATACAGCAAACTGGCCGATGCCTATACTCCCCTGGGAAAAGGAATGACTACCGAATACGCCAACCAGAATGCCTACGACGCCATCCAGATACACGGAGGTTCAGGCTATATGAAAGATTATACCTGCGAACGCCTGTATCGGGATGCCCGTATCACCAATATATACGAAGGGACAACTCAGTTGCAGGTAGTGGCTGCTATACGCCATGTCACTACCGGAACTTATCTGAGCCGGATACGCGAGTACGAAGCAATCGACTACAGACCTGAGCTGAACAAGCTGAAGCAGCAATTAGCCGGTATGACGGCACAGTATGAAACCATTGTCTCACTTGTTATGGAGACCAAAGACAATGAGTATATCGACTTTCAGGCCCGCCGGATGGTAGAAGCAGCTGCTCACTGCATCTTCGGTTATCTGCTTCTGCAGGATGCTAGTGCAGACAGGAGCTTCCACCCTTCGGCGGAAGTATATGTGCGATACGGACAGGCTGAGGTGGATAAAATCTATTCGTATATCTCTCATTTTGATAAAGGAGAACTTGCTTACTTCAAAGCGGAATAAAAAACATCGGAGGCCGTTAGATTCACATCCTGCGGCCTCCTACACTAACCCTTAACTTCATCAATGAAAAACACAAACCACAAATTTTTCACGTTATCGAAGCAAAAGCTGCTTCGTATTTTGGTTCTTCTGTAATTTCAGAAACCACTTCTGTGTATATAATTTTACCAGCTTCATTGATTACAATCACACCGCGGGTTAATAAACCCTTCAGCGGACCATCAATAAGAAGCATTCCATAAGTATCTTCGAATGAGGAATTGCGGAAGGCGGAAAGGGCTGTCACATTATCAATTCCTTCTGTTGTACAGAATCTTCCCTGAGCAAACGGCAGGTCTTTTGAGATAGCCAATACAATCGTATTCTTAAGAGTCGCAGCCTCTTTATTGAAACGCCTGACTGATGTTGCACACACTGCCGTATCCAGACTGGGGAAAATATTCAGAATCACTCGCTGCCCTTTCAGTGAGCTGAGCGACAGCTCAGACAAATCGCTTTTTACGCCGGTGAAATCGGGAGCCATCTCCCCTGCCGATGGAACGTTACCATTGGTGTGAACCGTATTTCCTTTGAATTTTATCGTTGCCATTTTTGTTTTCCTTTTTTTACTTTGTACTTATAAAACATTAAATCGTTTCGGATTGTTCGGGTGTTTAACTTTATTTAAGATAAACGCTGTCTTGTCTCTTTATTTCAGATATTCCGCCAGCTCCGCGGGCAGGTAGAATGTATTGTTCTTATCGACATATACAATGACGGAATTTAAACGGATCGTCTCTTCTCCTTTATTACCGGCTGTTACAATATTCGTAAAAGGCCGGATATGGAGTTGTTTCTTTTTAGATTTCACCACCAGTGAAGGAGAGGATTGTTCGTCTGCTGCCGGGATAATCTCGCATGTATAGTCTTTGAACACTTCTGTATGACGGGCAAAACGTTGCCGGGTCAGTTCGTCCAGCAGCTCCCGGTTGAAGCCAAAGAGGGCGCAGAGGTAGGCATTCAGCTCGATATTGGTATGCATCCCTATCGGAAGAGTCCCTGCCGGATGATAGGCCGCCAGAAAAACTTCTTCGCCGGTATGCCCCCGTGTGGTAAAACCAATGCACATCTTCGAAGCAATCAGCAGACTAATGAAATCGGAAAGCGAACCGCTGCTGTACAAAGATGCCTCGACTCCTTCAGACGAACGCTCGTTTTCCGGTATCGGGCTGTTTTTATAGCCTTTACAATTATACAGTGCTTTCAATTCAGCTTCCGAAAGCTCGAAGCCGGCATATTCGCCGAAGAGGTTCTGCACTTCAGAGGCCGGCTGGGCATTTAGTTTACCGGCCAGCCCGGAGGCCGTCAGTCTGAATTGGGAAAGGGCATGAAACAACTGATCTTTGGTCAGCTTATCGTATCCCGTGCAACGGCCGATGCCTAAGCTTATACCGCTATTGCCGTGATCGGGGGCGATCACCACTGCCGTTTCTCCATTCCGGGCAGCAAATTCGAAGGCAGCACCACAGGCGCGGTCGAAAGCCAGAAAATCGGAAGTCATAGCCACTGGGTCATTGGCATGAGCCGCCCAGTCCACCTTGCTCCCTTCTACCATCAGGAAGAAACCGTTTTCGTTTTCCGACAATTTTTCTATGGCTTTGCGGGTCATTTCCTCCAGGGAAGGCTGTTCGTCCGGATTACGGTCGAGGTCATAATCCATATCCCTCATTCCGTACAAAGCCCACATTTTGTTGTTTGTATCGCTACGCATACCCTGCAGATCGTTTTTATACACCGAATAAGCATTGGCTTTCAGGTAAGCTTCGTCGGCTTCGGACAGCAGGGAAATGCCTCCTCCGATTACGACGTTCAGGTCGTTATGCACCATTTGCGGAGCAATCCATTCGTATTTGCTGCGGTTGTAGCTGTGGGCTGCGCAATCGGCCGGCGTAGCATGTGGGAACTCGCAGGTAAAAACAAGGCCGGTAGCCTTATTATGCAGGATTTTCCCTGCTTCCAGTACGGTGACCAGCGGTTGATAGGCAAGTGCCGCATCCGTAGGATAAATATCGTTGTCCGGATCGCTGAGGGGATAGGTAGAGACATATCCCGTACGGCTTGGATAGCCTGTCATGTAACAAGAAGTAGTCGGGGCAGAATCGCCTATCGGGGCGTTAGACGAATGGGTACGCACCGTACCGCAGAGATACGGGTCGATGTTCAGCTTCGGCAAATCGGGCTGGGTGTACCATTGCAGCCAGCGGGCTATGGAAACGGTTGCCAGCGAAGTACCGTCGGGAATGAGCAGGATAATGTTCTTAACGGGTTTAATCTCTTTCGTTTCCGCTCCGTTTGCCGGCAGAATAACGATGGCCAGCAAAAATAAAAATGTCATTGTTCTTTTCATGATACGTCTTTTTTTTCAGATTTTGTTTATAATAAATTAATGATGTCTTCTTTCGCACGGGTTATCTTTTCAATACCGGTATCCGTCACTAAGAAACTGTTTTCTATGCCTACTGCTCCGGAGCCGGGAATCACGAATTTGGGTTCGAGGGCGAATACCATACCCGCCTGTAATACGTCTGTGGATCGGGGAGTGAATACAGGCAGTTCGTTTATCTGTATCCCGATGCCGTGTCCTACGAATTTGGCCTGTTGCCGAGTTCCCATAAAATAAGGGGAAAGGCCTGCTTTATCAGCCATTCCGGCAGCCAGTTTGTATAGATCAGCGCAAGGCGTTCCCGGACGCGATATACGTTCTGCCTCCTGCTGAATATCCAGTGATACCTGATGGGCGCGGTAAGCCGGTTCCGGCAGTTTGCCGATAGAGAAGGTGCGCGTCATATCGGTTAGATAAGCCGTATAATTACCCGCCATATCCACCATGACGGCCATTCCTTCTTCCAGCTTCGTCCCATTGGCACCGATAGGGGCAAACGGACCTGACCCGCCGCCACCCAGCGCAAAATCGAAAGGCGAAGGAGTCTCTGCATTATCGCCCGCCAGGATGCTGCCCTGAAAGATATCCATATTGGCGCCGAAAGTACGAAACAATCCGATAGAGCCATTCCTGCGCATCAGGTGTTCTATCTCGTACTGAAACTCAAGGTCGGTCATGCCGGGGCGGTAAAGAGCGGGAATACCGGCATACGTCTGGTCATGCCGGAGGGCAGAAATGCGGAACTGCCCGATCTCCCAGGGAGTTTTAAGCATGCGCACGGAGCGCATCAGCGCAGTTGCGTTCCCTGTCTCCCGGGGCTTGAATACCGTCAGCAGACGTACATACTCATTATAGGGGAGTTCATCGGCTTCCAGTAATAGTTTTTCCGGCATCTTCAATCCTTTGGCAGCAAAGATTTCTGCTATTTGTTCCGGTTTGCGGATGTATTCTACCTGCTCTCCCAAAAGTCCGTCCGGGCGTTTGACAAAGAACCACGGAGCACCTTCCGCCGGAAGGTAAAAATAGCCGTTATAAATCCTCCCCGTAGTATAATATAAATTCACATCTACCGACAACAGGCAACCATCAGTAAATGTCTTTTGCATAATCTGCTGCAGGCGTTCCCACTTTAATTTCAAATCATCGGCGCATTCGTCTTGTATCATCCGTCTTATTTTGTTTTTTACATAATTCAGGTGTCAAAGATAAGAAAAAAACGGCTCTGTAACAGGATATATACCTTATGGGGTACAACAAAATTCCCTCTCCGTTCACACGATCCATCGTATCAGGTCTCGTCCACCGCACTCGTTTTCACCATCCGGAGCGCTTATAGTCAAGACCTTATAACAGAGAAGAAAAAGACAAGGGGTAAAAAAAAGGTTCCTTTATTTTGCCCACAAATATAGCGAAAGAAGCTTCGTTTTTCAAAGAAAAAAACAAATTATTTTTGTCTTTCCCTCAACCTGATTTTCGCTCCCGTCCGGGAAAAAACGGCTCCCGTCTGAAAAAAAATTGCTCCCGTCCGAAAAAAATCCGGACGGGAGCAAATTCCTTTGTTCCTTCGCCCTAACTCCTCCGCAGCCCATTATCCGGAAAATACAGCCTGCCCTCCAGAGGACAATCTGCCCTTCTTCCGGACCGGAACGGGGCTTCTCCGTCGGGAGCCGGGATATGGAAGGGAAGCCATAAGCGCCCGACAGCAATTCCCCCGTTTTTGTGGGAAAAATAAAGGAACGTTTATTTTATACACGTTGGGAAACAATATAAAACAATGAAAATAAATATTTTAACGATTCATCACTAAGTGTTAATCCATAAAAACTATTATTATGTTACACATTTCAAGAAGAGCTTTTCTTCAAAAAAGTACGGCTGCCGCCGCAGCCTTAACAATCGTTCCCAATACAATATTAGGGAAAAGTCACGGATATACGGCTCCGTCCGATAAACTGAATATCGCAGGAGTGGGTATTGGTGGCCAGGGTAACAGCAACCTGCGTAGCATGGCGCCCAATAACAACATTGTTGCTCTTTGCGACATTGACTGGAAGTATTCGAAAAAGGTGTTCGATACCTATCCTCAAGCTGAAAGGTATTGGGACTATCGCAAGATGTACGACGAAAAGGGTAAAAGCATAGACGCCGTATTGGTGGCTACAGCAGACCATACACACGCCATTATTGCTGCCGATGCAATGACTCTGGGCAAGCATGTGTATGTGCAGAAACCTTTGACCCACTCGGTTTATGAATCACGCTTGCTTACCAGACTTGCGGCTAAATACAATGTAGCTACACAGATGGGAAATCAGGGCTCTTCAGGAGAAGGTGTTAATTTGATGTGTGAATGGATCTGGAACGGTGAGATCGGCGAAGTAACCAAGGTAGAAGCCTTTACCAACCGCCCGATTTGGCCACAGGGATTGAATGCACCCGAAAAAGCTGATAAGGTTCCTTCCACATTGAACTGGGATTTGTTTACCGGCCCCGCCGAACTGGTACCTTACAACAACATCTACCACCCGTGGAACTGGCGTGGATGGTGGCGGTACGGTACGGGCGCCTTGGGTGATATGGCTTGCCATATCCTACATCCGGTATTCAAAGGACTGAAATTAGGCTATCCGATCAAAGTACAAGCTTCTTCGACTCTCTTACTGAAGGATTGCGCTCCGCAGGCTCAGCACGTGAAACTGATCTATCCCGCTCGCGATAATATGCCGAAGGTGGCTATGCCGGAAGTAGAAGTACATTGGTATGACGGCGGACTAACACCAGACAGACTTCCCAACTTCCCTGAAGGGAAAGAAATGAACGTACAAGGCGGCTATGTTGCTTTCCACGGAACAAAAGACACTTTAATCTGCGGTTGTTATGGGGGTAATCCGTATCTGCTCTCCGGTCGCATTCCGAATGCCCCGAAAGTATGTCGTCGCGTAGAAGGCACGCGAGGCGCTCATGAACAAGATTGGATCCGCGCCTGCAAAGAAAGTCCTGCCAATCGTGTGAAACCAAAATCAGACTTCTCGGAAGCCGGACCATTCAACGAAATGGTGGTTATGGGTGTACTCGCCGTCCGCCTGCAAACCTTGAACAAGGTACTGGAATGGGATGGAGAGAAGATGGAATTCACCAACATTGGCCCCGACGAACAACTGAGAATCCTTATTAAAGACGATTTCAAGATTGTCGATGGCGACCCGAAGTTCAATAAGATATGGACGGAGCCTGTTAATGCCAGAGAATTTGCTGCCGGTCTGATCAAACACAACTATCGTGCAGGCTGGAAATTGGTAGATATGCCCTGAGCATTGCCGAGGGCCAATATATTTAAATTAAGATATGAATATTCTCTATTTATTTTAAAACTACAAATAGTATGACAAAAGATTTGGTTTTATCAGCTTTTTTAATGATTTTCTGTGTGTCTTCTCTACCGGCACAAAAGAATAACACCCTTACAGCCAAGGAAAAAAGTGAAGGTTGGCAACTCCTGTTTGATGGAAAGAATATGGACGGTTGGCGTAAATGCAATGCTACGGAAATGGCTGCCAATTGGTCTGTTGATGATGAAGCCATGAAAGTTTCCCGGGGCGAGCGCGCGGGCCGGGGACAGGGTGGCGACATTTTGTATGCAGCCGAAAAATACAGCAATTTCGAACTTTCCATTGATTGGAAGATTGAAAAGGCCGGTAATTCGGGTATCTTCTATTATGTCGTGGAGTATCCCGAAAAGCCGATTTACTATGCTGCCCCTGAAGTACAGGTGCTCGACAATTGGAATGCGTCCGATAACAAACTGACGAATCACCTTGCCGGTTCACTTTATGACATCCTTCCTGCCTTACCACAAAATGCGAAACCTGCCGGCGAATGGAATACCATTGTGATCCGGGTGAAAGATGGAAAAGCAACACACGTTCAAAACGGAGTAAAGGTAGTGGACTATGAGATAGGGTCGCCTGCATGGAATGAATTGATCGCTAAAAGTAAGTTCAAGGATTGGGAAGGTTTTAAAACCGGCCCTGCAAAAGAAGGATATATTGGACTTCAAGACCACGGTTACAATTGCTGGTTCCGTAATATTAAAATCCGGAAATTGTAATACTACTTATGGGATGCATTTGACTACGTCAATTTTCAATTCAAATTGTTGCAGATTCAATGGGTTACTATC
>JAISZA010000128.1 GCA_031269535.1 Tannerellaceae bacterium
CTGTGCTTCAGAAAATAAATCCATTCGTCCAGCGTATCCTTCGCCACGTCGTCAAAACTGTTGACCTTCAGTATGTAGTATTCGGGATAGATATCTCCCGCCGTTTCCCTGCCGAAGGCATCACGCTGGGCTTTCGAGAGACGGAGCTCATCCTTCATGTGCAGGCCCGTGAAATGCGTCCTGCCGTGATAGACGTAGTCCCTGCCCTGTCCCAGATCGAAATACACGATGTTGATGGAATAGATTTTCTTCACTTCCAGGTATTTCGCCCCCAGAACCATGCGTTCGGTAATCGTCTTGCTTGTGCCGTACAGCATACGGTGCAGAAAATCTATCTCGGGCGTAAACTGCAGCTCAATCAGCAGGATTTCGCCCGATGCGGCTTCTACCAGGATATCAACCTTGTTGTATTTGTCCTTTGCGTGCTCCCTGTTACTCTCGCTTTCGCCGATGGCTTTTACCGAAAGGTCGCGCATGAGCAGCTCGCTCAGAAAGCCTTCCAGCACTTCGTAGTTGGCCTTGTTGCGCAGCAGACGCTTCAGCGCATAATCGAACGATATCAGTACCCGTTCCCCTTTTTTCCGCTCTTTCATGACTTTTCTCCTCCTGTTTTTATGTTCCACAAAGATAATCAAAACCAAATGATTTTACCCAATCTTTGCTGAACGGAAAACTTTTGTTCGTTAAAATTCAAGACTATCCGGGAGTAGTCCGTCTGATGGAGAGTACGGCCTACCGGCGTCTCAGGGAATTGGTAGCCCAGGGTAAACTTCAGAAGGTGGGCCGGCGCAGTCATCCTCTCTACATGCCGGCTTCTGCACAACCAAATGAAATGGGATCGGGCAAACAGTAGAGATTTAGAATGGAAGAGAGTAAAAGATTTCAGGAATCGTATTGTACACGATTATGCGGGACTGAACATTCAAAATCATTAAAACAGAACTTCCTGTTCTGAAAGAGAAAATTGAAAAAATCATATAAAGAAGAACTTTCGTTATCTCATTTTGACCCGGAAGAAATAAAGGTTGCTCAGAATAGTGCATTTTACTCTCATATTGATTTCACAAAATTGAAATAGGCTGAGGTGCCTTTTCAAATGAATCTGATCAATTTGATTGGCACCTCAGTCGTATGAATATCCTTACAGGCTATTCCTCCTCTTCCTTCGGAGCGGGTCTGACGAAGAAAGCGCTCAGCTCGAAGAGGGAGTAAAGCGGGATGAAGACAATAGAAAGGGTAAACGGGTCGCCGCTGGGTGTGATCAGGGCGGCCAGTATCAGCAGAACGACAATGGCATGACGGCGGTACCGGGCAAAAAAGCCGCGGTGCAGAAGCCCCAGCTTGGAGAGCAGCCACGAGAGCAAAGGCATCTCGAAGATGATCCCCATAATGAAGATCAGCATCAGGAAGTTATCCATATACGAATCGAGGGATACCTGCTCCTTGATGGCTTCGCTTATCTGATAGGTGGCCAGGAAGCGCAGGGTCATAGGGAATACCATAAAAAAACCTACCGCGCAGCCGATAAAGAACATAACTGTCCCGAACAGAAAAACCCAGCGTACGTTCTTCTTCTCGTTTTCATATAAGGCCGGACTGATAAACTTCCATACCTCGAACATCAGGTAAGGAAAGGCGCAGACCAACGCCAGCCAGAACGAAGTCGTCATGTGTGTAAAGAACTGCGTCGCCAACTTGATGTTCATGATCTCTATCCGGAACGCAGTGTCGCAAAATTCGCTCAGCAACGAAAAAGAAGCCCCTATCTTACAAATCAGCTGATAGGTAAGGAAATCGCCTCGCGTCGGCCCCAGAATGAAAGCGTTAAAGATGCCGTTCTCTCCCCGCATAAATGCAAAGAAGCCAACGGCAAACAGAACAAGGGACAGGATAGAACGGAATAAAGTCCAGCGAAGTTCTTCCAGATGGTCCCAGAACGACATCTCATCTTTTTGCATCGCGCTTTATTTCTTGTCGGGAGTATTGTCCGTATCGTTTAAATTAATATCGTCTTCCAATCCCTTCACGCCATCCTTGAAATTCTTCACGCCTTTACCGATACCTTTCATCAGTTCGGGTATCTTCTTCCCGCCGAAAATTAACAGGATAGCTAATGCAATAATAATGATTTCGCCGGTACCCAGATTAGGGAGAAATAATAAATGATTCATAATATCTATTTGTTTAATTGTTTGTAATAATCGTATTTGTGCGGCAAATATACAATTTGTAAACATACGTAATCCCATAATTCAAAATTTATTACCTTTGCGCCGTCTTAAAAATCTGAAATTAGAAAAAGATTAGAACATGAAAGCTTATGTATTTCCAGGGCAAGGAGCCCAGTTTGTCGGAATGGGAAAAGAACTCTATGACAGCAATCCACTTGCTAAAGAACTGTTTGAGAAGGCGAATGAGATTCTCGGATTCCGCATTACCGACCTGATGTTTGAAGGGACAGATGAAGACCTGAAACAAACCAAAGTGACACAACCTGCCATTTTCCTGCACTCGGTTATCCTGGCCCAAACGCTGGGTGAAGCCTTTAGGCCAGACATGGTTGCCGGTCATTCCTTAGGCGAATTTTCGGCTTTGGTAGCTGCCGGAGCACTTTTTTTTGAAGACGGGCTGAGTCTGGTTTCCAAACGCGCCCAGGCGATGCAGAAAGCCTGCGAAGCGACTCCATCGACGATGGCGGCCATTCTCGGCCTGCCGGATGCTGTGGTCGAAGCAGTATGCGAGGCAATCACCGGCGAAGTGGTTGTCCCTGCCAATTACAACAGCCCCGGACAGGTCGTCATCTCAGGGAGTGTTCCCGGCGTAGACATGGCCTGCGGACAATTATCGGCCGCCGGCGCCAAACGGGCATTGAAACTGAAAGTCGGCGGGGCCTTCCATTCTCCCCTGATGGAGCCGGCGTGCGAAGAACTGGCCCAGGCTATCGAAAGCACCGCCATCAGACGCCCTGTCTGCCCCATCTACCAGAATGTAGATGCCCGGCCGCAAACCGATCCGCAGACAATCAAGGCCAATCTGATTGCGCAGCTCACCTCGCCGGTACGCTGGACACAAACGGTGGAACAGATGATAGAGAACGGCGCTACCCACTTTGTTGAACTCGGCCCCGGCACCGTCCTGCAGGGCCTGATAAAGAAAGTAAACAGCAACCTGCAAACCGAAGGCTTGCAATAAAGCTATAATTTCAGCCCGTTGATAATAGGGGTGCATTTGACTACGTCGATTTTCAATTCAAATTGCCGCATCGCCATTACGGGGCGTCATTGCGAACCCGAACCCGAAAGGGAGGGTGAAGCAATCCAGAGCGGGCACCCTGGATTGCTTCGTACCTCGCAAGGACGATAGAAATCCATTGAATCTGCGACAATTTGAATTGCACCCGATAATAGGGTAAATGCAGTTACCGGGGATTCTCCCGGTAACTGCATCGGATGGTATTCCGAAGGAGATTATTCTTCTATCGCTGCTTGGGCTGCGGCTACCCGTGCGATAGGCACACGGTAAGGAGAGCAGGAAACGTAATTCAGGCCTACCCGGTGGCAGAATTTCACGGAGGATGGCTCGCCGCCATGTTCGCCGCAGATACCACATTTGAGGTCAGGACGGACGGTGCGGCCTTTTTCGGTCGCCATCCGTACCAATTGTCCTACCCCGTTCTGGTCTAATACCTGGAAAGGATCGAACTTGAGTATCTTCTTTTCGAGATAAATCGGCAGGAAGGAGGCGATGTCGTCGCGCGAATATCCGAATGTCATCTGTGTCAGGTCGTTCGTTCCAAACGAGAAGAACTCGGCGGCCGATGCGATACGGTTGGCCGTCAGGGCGGCGCGCGGTATCTCTATCATCGTACCTACTTTGTATTCGATACTATCGCCCGTTTCTTTGAACAGCTGGGCAGCCGTAGTACGGATGATCTTTTCCTGTTCCAGAAATTCGTGGAGTATGCCTGTGAGCGGCACCATAATCTCAGGATAAGTCGCTACCCCTTCCTTCTTCAGCCTGAGGGCAGCGCCAAGGATGGCCCGGGTCTGCATTTCGGTAATTTCGGGGTAGGTATTGCCCAGGCGGCATCCGCGATGTCCGAGCATCGGATTAGATTCGTGCAGGGCTTCGACACGCTGAACGACAATGGATACATCTACGCCCATGGCATCGGCCAGTTCCTGCTGTCCCTTCGGATCGTGGGGCACAAACTCATGCAGCGGCGGATCGAGCAAACGTACCGTCACGGGATAACCGGCCATGGCACGGAAAATACCTTCGAAGTCGGCCTGCTGGAAAGGCAGGAGCTTACCGAGCGCCTTCTTGCGTGCCCCCGTGTCTTCGGCGAGAATCATTTCGCGCATTGCTTTGATTTTCTCTCCTTCAAAGAACATATGTTCCGTACGGCAAAGTCCGATTCCTACGGCGCCGAAGGCACGCGCCTGCCAGGCGTCATTGGGTGTATCGGCATTGGTGCGGACAGACATCCGGGTGTATTGGTCGGCTAATTGCATCAGTTCGTTGAAATCGCCTGTGAGTTCGGGGTCCTGAGTCGGTATTTGTCCTTCGAAGACCTCTCCGGTTGTCCCGTTGATAGAGATAAAATCTCCTTCCCTGAACACGTTGCCATCCACTTCCACCGTTTTCTTTTTGTAGTCGATGAGCAGGGCTCCGGCTCCGGAGACGCAGCATTTCCCCATTCCGCGGGCGACGACAGCTGCGTGTGAGGTCATTCCTCCGCGTGCTGTCAGGATACCTTCGGCGGCTGCCATCCCGGCGAGGTCTTCGGGCGAGGTTTCGATGCGTACCAGCACGACTTTCTTTCCGGCCTTATACCAGGCGGCGGCATCGTCGGCAAAGAAGACGATTTGTCCGGTAGCAGCTCCCGGCGAAGCGGGCAAGCCTTTCACCAGCACTTTGGCTTTCTTCAGGGCGGCTTTGTCGAATACGGGATGCAAGAGTTCGTCTAACTTATGGGGTTCGATGCGGTTGAGGGCTGTTTTTTCGTCTATCACTCCCTGTCGCAGCAAGTCCATGGCGATTTTCACCATAGCGGCTCCGGTACGTTTTCCGTTTCGTGTCTGCAGGAACCACAGCTTGCCTTCCTGTACGGTAAACTCCATATCCTGCATATCGCGGTAATGATTTTCGAGTTTGGTTTGTATCGCGTCGAGTTCCTTGTATATTTCAGGCATAGCCTCTTCCATGGAAGGATATTTTGCCAGGCGTTCTTTTTCGGAGATGGTTGCCCGTTCGGCCCATATCCTTGATCCGTCCAGGGTGATCTGCTGCGGCGTACGGATACCGGCCACCACGTCTTCGCCCTGGGCGTTAATCAGGTACTCGCCATTGAACACGTCTTCGCCGCTGCCGGCATCGCGCGAGAAGCAGACGCCTGTGGCCGAAGTATTCCCCATATTTCCGAACACCATAGCCTGTACGGATACAGCTGTCCCCCATTCGGCGGGTATGCCTTCCATCTTGCGGTAGAGGATAGCCCGTTCGTTCATCCACGAATCAAAGACGGCGCAGATGGCTCCCCAGAGTTGTTCGTAGGCATCGGTGGGGAAGTCTTTGCCGGTACGTTCTTTTACGGCGGCTTTGAATTTGGCGACGAGCTGTTTCAGGTCTTTCACTTCCAGTTCATTGTCTAATTTTACTCCTTTGGCAGCCTTCACTTCTTCGATGATTTCTTCAAAGGGGTCGATGTCTTCTTTATTGGTAGGCTTCATGCCAAGCACCACATCTCCATACATCTGCACAAAGCGCCGGTATGAATCCCAGGCAAAGCGGGGATTATCTGTTTTCTGAGTAAGGCCTTCCACTACTTCGTCGTTCAGCCCCAGGTTCAGGATGGTATCCATCATACCCGGCATGGAAGCGCGGGCTCCGGAACGTACGGAGACCAGGAGCGGATTGACAACGTCTCCGAATCGCGAATTCATCAGCTGCTCAACATTCACGATTGCTTTTTTCACTTCTTCCTGCAAGAGTTCTACCACTTTATCTTTTCCCAGTTCGTAATACTCAGAACATACCTCTGTAGTAATCGTGAATCCCGGCGGGACGGGGACACCGATCAAATTCATCTCAGCAAGGTTAGCTCCTTTTCCACCCAGCAGATTCTTCATATCTGCCCTACCTTCGGCTTTGCCATTTCCGAAAGTGTACACTCTTTTCTTTTCCATAATATATTAATAAGTAATTAAATTGCTATCCAGAGTTTACAAAAGTACGCAAAGATAAGAATATTTAGATTATACACCTCTAAATATCCTGTGTTTTCGGGGGTATAATGAATAAATTTACGGAAAATGAAAAAAAAAATCATTTACCCGCTTGAATATTCATTTATTATATCTTTCTTTGTGGCATGAAACAATTGTTGTTCTATTTGTTCTCTCTTTTCTGCATTTATTCTCAGCAATGATAATATGTTCTACAGAGATCAACAACTCGAAAACACCTTGTTTAATTTTTTTAATTACTTATTTATTATTATTTTTTTTATGAACATTTACATTGGTAACCTGAATTATCGGGTTAGAGAACCGGAATTAAAGCAGATTCTGGAAGAGTATGGAACAGTAGATTCCATAAAGTTAATTATCGACCGCGATACAAACAGATCGAAAGGATTTGCCTTTGCTGAACTCCCTAATGACGATGAAGCAAGAACTGCAATTGACGAATTGAATGGCGCCGAATATGAAGGCCGCCAGATGGTGGTTAAAGAAGCAACTCCCAGACGCTAAGTTCATAGGATGATTTAAAAATCAACAGGGGAAATAGTTCTCATTACTATTTCCCCTGTTTTTTTATTTTTTCAGACGATAGTCCAGTGCAGGAGGCCGGTCGCCCAGTAAGGGGATGTAGTGGAAATTTTTACCTCTCCTCTCTTCAAACTCAGTCCGGGCATCGGATATCAGCCGGGGATCGGAATACAGGGCTATGGCTGTCAGCGAAAATACTTTGGCTGCATTGATCAGTCCTTTGGTACCGATGGTTGTACCTCCGGAGGCTGCGTTCTGCCAACTATGCCCTGCGCTGCCGGGAACAAAGACCGCCGTGCCGAAGCTGACTGTCGGCACATTCCAGCTTACATCTCCTACATCGGAAGAGCCTCCTCCTGTCGAAGGCCTTTCCTGAGCCAGGGGAGCAATCTTTTCAACTTGTTTCAGCGTGGTATCGCTATTGCCTAATCCTTTTACAATGGCTTCAGCAAAAGCGCGTTCGCGGGCGTCATAGTGTACGCCACCTACGATTTCGAGCTGCCGGTGTACTAATTCCGCCAGCTTCTTATTGTACAGCCTTTCATAGAATCCGGCGATGATCTCTGTCTTCAGGGTGGTCTGCGTACCTTTAGCCGCGCCTTCGGCAGCCTGCCCTACCCATTCCACCAAGTCTTTCAGCACCCTCCTGTCCGGATTGCGGATGTAGTAAGACACTCTGGCATAATCGGGAACCACATTAGGCGCTCCGCCTCCATCCGGTATGACGTAATGGATTCGTGAAGAAGCAGGTACATGCTCTCGCAGGAGGTTGACCATGTAATTGAGTGCTTCCACACCGTCGAGCGCCGAGCGCCCTTTTTCAGGACTTCCTGCTGCGTGTGCCGCCACACCCGTAAAAATATAATCTATCATCTCGATTGCAGTACCCGAATCGACACTCACGCCGTTTCCGGTCGAAGGGTGCCAGTCGAGCACAACATCTACTCCCCTGAAAAGCCCTTCGCGTACCATATATACCTTACCGCCTCCTCCTTCTTCGGCCGGTGTGCCGAACACTTTGATGGTACCGGAATGTTTACCGGCCTCCAGCCAGCGGCTGATCGCTACGGCGCCGGCAACAGAACCGACTCCGAAGGCATTATGCCCGCAGGCATGTCCGTTGCCACCTTCCACCACAGGCTTCCGGTAAGGAACCGTATCCTGCGACAAACCGGGCAAGGCATCAAACTCGGCCAGGATACCGATGACGGGACTTCCCGAACCGTAAGTCGCGACAAAGGCCGTAGGAATGCCGGCTACCCCTGTTTCAAGGGTAAACCCCTGCTCTTTCAGGTGCTCCTGCAGGAATACTGAGCTTTTAAATTCAAGGAATCCAAGCTCCGGGTTACTCCATACCAGCTTCTGCAGTTTGTCATATACAGCAAACGAATTGTTCAGATAATCGATAGATACATTGTCCGGAAGGTTTTTCCTTTTTCCTTTCTGAGCCAGACTACCGGAAAGCAGGAGAAACAAGCAGAGCCCTGTTGTTATTATTTTTCTCATTCTTAATAGTGGATTAACTTAATTGGTCGTTGTTAATAAGGTTGTTTCCAATTGTTTCTTTTGATACGTTAGTGTTTTCTCATCCAGATTCAGGAATCCAAACTCGTGGTTATACTTTTGTCCGTCTGTAATTATCCATTTAAGAAAATCCCGCACCTGGTCTTTCTCATTATAGGCAAAACCGATGTGATGCACCGGGATCAGTTCTACTTTCTGTTCTTCGAGCAGGGCGATGGTTTCGTCGAGATTTTCCGAACGAAGCGCTTCCTGCTGTTCTTTCCTGAGGTCCAGCGGCAACAAGGCAATCTCGTCTTTCAATTGGCGGTCGTTCAGGTCGAATATATAGCTCAGGTTATTGAAAGTCACTCCTGTGCTATCCTTCCGGATTGCATTCAGCAAGTAGATATCATCGCCTGATATACGCTTTCCCCGGAAGTTGGAGGGCGAAAATCCGAAAAAGGAGGCAAAGACCACCGCTCCCGAAGTAGCGCCATTGCCCGAATAGATTGTCAGCCTGCTCTGAAGGGGGTCTTTCTTTTTATTTGTATCCTCCAGCAGCAGGTCTTCATCGACAAAAAATAAGTTGCGGAGTTCTTTCTTTCCGAATTTCTTTTTCGTGATCTGCGCATACAAAGGGTTTCCCTTGGTCGTCACCGGCAAAAGCGCATAGCGCCCCACATACGCCAGGTCTTTCCCGGAGCGGAGCGCCGGTTCATCATCGTTTGTGACAAGGTTAAGGTCTATCTCTTTGCTGTTTTTGTCTGCCCATTGAATCCGGGTTCCCGGATTTTGTCTGAGGTATTCAGTTATCCATTTTTCAATCAGGGGCGAAATAAATTTCTCTCCATTTATATATATAATATCCTGATTATCATCAGCTGCATTCAGTCTGCCGGCAGAAGACACTGAAACAAGTATAAGAAAAAGAAAAAGTCTGAAAGTTTTCATTTGTTTATAAGTTTATAATTTTATTAGTAAGAATAATACCCGAAACTATCTTTCTGCAAAACTACAGGCCGTTTCCCAATAAAAAAATACCCTGTTAATGGTATTTTCCCCTCTCTTTTTTCCCTACCTTTGCAAACCGAATTAATTAATAAAAACGACATCATTCCGGATATGACTGCAGAAGTAAAAAAGAAAATAATCCTTTCGTTCTGGGCGCTTTATGCTGTGACGCTGGTAGTTATTATTGTATTGTTTGTTGGTATTGCCAATGGCTCGATAGGATATATGCCCGCAGTAGAACAATTGGCCAACCCTATCGACAAGTATGCGTCGGTCGTTATTTCCTCCGACGGGAAGACACTCGGCAGCTATGGACAAAGCAAAGACAATCGCATATTTGTTGATTACAAAGACCTGTCGCCCGATCTGGTTAAGGCCTTGATTGCTACCGAAGATATCCGTTTTTCCAGGCATAGCGGAATTGATATACATGGCTTGCTCAGGGCGCTGGTAAAGCGCGGGCTCCTGATGCAAAAAAGCGGAGGAGGCGGAAGCACCATTACCCAGCAGCTTGCCAAGCAACTTTATTCGCCGGGGGCGGCCAATATAATCGAACGCATGCTGCAAAAACCTATCGAATGGGTAATAGCCGTAAAATTAGAGCGATATTATACCAAAGAAGAAATTATCAATCTGTACCTTAATAAATTCGACTTCCTGTATAATGCCGTCGGTATCCAGTCGGCCTCCCACGTCTATTTCTCCACTTCCCCCAAAGGACTGAAGACAGAAGAAGCAGCCACACTTATCGGCATGTGTAAAAACCCCTCGTATTACAACCCCGTGAGGCATGCAGACCGTACCCGCCAGCGCCGGAACGTCGTTCTGGCTCAAATGGAAAAAGCCCGGTATATCACTGTCAGGGAACGGGATTCACTGGCAGCCCTGCCCCTGAACCTACACTTTTCCAAAATGGACCATAAGGAAGGACCCGCTCCTTATTTCAGGGAATACCTGCGCATGATGATGACAGCCCAAAAACCAGACATCAGCAATTATCCCGCCTCATGGCAAAAACCGAAGTTCAGGGAAGACTCTCTGGCGTGGGAAAACAATCCGCTCTATGGCTGGTGTAATAAAAACAAAAAAACCGACGGCAGTTATTATAATGTATATACCGACGGACTGAAGATTTATACGAGCATCAACTCAAAAATGCAGCGCTACGCCGAAGAAGCAGTCAGAGAACATATCGGACAGGCCTTGCAACCTGCTTTCTCCGCCGAAAAGCAGGGACGCAGCTATGCTCCCTTCTCGAGACACCTCAGCCCGGAAGAGATAAACGATATCTTAAACCGTTCGATGCAGCAAACCGACCGCTATCGCGAAATGAAGCGGGCGAAAATAAGCGAGGCCGAAATAAAGAAAGAGTTCCTCAAACCTGTCGAAATGACCGTCTTTAGCTGGAATGGGCCCATTGATACCATCCTGTCGCCACTCGACTCCATCCGCTATTATAAAATGTTCCTCCGCACAGCTTTTATGTCGATGGATGCACATACGGGGCATGTGAAAGCATACGTAGGAGGAATTGATTATAATAATTTCCAATATGATATGGTGACAGGCGGGCGACGGCAGGTAGGCTCTACCATGAAACCTTTCCTCTATTCCCTGGCCATGATAGAAGGTATCAATCCCTGCGACCGGATGCTGCACGTACAACAACAACTGATCGACGAGAACGGCCGCCCCTGGATTCCGCGCAACGCAGACCAGAAGCATATCGGCGAGATGGTCACGATACAATGGGGACTGCAGAATTCGTCGAACTGGGTGACGGCCTACTTGATGAAGCAACTCTCTCCCTATACGCTTGTCCGCCTACTGCACTCATTCGGTATGACAGGCTATATCGACCCCGTCATCTCACTTGCCCTGGGGACGCCTGATATCTCGGTAAGCGAAATGGTCGGGGGCTATTCTACTTTCGCCAACAGGGGGATTCGTGTGGAACCGCTTTACGTCACCCGCATAGAGGACCCATACGGGAATACGGTTGCCTCTTTCAATCCGCAAATGCACGAAGTACTTCCCGAAGATGCAACCTATAAGATGCTCCACATGCTGCGCAGCGTGATGGACGGAGGGACGGGAAGCCGTGTGAGATACCGCTATAACTTACGAGCACCGATGGGAGGGAAGACCGGAACGACACAAAATCATTCCGATGGCTGGTTTATGGCCTTTACCCCCAGTTTAGTCTCCGGCTGCTGGGTGGGAGGGGAAGACCGATCCATACACTTCGACCGCATGACGGAAGGCCAGGGGGCCACATTGGCCTTGCCCATCTACGCTCTCTATATGCAAAAAGTATATGCCGACCCCACTTTAGGATATTCCGAAACGGAATCCTTCGACATCCCCGGGCAATATGCAAATCCCTGCCAGAGCAACGATTACATATTCCCCACGGACGCGAGAGGTATTGATAAAATATTCGAATAAACCAGCGGGAGCCCGGTTTACTTATACAAAGGTCCATAAGTGGCGCATGCCCTGTAATCCGAACCTTCAGCATCCGAGCCGAATGCGCTCCAGGCTGTGGGGCGGAAGATTTGTGCTTCGCTTACATTGTGCATACATACCGGAACAGAGAGCATAGCAGCCAGCGAAATCAGGTCGGCGCCTATATGTCCGTAGCTGATCGCTCCATGATTGGCTCCCCAGTTGTTCATAACAGAATATACATCTTTGAAAGGCCCTTTGCCGGTTATGCGAGGCACGAAGAAGGTCGAAGGCCAGGTCTTATCCGTACGCTTATTGATGATATCAAACACATCGCCGGGGAAAGTAGCTGTCCATCCTTCGGCTATCTGCAAGACAGGGCCTAAGCCTTTCACGATATTCAGGCGGCTCATGGTAACAGGCATACCCGGGCGGGTCAGGAAATGGGAAGAATACCCGCCCCCCCGGAAGTAACCAAGGGAAGCAGGATACCAGGTGGTGGCATCCAGCATCTTATCTACCTCTTCCGGGCTTATTTCCCAGTAAGGTTTCATGACCGGCTGCCCCTCTTTCGTCTGCTGCCCGGTGCCGTCCAGGGTACATGAGCCTGAGTTAATCAGGTGGATGGCTCCGTCTTTCAATAATTCGCCGGGCTTCCATCCGCTGACCCGTTCGATAGCTTCGGGGCTCCAATAGGTACGTACATCGGCGAATATCTGGGCGGTATTGGTGAGCAGCTTCCCGAAAAGCATGGATATACCGTTTAGATGGTCATCCTCGGTAGCAAAAACGAAAGGTTCACGTATCCCGTTCCAGTCGAACGAGGAGTTGAGGATGGCTTCGGAGAAATCGCCGTTAGGCATAAAGTCTGTCCACTGGCGTTGTCCCTGGAAGCCTCCGGCGATGGCATTATGGCCCATTGCTTCTTCCACGTAGCCTATCTCTTTCAGTTTGTCGTTCCCTATCAGCAAATCCCGCATGATGAGGGTCATTTTTACCACGTATTCCCAGTCTTTGTCTTTCTCTTCGCGTGATTTTTTGGATGCCTCTTCATTGAAGTCTTCTCCTTCTCTCGAAGCGCAATGCTTTTTCGTCCACTCCAGCGCTTTTGCGTATTCGTCTTTGTCGTATATACCCAGTTGCACCCGGCGGATCAGTTCCACACTGTCCACATATTCTGCGCGTATGCCCAGATATTCCTGAAGGAATCCGGGATCGACGATGGAGCCGGCAATACCCATCGAAACCGAGCCGATGGCCAGATACGATTTACCGCGCATAAGGGCAACGGCCAGTCCGGCCCTGGCAAAACGGAGTAATTTCTCTCTTACATCCGCGGGAATCGCCGGATCGCCTGCATCCTGCACATCCCTGCCGTAGATACCGAAAGCAGGTAGCCCCTTCTGGTTATGGGCTGCCAAAGCCGCGGCCAGATAAACGGCTCCGGGGCGTTCCGTTCCGTTAAATCCCCAGATAGCTTTCGGAATCAGCGGATTCATATCAATAGTCTCCGAACCATAGCACCAGCAGGGGGTTACTGATAGGGATACCCCTACGCCGGCTTTCTCAAACTTTTCTGCACAGTCAGCGGCTTCCTTTACTCCCCCGATACAGCTATCAGCAAGGACACAGGCTACGGGAGAGCCGTCAGGATAACGCAGATTTTCACTATACAACTGAGCGACCCGGTGGGCCAGGCCCATGGTCGTTTCTTCCAGCGATTCGCGGATACCACGCCGGCGTCCGTCAATAATCGGACGGATACCGATTTTAGGAAATGACTTTTTCATGTTTTACTTTACTATTCAACAATATATTATCTGATTCAGAATAAATCTTTCAAAAGTAAACAGTTAAATGTATAGCTCACGATTCAGCCTTATGTTATAAAGCAGATCAGAATAAAAAAACAATAATAACCGGGTGTACGACAAAATTCCCCTCCCGTAAACCTCATTCCCATGAAGATTAAATAAACATTAACTGATTCTAAAATCAGTTAATTCGTATGCTTTTTAATAGTTAAATGGGGCTTTTTCCTGTCAGATTGTTATTGTATTTTAAAGTTAATTCAGACAACTTTGTTATTTTATAAAAAGGATTATACGTATTCTGGTAGTTTAATCCTCTGTTTTCAGGGATTTCATTGCGATGATTCCGGGAAATCATTGCGGTGATTTGGAAATTTCATTGCGATGATTCCGGAAAATCATCGCAATGATTTTCCGGAAAGAAGCCGGTGAAAAGTCAAAAACATCTAATATAGCAGAAAATTCAGTTAAAATCAGGTTTTTTAATAGTTACGAGTTACAAGTTACGAGTTACAAGTGGAGATGTCAGATTGTGCTGTTTCCGG
>JAISZA010000170.1 GCA_031269535.1 Tannerellaceae bacterium
TGAATGTTAAAATAGCATTTGGATTATAGGATAAATTTGCTTTTACTCTCTATAGCTATATAGAAATATTTTAATATAGGGTAATGGACAAAACCTATAATATTTCAGAAAAGCTATTACGAGAGGTTGAGGCTGGAAACCATGATGCTTTCAGAGTGTTTTATGATATCGCTTATCCTGTTGTGTATAGGTTTACACATTATTTCCTGCTACAACCTGAGGATTGCGAAGAGATTATTTCCGAAGTTTTCTATATTATATGGAAACGGAAAAACACACTTTTAGGCATAAAAGATATAAAAGCCTGGCTGTATATCGTATGCCGGAATGAAGCGTATCATTACCTGAAACAAAAAGAACAATATGCGAATATCTCTATTGATAATATGCCGGTAGAACTACAGATCGACACAGGGTCAATCGAAGAAAAGATTATTGAAAATGAAATGCTCCATGTCTATAATGATGCCGTAGCCGAATTACCGGAACGCTGCAAATTGATTTTTCTTATGGTGAGAGAAGAAAAATTAAGGTATAAAGAAATAGCCGAAATATTATCCATAACAGAAGGTACGATTGAGCAGCAAATGAATATTGCCATACGGAAAATAGTCGAGATCGTAAAAAAACATTATCCTTCTATCAATTACAAAAGATAGAAAATGATTCTCCTTTTATAGGTAAAATGAACAACAGAACTCTTTATTATAAATACCCATTCAATATGGATTCAGACAAAGAAGACGAAAAAAACGGTACAGATGACATTTATACAGAAGTTTTACAGATCATAAATGCGTTGAAACATCCCGATTTATCCCAACAGATGGAGGAAAGAAAAGCCTGTATATTTGAACAGATAAATCATAAAATTGACGCAGATAAAACAGAGTGTCCGATAAAAGGGAAAAAGCGGAACATCCGGATGAGGTATCTCGCTGCTGTCTGTATTGTTTTATTCTTCTTATCGGTTGCGGGAACATCGTATTACATGGGGTATATGAGAGAAAAGGAGATATCGGCACAGGCCCAGGTGGAGGTCTATGTCCCTAACGGCGTCTTATCCCGGATTGGATTGCCCGACGGAAGTTTAGTGATATTAAACGGAGGTTCACGGCTTTCGTATCCGGCTTCTTTCAGCAAAGACAGACAAATTTATCTGTCGGGAGAAGGCTTTTTCGAGATAAAAAAAGATGAGAAACATCCGTGTATTATCAATACTAAAAATATATCCGTAAAAGTACTCGGCACCCGTTTTTCTTTTAAAGCCTATGAAGAAGACAAACAAACGATCCTGACATTAGAAGAGGGAAGCCTGAGCGCCATACCGATATACAAAAACAAAAAAGAGTGTATATTCTTAAACCCGGATCAACAGCTGATATTGAACCACCAGACAGGAGACCTGAGACGAAGAAACGTGCGGGCGGATAATTACACCGTCTGGAAAGACGGACACCTCTACTTCATAAATATGTCGTTAGGAGAAATCGCTGCCGATCTGGAACGTCGATTCGATGTTAAAATCACATTCCTTTCGGAAAATATACGGGATGAATATTATCATGCGCAATTTGAAAATGGCGAGACTCCGGACCAGATACTCAATCTGCTTTCGCATAAACGTTCCTGGACGTATATCCGGAAAAACAATACAATCCATATCGTGGAAAACAAATAAAATAAAACGGCCTATGATGAAAAACAAGTAAAACTATCCCCCTGTTTGCCCGGAACCGAACAGCTGAGAAAAAAACAGGCTCCGAACAAGAATATTATTACAGAATTAATTATTAAATTAAAAAGTACCCATTATGATAAAAAACACTGTTGTCGAAAATTTATTTCCATGGTATCGGAAACTAATCAGGACGATGAGTAATGCCTTCATTCTTCTCGTATTTATTACATCAAATCTGTCTGCTGCTTTACGATATTCTGATGCAACACGCTTTGATTTAAACCTGAAGAATACCACACTGGAAATCGTATTTGATGAGATCAAAAGAAATTCTGAGTTCTCTATAATTTTTAAAAGTAAAGATGTCAATCTGAAAGACCTTGTGTCTGTCGAAGTTCAACAAAAGACGGTAGATGAGGTCTTGAATCAGGTATTAAAAAATCAACATTTATCGTATGAAATAAAAGAGAAACATATTATTATTTATAAAAAGAATGCTCCCTACTCAAAGAAAGAATTAATAAATCTTGTTGCGCAGCAAAGCGGAAAAACCGTCAGAGGAAAAGTTGTTGACGCAACAGGTGTACCCCTGCCGGGCGTGAATATAAGGGTAAAAGGTACCACCACAGGAGTGATCACCGATACCGATGGAAATTATTCCATTACAGCGCCTGATAATGCGGTCTTATCTTTCTCGTTCATCGGATATACGACGCAAGATATACAGATAAAAGAGAGGACGGAGATCAATGTGGAAATGGCCGACGACACCCAGTTGCTGGACGAGATCGTCGTGACGGCCCTGGGTATCAAAAGGCAGGCCAAAGCTTTGGGATACTCGACAACCATCGTTTCCGGGGATAATTTTACCGAATCGCGGGATATCAATATCGGGAACTCGCTCACAGGTAAGATAGCGGGAGTCAGCGTGGCTAACAATGCCACAGGTATCGGCGGAAGCAGCCGCGTAATCATACGGGGTAATGCCTCTCTGACGGGAAATAACCAACCACTTTATGTGATTGACGGCGTTCCTTTTGATAATACCAATCAGGGAAGTGCCGGAACCTGGGGAGGACTCGATATGGGCGATGGACTGAACAATATAAACCCGGATGATATCGCTGATATACAAGTGCTGAAAGGGGTGGCTGCCTCTGCCCTGTATGGATACAGAGGAGGAAACGGAGCCATTTTAATAACAACCAAATCAGGTGCTAAATCTGCGGGTTACGGACTCGAATTCAACAATAATTTCACGCTTAATCCCATCTATGATTACCGGGACTATCAGCAAATTTACGGACAAGGATTGCAGGGGAGCAGACCGGCATCTGCTTCTTCGGCCAAAGACTCGTATGCTTCCAGCTGGGGAGAAAAAATGGATGGAGGAAAAGCAATCAATTTCCTTGGGAACGAATATGATTATACAATGAAAGACAACTGGAAAAATTTCTATAATACAGGCCTGACCAATCAGACATCCATTGCCTTCAGCGGGAAAAATGATAATATTTCCTACCGCATTGGTCTGAGTAATATGTATGACAAAGGAATACTCCCGAACTCTGATTTCAGACAGCAAATGCTGAACCTTAATACAACGTATAAGATATCTCCCAAACTGCAATTGAACCTCACTGCCAATTATACGTTCGACAAAATAAGAAACCGGACGAATCTATCCGACGGGAACGGAAACGTCAATGCAACCCTGCTTTATCTGGCAAATTCATTTGATGTCAAATGGCTTGAACCGGCAGTGAACGATATGAAAAATGAATTAATACCGGGAAACAGCGTCTATTTCAATAACCCTTATTTCCTGCTTTACAATAAAACGAATACAACCAATAAGAATCGTTTAACCGGAGGGCTTACGCTCAGATACGATATAACGGACTGGTTGTATGCACAGGGACAAATCACGCGCGACGGATATATCATGAACTTCCGCAATGTGCAACCTACCGGTGCGGCCGCAGATACCGACGGCTTTCTGAATGAATACGAACGTAACTTCGAGGAGCTGAACATCAGCTATTTAATCGGATTGAATAAAAAAGTCAGCGATCTTTCCATCGGTATCAATATCGGAGGGAATAAGCAAAAAACCATCAACAAAGCTTATGGCACGGATGGTAATGTACGCCCCTTCCTCGTCCCTTATTTCTACTCGGCCAACAATGTAGGCAACCGGCCTTACGCAAGGCAATACGCAGAATATCATGTCAATTCGGCTTACGGAACAGCCGAAATAGGTTTCAAAGACTACCTCTTCCTGAATCTGACAGGACGTAACGACTGGTTCTCTACCTTATCTTCGGAAAGTAACAGCTATTTCTACCCTTCTGCCAGCGCAAGTTTTGTGTTTAGTGATGCATTCGAAATGCCGTCCTGGATTTATTCGGGAAAAGTGAGAATATCATACGCCCAGGGTTCAAACGGGACCTCTCCCTATCAAAATGCATTGACTTATACACTGGAAACGTATAAAATCACAGGACAATCCGCGGGCCGGGTAAATAATTATACAATACCGAATGCAAACTTAAAACCGGTACAGATACAGGAATGGGAAGCCGGCGCGAATATGCAATTCTTTGATAATCGCTTAGGGCTTGACTTTGCGGTTTATAAAAAAACCACGACCGACGATATTGTCACGGTCACCACCAGCACGGCTTCAGGCTATAGTTCGGCGATTATGAACGTCGGTGAAGTACAAAATAAGGGACTGGAAACCATGATACATCTGGTGCCCATAGCAAGCCCGTATTTCAGGTGGAACTCTTCCATTAACTTTTCGTATAACCAAAGCGAAGTGATCTATCTGGGAGGCGTTTCCAATATACAGATAAGCGGCGCTTCAGCCCGCAACGGAAGCGTGGTTGTCAGTAATATCGTAGGCCAGTCGTATGGACAGATTGTCGGATACAAATACAAAACCGATGCTGCCGGCAACAGAATATACGATAAGGAAGGACTTCCGCTACGCAGTGATGAAGTCTCTTCCTTAGGAAACGGAGTACCCAGATTCTCCGGAGGGTTCCGGAATGAATTAACGTATAAGAATCTCACCTTCATGTTCTTATTAGACTTTAAGGCCGGAGCTAAATTATTCTCCGGAACCAATCTTAGTTTATACAACGGAGGCTTCCATAAAACAACGCTGCAGGGCCGCGAAAACGGATATGTCGGCCCGGGGGTCACAGAAGACGGAAGCCGGAATACCGTAGCTGTCGATGCGCAGAAATACTGGCAGGAAGTCGTTTCCAGAAGTATTGGCGAAGAATTTGTATATAGCTCCGATTTTATCAAACTAAGAGAATTATCTATCGGATATCATGTGCCCCAATCGCTTATTAAAGACAACTTTATCAAAAGCATGTATGTCTCCTTAATCGGGAGAAACCTATGGACGATTCTCAAACATACACCCAATATCGATCCGGAATCGGCCTACAACAATACGAATGGACAGGGACTGGAACTGAATGGTTATCCTATAAGCCGCAGCATAGGAATAAATTTGAATCTGAAATTCTAACAATCTAATCAGAAAGAAAATGAGACATAAGATATTTTATATAATTACAGTCATCTCGCTGGCGTTTACAACGCTTTCCTGTAATGACTTTGGTGATGTAAACATTGACCCTGAACATATCACAGGAAGAGACATGGACTTCAGACTATTGTTTACCGGAGTAGAAGTCGGCATTTCGGGGACGGAATGGGAAGTCTGGCGTAACGGTATGATCTATTCAAGCACGATGATGCAACACTGCGCCTCGACACAAAGCTATTGGAACGGGGATAAATATACCTATAATTCGGGATATAATTCTGCTTACTGGGACCGGTATTCCGGAACCGGACGCAATTTATTCGAAGTATTAAATGCCTGGAAAGACGATGAGAGCAAAATTAATGCTTACAATATGACCCGTATTCTGAAAGTCATGCTGTTTCACCGCATGACGGATATGTATGGGGATATACCGTATTCCGAAGCCGGACAAGGTTTTATAAACGGAATTTTTTATCCTAAATACGACCGTCAGGAAGCTGTTTATACCGATATGCTAAACGAACTGAAAGAAGCGGCAGAAGCCCTGAACGCATCGCAGGCGAATACGATAAGCGGAGCAGACCTTATCTACGGAGGGAATCCTGTGAAATGGAAAAAATTCGCCTACTCCTTAATGTTCAGGCTGGCCATGCGCCTGTCGAAAGTCGCTCCCGACCAGGCTAAAACATGGGTTAATACGGCTATTGCAGGCGGCACCTTCGAAAGCAATGAAGACAATGCCATTATCAAGCACGACTACGACTCAAACGATTCTTCCGATGCCTTCGGGAAAATCGCCGTCCACTCCGACCCCAATGCCTACCGCTTAAGCCAGACCTTTATCGACCACCTGAAGAATACGCAGGACCCTCGTCTGATCTATATCGCAACGGTCTGCGAAAATCCGGCACCAGCATGGTCTATGCCTAATTTCGAACTGGGCGATACTACATACGGCAAACAATTGGGGATGCCTAACGGGTACGACGAACTGGGTGGAGATACGGATATTTCAAAAGCTCCGAACTGGCCCGGACTCATGAACAATTACTCGGTTATCAACCGCTATACATACGGACGGCTTGATGCTCCGACATTCCTGATTACCTATGCACAGATTCAATTATTATCAGCCGAAGCGGCACACCGCGGATGGATAGGAGGTGACGAGGAAAATTATTATAAAACAGCGGTAACAGCTGCAATGCAGCAATTTAAAGAATATGGCGTAAGCGGCATTTCTCAGGAACAGACCGAGGCCTATCTGAAAGCAAATCCATACAATACAACCCATGCTCTGGAACAAATCAATACGCAGTATTGGGTTGTTGCTTTTATCGATGAATACGAGGTCTTTGCCAACTGGAGACGCTCCGGTTATCCGGTTCTGAAACCCGTAAATTACTTTGCAAATGTGACGAATGGCACAATCCCCCGCCGTTTTACCTATCCGGAATCTGAAGCGACAGCCAACCAGGCCAATTATATGGAGGCTGTTTCCAGACTATCGGACGGAGATAAAATGACATCGAGAGTATGGTGGGATAAAGAATAATTACAACAAAAAAAAATAATCAAACCGGAATGGACTTTTTCAATTCCGGTTTGATTATTTTTGTTATCTGAATCAAATTAAAAAGAGATGAAACGATTAACGATAATAACGGGGATATGCCTATGTCTATCCTTCCCGCTTTTTTGCCGGGATACATCCGTACTGCCTTATAAAAATCCGGAACTGCCCATTGATACACGGGTAGAAGACCTGATAAACAGAATGACACTGGAAGAAAAATTCTGGCAGTTATACATGATGCCGGGAGACCTGAATCTGGGAAAAGAGAAATTCAAACATGGAATATTCGGACTCCAGATACATACATACAGCCACAATAACAGGGAAACACAACAAATACTGAGCTATAACGCAGGGCTTACAGCGAAGGCAACTGCAGAACATATCAACGGAATACAGCGTTTTTTTGTTGAAGAGACCCGCCTGGGCATTCCGATCATTCCTTTCGATGAAGCGCTTCACGGACTGATACGGCGGGGGGCGACTATTTTTCCGCAGGCGATCGGACTGGCGGCCGGTTTTGATACCGCGCTGGTAAGCCAGGTAGCGACGGCCATTGCTCATGAAAGTAAATCGAGAGGCATCAGACAAATCCTCTCGCCGGTAGTCAATCTGGCTACCGACCCTCGCTGGGGACGTGTGGAAGAGACGTATGGCGAAGACCCTTTCCTCTCTGCCTGTATGGGAGTGGCTTTTGTCAGCAGCTTCGAACAGATGGGAGTGATCACAAGCCCGAAACATTTTGTGGCGAATCATGGAGACGGCGGACGAGACAGTTACCCGGTTCATTATTCCGATCGTTTTATGGAAGAAACTTATTTATTCCCATTCAAAGCCTGTTTTCTTGAAGGGAAATCCCAATCGGTCATGACTGCCTACAATACGTTCGACGGCTCTCCCTGCTCGGCCAATGCCGCCTTATTGAAAGATAAACTGCAGAAGGAATGGGGGTTTGAAGGATTCACCATCTCCGATGCCAATGCCGTAGATATCATGTACTATCTGCATCATACGGTGGCCGACCTGGAAGAAGCGGGAGCAGCCGCCCTCAATAATGGACTGCATGTCATCTTTCAGGTAAAATACGAGACACACGAACCTTATCTGGAGGCTTGCAGAAAAGGCTATGTCACACAGGAGAATCTGAACGATGCCGTCAGAAGAGTCCTTCGGGCCAAATTCCGTCTGGGACTGTTCGAAAATCCGTATGTCAACCCGGAAGAGGCGGCTGAATGGAATGCCTCGCCGGAGCATCGCGAACTCAACATAAAAGCAGCGCAGAAATCAATTGTCTTGCTGAAAAACGAAAAGAATACACTGCCGCTATCCAAAAATCTGAAACGCATAGCCGTCGTGGGCGAAGACGCCGCACAGGCACGCCTGGGGGGATATAGCGGCCCCGGAATAGAACGAGTAAGTATCCTGAAAGGTATCGGAAATAAAGTGGGCGAACAAACGGATATCGTTTATGCCGAAGGATGCCGAAGGGTCGCTCCGCCTTATGTAACCATACCCGCAACGTATTTATCATCCGGTAAGGAAAAAGGCCTTAAAGGAGAATATTTTGATAATATCAGATGGGAAGGAGAACCCAAAATGGTCAGATACGACAGACAGATGCTGATGAAATGGACGTTGTTCTCTCCCGATCCGGACTTATTCGCTTTTGATTGGTATTCCGTCCGGTGGACAGGACAATTAAGAGCACCGGTATCCGGTACATACGAAATCGGTATCGAAGGCAACGATGGCTATACCCTGTATATCGACAATAAAAAACTCATCGAACGCCCATTGAAAACAAGCTATACGCAAACGCTTATCCCTTTTACTTTCGAGAAGGACAGCGTCTATGATATCCGTCTGGAGTTCTACGAAAATTACCGGAACGGACGGGTACGCCTTATCTGGAATGTCGGAGTGGAAAATGAAGACAGGAAGATACAACAGGCTGTCGAAGTGGCTGAAAACAGCGACGCGGCAATTATTGTCGTAGGTATCGAAGAAGCGGAGTTCAGAGACAGGGCCTTTCTCAGTCTGCCCGGCAGACAGGAAGAGCTAATCAACCGGGTTGCTTCTGCCGGCGTGCCGACGGTTGTGGTTCTTGTGGGCGGCAGCGCCGTCACGATGGACGCATGGATAAAAAATATTCCGGCCATAGTGGATGTCTGGTACCCGGGAGACGTGGGGGGAATGGCGGTCGCAGATGTACTGTTCGGAGATTATAATCCGGGAGGTAAATTACCCCTGACTTTCCCTCAGAAAGAAGGACAACTAACCCTGAATTACAATCATAAACCTACCGGACGGGGAGATGAATACCTGGACTTGAGCGGCGAAGCGCTATTCCCTTTCGGACACGGACTCAGCTATACAACATTCGAATATTCCGACCTGAGATTCACGCCGCAAGCGATATCCTCCACAGAGCATATAAAGGTCTCCTGTAAAATAAAAAATACAGGGAAGAGCGCCGGAGAAGAAGTCGTACAACTCTATCTCCACGACATACTGTCGGATGTCAGCCGCCCGGTCAACGAACTGAAAGGTTTCCGGCGTATTGCCCTGGAGGCCGGAGAAGAAGAGGTCGTAGAGTTTGTTCTCGGCCCCGATGCCCTTTCGCATCTGGATATAACAATGAAAAAGATTGTGGAACCGGGAGATTTCAGAGTCATGATCGGAAGTTCTTCAAAAGATATCCGGTTAAAAGGAATATTTAATGTTAAACCATCAGATTTATGAAAAGAACTATTTTTATCCTTCTTCTGCTGCTGCATGTATGCGTCTTCAGCGTTCCGGCTCTGAGTGAGAAAAACAGGCCGTCCGTCATACCGTATCCCGCCCGGATGGAAATGAAAGAAGGCTGTTTTATTCTGTCAGGGGATACCAAATTGATAGTAACCGACAGGCTCAGGGCAGAAGAAGCAGTCGCAGCTCTGCAGCAACTGATAAATACGCTTCCGCAGCGCGGAACCTCAGAGAAGGCATGTGTAATCGAAATGGATATGCACAATGAAAACGGACACCCCGAAGGATACACAATGGATATTTCGCCCGAACGTATCTATATCTCATCCTCACAGCCCGGTGGTATATTCTATGCCATACAGACATTGAAGCAACTCATATTCTCCGCACAATTGCAGAGGCAAGAGCAAGGAGAGAACGGCCTGGAGATACCCTGCCTGTCTGTTATCGACCAGCCGGCTTACGAATGGAGGGGATTAATGCTTGACGTGTCGCGGCATTTCTTTTCTGTCGAATACCTGAAAAAGCAGGTGGATATACTGTCTTCATACAAGATGAACAGGCTGCACCTCCACTTGACGGATGATCAGGGATGGCGTATCGAAATAAAAAAATACCCGGAACTTACACAAAAAGGAGCCTGGAGAACATTCAACAGACAAGATTCTTTCTGTATCGAACGAGCTAAGGAAAATACAGATTTCATGCCCGACCCGCGTTTCATTATCCGGGACAACGGAAAAACATTGTATGGGGGATACTACACACAGGATGAGATTAAAGACCTGGTAGCATACGCCCGGCTCCGGCATGTTGAAATCATACCCGAAATAGACATGCCCGGACATATGATGGCTGCCATAAATTTATTCCCGGAATTGAGCTGTACCGGAACGGTGGGCTGGGGAGAGACCTTCTCTTTCCCTTTATGCCCCTGTAACGAAGCTACTTTCGGCTTTGTGGAGGATGTACTGGACGAAATTGCCGCTCTCTTCCCTTCCCGCTACATCCATATCGGAGCGGATGAAGTGGAAAAAGATACCTGGGAAACGGCTGCCTGTCGCGAGCTGATGAAAGAGAATAAGCTGGAACGTATCGAACAACTGCAGAGCTATTTTGTCGAACGCATTCAGAAATACCTCTCCGCCAAAGGCAAAGAAATCATTGCGTGGGACGAGGTGCTGGAAGGGGGAATCAATCCGGATGTAAACGTCATGTTCTGGCGAAACTGGGTCGGGGGAGTTCCGGAAAAAGCCGTTCACAACGGCAACCACATTATTTTTGCTCCTTCGCATCCGCTCTACTTCTCAAGTCCGGATTCTTCCTTATATACCTTATATCATATGCATCAGAAGTTCAACAGCATCCCCCCCGATAAACAATCCCTGATCAGGGGAGCCCAGGCCTGTGTATGGACGGAAGGGATTCCTACGGAAAACAGAGCGAACTATCTTATTTATCCACGCCTGCCGGCATTGGCTGAAGTGGTCTGGACACCGGCAAACGAGCAGAACTGGGACTCGTTCAAACAGCGGCTCAATAAGCAGTTCGCATTCCTGGACAGGGAAAATATCAAACATTCTCTACCGGCTTACGCGCTGATCCCGCTTATGGAGGTAAACCGAAAAGAGAAAAAAATACAGCTCAGATTCGATAGTGAACAGGCCGAAGCGGCTATTTATTATACAACCGACGGAAGTATGCCGACCGAAAAATCGTACCGTTATACCGAAAAAGGGATAACGGTTTCCGGCAGTGCGGAAATATGCGCAGCTATCTACGACAAAGGAAGCATGCAGAAACCTCTCAGCAAACGATCCGTCGATTATCATAAAGCTATCGGGAAACCGGTACAATACAATCAGCCATGGAATAATGCCTACCCAGCTAATCTGAAGGAAACACTGACGGATGGCTACAGAGGGGGCGAACGCCACAACGACGATCGCTGGCAAGGATTCACCAACGACCTCGATATCATTATTGATATGGAAGAAATGACGGAACTTAGCCGCTTTTCGGCTACTTTTATGCAAATCACAGGCCCCGGAATATACATGCCTGCATACGTGGAAATCAGCTTGTCTGCAAACAAACAAACGTTCGAAAAGGTCCTTACAATTCAAAACGATATACCGGAAACAGAGAGACAACTCGTCTTCAAAAAGTTCTGCGGAGAGATTAAAAAGAAAAAAGCCCGTTATGTGAGAATCTTGGCAAAGAATAAGAACGGTCAATTCATGTTTACCGACGAGATCGTTGTAAATTAGCCGGGGCAAATGCACACTATTAAATAGATAACATATATGATGAACGCTATGATTTTTAAAAAACACCGGATACTACTGCTCGCTTTGGCCCTTTGGACTTCATGGACGAATGCACAGGTTGAAATCATAAAAAACGGAAAAGCCAACGGACGGATCATTGTGAACAAAGCAGACAGTATCGATTGGACGGCAGCTTTATTACTACAGGATTTCGCCGGAAGAATCACCGGAGCGACAATCGACATCCTGCCCGAAGGCAGCCGGATACGGAAAGGAGATATCCTGATCGGTAACAAACAGCCGCTACCCTCCGGGACATCCCATAAGCCGGAGATAAAAGAAGACGGATTCCTGTTGACTACCACCGACGGCTATGTACGGATCGTCAAAGGGGAAGGCAAGGGGAGTATCTACGGAGTGGTCACCTTGCTGGAAGATTATTTCGGCATCCATTATTATGCGGAAAACACGTACAGCCTGACTAAAAGTAACGATATGATTGTCCCTTCCGGAATAAACCGGGTGGAGAATCCCTCTTTCCGTTACCGCCAGACGCAGGCCTACAGTCTGAAAGACCCGATCTACGGATTATGGCACAGACTCGAATTTCCCAATGAAGTCTTTGCCGATAACCTGTGGGTGCATACATTCAACCGCCTGCTGCCGGCCTCCGACTACGGAGCCGCTCACCCTGAATATTATTCTTTCGTGAATGGGCAGCGGAGACCGGGGGCGGCCAGCCAATGGTGTCTGACGAATCCCGAAGTTTTTGAAATCGTGGCGAACCGCATTGATTCCATCTTCCGTGCAAATCCGGGAAAGCCGATTATCTCCGTCAGTCAGAACGACAGCCAGACACATTGCTTATGCGACGACTGCCGGGCTATCGACGAAAAAGAAGGAAGCCCCGCCGGAACCATAATCTATTTCCTCAACAAACTGGCGGAACGCTTCCCGGATAAGGAATTTTCCACCCTGGCTTACCTGTATTCCGTACCTCCTCCACTGCACATCAAACCCCTGCCTAATGTCAACATCATGCTTTGCGATATCGATTGTTACAGAGAAGTAACGCTGGCAGAGAATCCTTCGGGGAAGAGTTTTCTGAAAAGCATGGAAGGATGGGCCGGAATATCGGAAAATATCTTCGTCTGGGATTATGGCATCAACTTCGATAATTACATCGCTCCTTTTCCCAATTTCCATATCCTCCAACCCAATATGGAGCTGTTCAGGAAAAACAAGGCTACCATGCACTTCTCACAGATAGCGGGCGTCAAAGGAGGTGATTTCTCCGAACTGCGCTCGTATCTGGTTGCCAAACTGTTGTGGAATACTTCGGCCGATGTGGACTCGCTCATGCAGGCTTTCCTGAAAGGCTATTACGGAGAAGCGGCTGCCCCCTGGCTCTATCAGTACATCAAACTACGCGAAGGAGCGCTTATTGGTAGTAAAATACCGCTCTGGATATACGATACCCCCGTCACACATAAGGAAGGTATGCTCAACAAAGCCATGATGATGAGGTATCGGCAATTGTTTGATCAGGCGGAACGGGCCGCCGCGACAAACCCAATATTTCTCAACAGGGTAAGAGAGGCCCGGCTGCCGCTTATGTATGCCGAACTGGAAATCGCCCGCACGGAACCGATCGAAGATATCGCCGGACTGAAAGAACGATTAGATTTGTTTCTCTCCCGCGCAAACGAATATGGCGTGACAATGCTCAATGAACGGAGGAATACCATTGAAGCGTATGGCCGGCTGTATGTGCAACGGAATTTATCGCACGAGAAACAAAGTCTCGCCCGGGGAAGCAGCGTCCATTACCTGCTCCCTGCCGATGCTCCGTACGATAAAATTGCCGGCAAAGCACTGACGGACGGACTATACGGAGGAGCAACATTCAACGAAAGCTGGGTAGGCTGGGTAGGAAAAGACGCCGAGTTTGTCTTAGACCTGGGAGAAATCAAAGAGGTGCAGCGCATCGAAGCCGACTTCCTTCATAAATTAGGCTCCTGGATTCTGCTACCCAAAAGCATGAGCTGCTACACCTCCATAGATAACGAAGTGTATCACCCCGCAGGACACACCGACATTGCAGAAGACAGGGAAGCAGAGGTAAAATACGTCGCCGTCGCCGTCGGACCGGAGCAAACGGTAAAAGCCCGTTATATCAAAGTAAGAATCGAGACAATCGGACTCTGCCCGCCCTGGCATTATGGAGTGGGGCACCCGGCATGGTTCTTCATCGACGAAGTCAATGTGTATTGAGCAGAGAAACAGCGTCCGGGCGACTAAAAGGTACGCACGAAAGCAGGAAATATACCATACCCGGACAATAAAAAAACCTGGCCGGAAACGAAAGGGCATTGCCGCTGGGCTGGAATATAAAGGGCTTTCAGCCCTTTTCCCTGTCTGGATGATGATGAGGCGGACGGGGGTATGCTTGTCCGTTCCGGATCCGGTTCGTTTTATTTTTATCTGTAGGGAAAATCCGGAAGTTTTCCGGGCTGAAAGCCCTATATAACCCAGCCCAGGGCAACGCCCTGGGCTGGGTTCCAACGCCCTGGGTATAAAACGGAATAATCCGGTAGGCGCCCTGAAAGGGCAGCCTATGTTTAACTGCCCTGGGAAATATACATTGCTTCTCCGCTACTGTCTGCACGGTGCTTTTTTTGCTTTGAATGATTGATATGATTTCGAAAAAATCTGCGAAAATCTTTCAAAATCAGTACAAATCTTTATGACTTTTCAGTTTCATATACGGTTTTAATTCGCCGTCTTTTACGGTAATATCCGTTTTCATCGGTCGTTGCTCCATGACATAATCGTTGATAAAGGCGATAATTTCCGGGATGTTCCGGCT
>JAISZA010000152.1 GCA_031269535.1 Tannerellaceae bacterium
GATTTGTACAGATACCTTCACCAGGAAGACAAACAGATGGACGAGGTGATACATACCCTTCTTCGTTCGTACACCGGCCTTTTTACCGATTATGCCTACATTGATGAGGCGCTGATATCCACCCGTTCCGGCGTCTCCCGCCAGGAAATATACACAATCCTGACAGGCCTCTCCAAATGCGGCATCGTAAGCTATATCCCACAGAAGAAGACACCGCTTATCATCTATATCCGCGACAGGGAAGAGCAGAAATACCTTTTCATTCCCCGCCCGGCATACGAAGAACGGCTGAAACGGTTTGAGAAACGCATTTCAAAAGTGCTGGAATACATGAACGAAGAGCATATATGCCGTAGCCGGATGCTTCTCCGCTATTTCGGTGAGAAGGCTGCAAAAGACTGTGGCTATTGCGATGTATGCCTGGCAAAGAGCGAATCCGGGCTTAACAATGCTGAGTTTAACGAGATAAGGGAAGCCCTGCTGGAAACCTTAACGACCCTTCCCTGCCTCGTCAGAACGCTGATGGAATCTCTCCCTTTCCCTGACGAAAAAAGCATTACAGCCATCCGTTTCCTGGCCACACACGACGAACGTTTTATCCTGAAAGACGGCTATCTCAGCCTGAAGCCTGACAACCGCGAACCCGACTCCCGCGAGGCTACCCATGACGATAAATGACCTCCCTGTGGAGGCGGTAGAGGTGTATTTTATCTCCCGGCGAGATATGCTCCGTTATTCCTGATTGACGGATTCGTTCCAGGCTGAAAGGGTAGGGGAGCCGGCTTCCTGCCGGGAGAGGGATCAGGAGGCCGTCGTAAAACTCGGTAGCGGCTGTTTCTTCCTCCAGCGGATGGATACCCAGGAAGATGCCCTCGTCTGTCAGTTCTATATAACTCAGGGGATGGGATTGTTTGCAGAAGATAGAATGAGAGGCGATCCTGCGCATACGGAACAGAAGGAGGGGCTTAGTTGCCGGAAGGAGCAGATGCGGATTCGACAGCGAATGCTGCAGAGCCGTAATTATACCTTATCAGCCGCAGGCTGTCGAGGTAGATTTTGTAGTAAGCCGTCTCTGCCTGATCCATCCGGATATAGCCATAGAGGCGCTTTGTCTGCCTGGCGGCTGGTGTTCTCAGGATGATTTCCTGCCGGCCGTCGCTTGTCATTTTTCGGTTGATGACGAGTGTGGTATCCGGCAGTTCGGCACTGATGCGCACTTCCGGTATATGGCGCATCAGCGGCCTTACTCCCCATACATGCATGGATAAGACAAAGATGCTTCCCGACAGATAAGGTCTGTCGGGCCTGATATCGAAAATCGTACCGTTGAACAGCGCCTCAGGCTGGAGCGTGAGGTAGTCGTGTCGTGGCCATATATTGACGGAATCCTGATTGGCCGATGGCGCGGCATTTGCCTGTACATCCCCCAGTGCTCTGATCTGTTCATTAACTTCGTTTAAAGCCAGATTGTAAATGCGCATCAGTATATCCAGATTTTTGCCGTACCAGACCAGGGAACTGTCGTACACAGCCTGTGTAGTTTTGTGTTTACGGAATACGGCCTGATACAGGGCCGCTTTACGGGCGCTGTCGGGATAAACCTGATAATTTGTGCTGATTATGTTTTCAGCCAATTGCATATCGATCATGACATCTTTCATCTTTTTCTCAGGCAAGATACCACCGGGAACTTTACTGCACGAGGCCAGCACTGCCGCCATAGTCCATAAAGTAATGAGACTGTATTTATACAGTTTTATCTGCATTCTTTTCTTTTTCTTCTTCTTCTTTGGAAAAGCTTTTTGATAAGGTATGCCGGTAGAAGATAAACAAAATAAACACCCCTACGCAAATGGCCGAATCAGCCAGGTTGAAGATCGGGCGGAAAAAGATAAAATCCTGTCCTCCCCAGATAGGTAGCCAGTCGGGGAGAGTCGTATTGATGAGCGGGAAATAAAACATATCCACTACTTTGCCGTGCAGCCAGGAGGCATATCCCCCTCCTTCGGGCATAAAGGTAGCCACCTGCCCTGAGCTATGGTCGAACACGACGCCGTAGAAAACAGAGTCGACGATATTTCCTATCGCTCCGGCAAAGATCAGGGCGATGCAGGCGATGTAGCAGGTTTTATAATTATCTTTTATGATTTTATGCAGGTAATAAGCAAGGAAAGAGACGGCAACGATACGGAACAAGGTCAGGAACAGCTTGCTTATGATCTCAATTCCAAAGGCCATTCCGGGGTTTTCGGTGAAGTATATGTAGAACCAGGGAGCAATTTCAATACTCTCATGCAGCTGCATATGAGTTTTAATCCATATTTTCAGTGTCTGGTCAAGAGTAAGGAACAGTACGACAATCGATACTGCTCCCCAGCCTTTTACGGATTTCATTTATTTGGCTCCTCCTTGTTTTGCTTCGATACTTAATGTCGCATGAGGTACGGCGCGAAGCCTCTCTTTAGGAATGAGTTTACCTGTTTCGCGGCAGATGCCGTAGGTCTTGTTTTCAATGCGGATCAATGCAGCCTGCAGGTTCTGTATAAACTTCATCTGCCGCTGGGCCAAACGGCCCGCTTCTTCTTTAGACAGTGTAGCAGCCCCTTCTTCCAGTACTTTGAAAGTAGGAGAAGTATCTGATACATCGTTTCCATCGGAATTGGTGATTCCTGCTCTCAACAGATCGTAGTCTTTTTTAGCTATTTCCAGCTTTTCTAATATAATGGCGCGGAACTCCTCGAGCTCAGCGTCCGAATATCTGGTTTTCTCTGCCATGGTTCATCTTTCTTTTTTCATTATACAAATATAGTGTTTAAATTTAATCATACTTTATCTATCCGGATGGATACATTGAAATCGTCAAAATCCAGGTTGTCTGGCTCGCTCAGTATATCCACTAATTTCAGGGAGACGGCTAAGACCTGATTCATGATGTATTCCTTATGTTCACAAATAGCCTGATCCATTTCGCCCGACGACAGGATATGTATTTTTATCTTGTCTGTGATATCATATCCCTTGCTTTTACGCAGGTTCTGGATGCGGTTGACCAATTCGCGCGCCAGGCCTTCCCTGCAGAGTTCTTCAGTCAGGGTGATATCTAAAGCGACAGTCAGCTTCCCTTCATTGGCTACCAGCCAGCCGGGAATGTCTTCAGAAATGATTTCCACATCTCCGGGCTCTATTACAGCTTCCTGTCCTTCGATAGGGAAGGCAAAACGCCCCTCTGCTTCAAAGGCCGCGATCGCTTCCTGAGTCATTTGCTGTATGGCGACAGCCAGTTGCTTCATAATCCTGCCATACCGCGGGCCGAGCTTTTTGAAGTCGGGTCTGATTTTTCTCACTAAGATACCCTCTGAATGATCCGTAAATTTCAGCTCTTTTACGTTGACTTCGCTTAGGATCAGGTTCTTTACGGCTTCGATGCTTTCCTGTTGATGGTGGTCTGTTACCGGGATCAGGATGGTTTGCAGCGATTGGCGGACTTTGATATTTACCTTCCGCCGGAGCGCCAGTACCATGGAAGAGATATCCTGCGCCATTTTCATCCGTTCTTCCAGCCCCTGGTCGATCAGGCTTTCATTCCATTCGGGGAAGTCGGCCAGGTGGACGGATGCAGCCTTTTCACGCCCCGTGACAGCGATTAAATCGCGGAATAAGCGGTCGGCATAGAAAGGCGCTATAGGCGCCATCAGTTTGGATACTGTTTCTAAGCAGGTATATAAGGTCTGATAGGCCGAGAGTTTATCGGTAGTCATTCCTCCTCCCCAGAAACGGCGCCGGTTCAGGCGGACATACCAATTGCTCAGGTTATCGTTTACAAACCCGGAGATGGCGCGTCCGGCGCGTGTCGGCTCGTAGCTTCCGTAACAGCTGTCGGTATCTTTTATCAGGCTGTTCAGCAGCGAGAGTATCCAGCGGTCTATTTCCGGACGCTCATCCCAGCGGATCTCCGGCTGCGAATAATCGAATCCATCGACATTGGCATAGAGCACGAAGAAGGAATACGTATTGTATAAAGTGCTGAAAAACTTGCGGCGCACTTCTTCCAGCCCTTCCGGATCGAATTTTATATTATCCCAGGGGGAGGCATTCGTTATCATATACCAGCGCAACGGGTCGGAGCCGTATTGCCTGATCGTCTCGAACGGATCGACGGCGTTGCCCAGGCGTTTCGACATCTTATTGCCGTTTTTATCGAGTACCAGCCCGTTGGAAACGACTGTTTTGAACGAAACGCTGTCGAAGACCATCCCGGCGATGGCGTGCAAGGTGAAGAACCAGCCGCGTGTCTGGTCAACCCCTTCAGCGATGAAATCGGCAGGATAGACTTCTCCTTTGTCGAAAGCTTCTTTATTCTCGAAAGGGTAATGTATCTGTGCGTAGGGCATGGCGCCTGAATCGAACCATACATCAATCAAATCGGTTTCCCGCTTCATTGGTTTCCCGCTTTCCGACACCAGTATGATATCGTCAACGTAGGGGCGGTGCAGGTCTATCTTATCGTAATTTTCTTTTGTATAGACGCCCGGCCGGAAGGTCTTATACGGATTCGCCTCCATCAGCCCGGCTTTCACTGATTTTTCTATTTCGGAGAAAAGCTCTTCCACAGAGCCGATGCACCTTTCCTCCTCTCCGTCTTCCGTACGCCAGATAGGCAGAGGGGTTCCCCAGTAGCGGCTGCGGCTCAGGTTCCAGTCCTGGAGGTTTTCCAGCCATTTGCCGAAGCGCCCGCTTCCGGTGCTTGGCGGTTTCCATTGGATGGTATTATTGAGTTCGATCAGCCGTTCCCGGTGAGCTGTCGTACGGATAAACCAGCTGTCGAGCGGATAATACAGCACCGGTTTATCGGTGCGCCAGCAATGCGGATAGCTGTGTACATGCTTTTCAATGCGGAAAGCCCGGTTTTGCACTTTCAGCATCAGGCATATACTGATGTCTAATGTCTCGTCGTTCTCCGACAGCTTGGTGTCGTATTCGTTCTTTACGTAGCGTCCGGCAAAAGGGTCATAATCTGTGGCGTTCATCCTTTCCTGTACAAAGTCTGCATCGAGGTCTTCCAGCAGGAAGTATTTTCCTGTCAGGTCCACCATCGGGCGGTAATTTTTTTCCTTATCCAGCAGCATCAGGGGAGGGACGCCGTTTGCTTTGGCCACCCGGTCGTCGTCTGCTCCGAAAGTAGGAGCTATATGTACAATGCCCGTCCCCTCCTGTGTCGTGACAAAATCGCCCGGTATGACTCTGAAAGCCCCTTCTCCGGGGTTTACCCAGGGGATGAGTTGCTCGTATGGGAGCCCCACCAGTTCAGCGCCCGTCCATTCGCCTGCGACCTGCCATGGGATCAATTTATCTCCCTGCTTATAATCCGCCAGGGCAAGTCCTGCCGCTTTCGGATTAAAATAAGCTGTTATCAGTTCTTTAGCCAGCACCAATGTGACGGGGATGCCGGTATAGGGGTTAAACGTTTGTACGGCCGCGTATGTTATCGGGGAGCCTACGCAGAGGGCCGTGTTCGAGGGCAGTGTCCAGGGCGTAGTCGTCCACGCCAGGAAAAAGGCGTCGCCGTGGCGGGTCATTTCCGGTTTCGGTGTGAGTATCCTGAACTGGGCGGTGCAGGTCGTGTCTTTTACATCCCGGTATGTTCCCGGCTGGTTCAGTTCGTGTGTGCTCAGCCCTGTTCCCGCAGCCGGCGAGTAAGGCTGGATGGTATAGCCTTTATACAATAATCCTTTTTGATACAGTTCTTTCAGCAGATACCAGAGTGTTTCTATATAGCGGTTGTCGCAGGTAACATACGGCTCGTCCATATCCACCCAGTAGCCCATGAGGTCGGTCAGGTCTTCCCACTCTTTCGTGTATTTCATAACCGCTTTGCGGCAGGCAGCATTATATTCGGCCACAGAGATTTTCCTGCCGATATCTTCCTTGGTTATTCCCAGGTCTTTCTCTACCCCCAGTTCAACGGGCAGCCCATGCGTATCCCATCCCGCCTTGCGTTGCACCTGAAATCCTTTCATGGTCTTATAGCGGCAGAAAATATCTTTTATCGAACGAGCAATTACGTGGTGGATACCAGGCATTCCATTCGCCGAAGGCGGCCCTTCATAGAATACGAAAGAAGGCTTCCCTTCCCGTATTTCAAGGCTTTTGCGAAAGAGACCTTCCTCCCGCCACTTTTTTAACATCTCTTCATTGATGTTCGGCAAATCAAACTTAGCATACTCAGTAAATCTCTTATTCATAATGCACTTCTATCTGTCTTCAAAAAAATTGCCACAAAGGTAATTGTTTTATTCCAAATAATGAAACAACCAAGGGTGCAATTCAAATTGTCGCATCGTCATTACGGACCGTCATTGCGAACCCGGAGGGTGAAGCAATCCAGACCGGGCACACCCTGGATTGCTTCGTACCTCGCAATGACGA
>JAISZA010000180.1 GCA_031269535.1 Tannerellaceae bacterium
CCCCGCATCGAATGGGAGCTGCCGGAACTCACCACCTTGCCGTTCTATCTGTATATCGGAACCCTGAGCCTCCTCTTACTGGGCATAGACCACATCCTCGTCCGGCTCTATGGGAAAAAGAATGAGTAGTAAGAAAAGTTACGAGTTACGAGTTACGAGTTACAAGTTACAAGTTACAAGTTACAAGTTACAAGTTACGAGTTATGAGTTACGAGTTACAAGTTATGAGTTACAAGTTACGAGTTCGAAAGGGGGCATTTGACTACGTCGGTTTTCCATTCAGACCGTCATTGCGAGGTACGAAGCAATCCAGAGCTTCCTGGCCCCCTGGATTGCTTCGTACCTCGCAATGACGGTCTGTCTCTTTTTTACTCGTAACTCGTAACTTGTAACTCGTAACTTGTAACTCGTAACTCGTAACTCGTAACTCGTAACTTGTAACTCGTAACTCATAACTTCTCTTACTCATTCTTTTTCCCATAGAGCCGGACGAGGATGTGGTCTATGCCCAGTAAGAGGAGGCTCAGGGTTCCGATATACAGATAGAACGGCAATGTGCTGAGTTCCGGCAGCTCCCATTCGATGCGGGGGAGGCCGATGTAGAGGAGGGTAGCTGTTGCCAGTCCTATCAGGCCCGACGAAGCGAGGATGACGAGCGCTAAGCCTATCCGCTCGTTTCGCTTCCTGAGCCGTACTGTTTCCGCCTCTATCCGCTTCATCATCTTTTCTCCGAACGAGGCCGGTAATTCTTCTTCCGGCATCCGGCTGAATAAGGATTTCAGCCAATCATCTTCTTGCTTTTTTTCATTCATTTTCTTGTTCCTCCATTTTAGTAAGCAGGACAAATAATTTTTTCCGTATGCGATGCAGCCTGGTCTTTACATTCGATAAGGAAAGGCCTGTGATTGAGGCAATATCTTCAATGCTTTTCTCTTCCGTATAAAAGAAGAGAAGGATAGCCTGTTCGTCGGGCGACAAGGCAGCCATTGCCGCATCCAGGCGGTTTATCTGTTCGTTCTCATCGTTTGTTCCGAATGTTTCGGCCAGTTTTTCTTCCGACACATTCTCTATCAGCGCTTCGTCGATAGCCAGAAACTCATGTTTCTTTTTCCGTATTTCCGAAATAGCCGTATGATAGGCTATTTTGTATATCCAGGTAGAGAGACTGCTCTCTGCCCTGAAAGTCCCCAGGCTCCTGAATACCTTCATAAACACATCCTGAGCCAGTTCTTCCGCATCTTCTTTATTACGTACCAGTTTAAAGATCAGCGAATAAACAGGCCGGCTGTACCGGTCTAAAAGGCAAGCAAAGCCGGAGGTATCTCCTGCTTGTATCCGCCTGACATAATATATGTCGGAATACAACTCCATTGCATATCTTTAGACGCAGCTCCCGCCCCCAGGTTACACCCTGCGCCCGTAAATATAGTTATAAGTTACGAGGGGTGGATTTCCGCCGTCCTTGCGACCCCGGAGGGTGAAGCCATCCAGATCCGGGCGCCCCCTGGATTGCTTCGTACCTCGCAAAGACGGAAATCCATTGAATCTGCGACAATTTGAAAAAGCCCAGACCCCAGCCCAGGGCAACGCCCTGGGTTCCGGTGGCAACGCCCTGGGTATAAAACAGAATAATCCGATACGCGCCCTGAAGGGGCAGCCTAATGATGTCCGCAGATAATCTCCGGCTGCCTATTCAGCCTCGGCTTTGTATCGACAATTTTTTTTCAAGTCTCTTCTTTATTGCAAGGACAGCCGTTTTTCCGTTTTGTAAAATATCTCTGATTATTTCCGTAAGTAACAATGACTGATTTTGATTCGTTCCGATCCATCCTCCTTCAATAATTGTTTTAAATGCCGTATTATCAAAATAACGTCTTACATTATTATAAGTAATGCCTTTACCTCCATACTTTCCTTCAATACAGTTGTCATTTTGTAGTATCTTGATATAATCAAGTGGTATATACATTCCCGAACTTAAAGCAACATTATCTGGGTTAAACTCTAATCTTGGACAGATTTTAACAAAAAACGGCTTTTCACTAATCCGATAATCAATTACGGGTTCATTCCCTTTTGTAGATTCCAATGAACTTAGTATAGAGTCCATTCTTGTAATTTCTTCTGATAATTGAGGATTAGGCAGCCTGAAAATAAGTTTATCATTTTCTTTTTCCATGACCTTATATTGCACCATAACAAAACATTGAAAGTCTTCATTGAAATAAATCAAATCTGTACCCAGAAGCTCTTCAAGGGGTAATCTGTTTGCTAATAAAACAGTAAGATGTGTGTTTTTGTTTTCAAATACAGAAGCTGAATATTTTGTCGTTCGGATTAAATCAAAACCAGGCATATTGCCTAAATCATTAATTATCATGGAATCTTCCCGAAGATTCACGTGGTCAATACCATCAAGAAATGACAACGGCTTTTCCGTCTCTTTATAATCCCATCCTTGGGCTTCTTCTCTGTCTATTCCGGCAATATTCATTGCGGTTAAGACAGCTTCTTTCTGTTCTGCCAATGACTTTTTTGCTGATTTAGAAAGTTTTTCAATCCTTAAACGCCTGCCTTGTGCATATTTATCTAAAACAGGAATTGTTTCAGGTGCTTTTTCCAGAAATACGTTCAGAAATTCTTCAAAGGATTTATTCGGAATCAATCCGCCATTGTCGGCCTTATTAAGTATGTGATGTCTGAACTTTATATGGACAAGATTAGCAATTTCCTTTATGGGAACAAGCTTGTTAAGTTCGAATATATCTTCAATATTAAGTTTTCTTAAATCTGTTCCTGCACGCATTCCCCGCTTACCAAGACCTATATGTGTTATGTTCCCTGATTCGTCAGTAATAAAGCAAACTAAAGGTATATGTCTTGGATGAACAAACTCCGGAACCGGTTCGGCAAACTTATAGTACATATTTATATTGAAGGAAAAATATCTACTATCGCTTAATATTAAAATATAGCCAGCTACTTTTGACATATCGTATTATTTTTTATGCAGTTACTGCTTTTCAATTTATTAATCAGGTCTATCATAATTTCGCCGATAAATTTACTGAATATTTGAGAAACAGAAGAACATATACAACGAAATCGTAAAATCGGTGACGAATCACTTCTCTCTCCAGTCCTTCGGCGAATACCGGACAATTCCGGAACGGGATAGTTTCCCGGGGCTTTTCAACTATGGTATCAAACTCCGGAAGAAAGAACCCATTTATTTGTCCGACCCTGGTCAAACACGTATTCGACCCAGGTCAGACACGTGTCCCACCCAGGTCGAACACGTGTCCGACCCTGGTCGGACAGATAAAAGCATCCGATACCGGAAAAAAGAAAGAAGAGTTCCGGCGTGATTTACTTCCTCACGGCTAAAGATGGTTTATCTTTGCAACGTAATAAACCCCGGCAACGTAAACAAAAACAAGTCCTTCATACAATTTACTGCTTTCGTAAACGTTGTTTTTTTGTTATGAAGCGATTGTTTTTCTCCTTTCTTACTTTTATGGCTCTGGCGGCTACTGCCCGGGCACAGGAGGATGCGCAGTTTAGTCAGTATTTTATGGCGATGGGATATTATAATCCCGGCTATGCCGGGACGGGAGGCGACCTGAATATTTTCGGGCTGCAACGTATGCAGTGGGTAGGTATGCCCGGCGCTCCGACCATATCTTTTATCAATGTGGATATGCCGCTCCGGATAGGACGTACGAATACCGGTGTGGGAGTCACGTTGTTTACTGAAAGTATCGGCCTCTTCCGCAATTCACGCATATCCGGACAGTTTGCCTATAAACGAAGCCTGTTTGGAGGAACATTAAGCATAGGGGTGCAGGCCGGACTGGCTTCTGTTGCTTTCGACGGGACAAAAGCGGATTTCGCCGAGGGCGAGTCGGACTATCACGAAAACGAAGACGAGGCGATCCCTCGTACCGAAGTAAACGGAATGGCGCTCGATATAAACGCCGGCCTGTACTACACGCATAAAAAATTCTATCTCGGCATCGCCTCCTCTCACATCCTGGAACCGGAGCTGGAATTGGAAGAAAATATCAGTACCTACATCGGCCGGACATATAATTTGACCGGAGGATACAATATTCAGTTAAAGAATCCGTTGTTTGAATTACAGCCTTCCGTATTGATGAAAACAGACCTGCAAAGCTTCCAGGTGGATGTTACCGCGCGGGTGGTATATAATAAAATGTTTAACGGAGGGCTTTCCTGGCGTGGGTACGAGGCTGTTGTTTTGCTGGGAGCCTCGTTCAGTAATGTAGAAGTGGGGTATGCGTATGATTTCCCCACGGGCGCCCTGCTGAAAGCAAGCAGCGGAAGCCATGAGTTGGTAATAAGATATAAGATAAAGCTGGACAAGACAAAGACAGGAAACTATAGACATAAAAGTGTACGTATATTATAAAAGTATATGAAAAAAATATTATCAGCGCTTGCAGCGGCTATTCTTGTTTCTTCCTGCGGCCGGTCCTTACTGGGCAGCGGAGGAGAAGTGACCGGTGTAAGAACGGCAGCGGTAAATGAGCCGACACCGTATGGTATGGTCTTGATCAAACGGGGCGCTTTCGATATGGGGCCGTCAGACAAAGACTCTTTATGGGGCATGATGGCAGAAACGAAAGGGGTCTCCTTTGATGCTTTCTGGATGGACGAAACAGAGATCACCAATGCCAAATACCGTCAGTTCCTTTACTGGGTGCGCGATTCCATTATCCGCGAACGTCTGGCCGATCCCGCCTATGGGGGGAACGACCTCTTCAAGATTACGGAAGACCGCTACGGCGATCCGGTAACGCCTCACCTCGACTGGACTCGCCCCATCCCCTGGAGGCGACCCAATGAAGATGAGCAGTTAGCCATCGAAAGCGTCTATTATACACACCCGATAACAGGAGAGCGCCGCCTGGATGAAAAACAGATGCTCTTCAGATACGAATGGTACGATTACACCTCTGCTGCCTTGCGTAAACATCGCCTCAATCCCGCCGACCGCATACGGAATACCGATCTTACGATCGACCCCGACGAGGTCGTCATGATATCCAAAGATACAGCCTACATCGACGAAGAAGGGCGTATTGTCAGAGAAACCATCACCCGTCCGCTGAGCAGCGAATGGGATTTCCTGCATACGTATATTGTCAATATCTATCCGGATGAGACCAGCTGGGTGAACGACTTCAATAATGCGTATAACGAACCCTATATGCGTATGTACTTCCAGCATCCCGGCTACGACGATTATCCCGTGGTAGGGGTATCGTGGGAGCAGGCTGCGGCTTTCTGCGTATGGCGTACGGACTTGTTTAAATCGTCAATCAATCTGCCGGCAGGGCAGACCATCGAGCCTTTCCGCCTGCCTACCGAGGGCGAGTGGGAATATGCGGCGCGTACCGGCAAGAACGAATATAAATACCCCTGGGCTACCGACGAGCTGCAGAGCAAAGGATGCTTCCTCGGCAACTTCAAGCCGGGAAGCGGGAATTATACGGAAGACGGACACCTGATCACTTCGCGTGTAGGCTCGTTTGCTCCCAATGAGTTTGGCCTGTACGATATGGCAGGCAATGTATCCGAATGGACAGCAACCGTTTACTCGGAATCAGGCCCCCGGCAGATGAACGATATGAATCCCGACCTGCGCTACAACGCGGCGAAAGAAGACCCTTACGCGATGAAAAAGAAGGTAGTACGCGGCGGCTCCTGGAAAGACGTCGCTCAGTTTATCCGTTCGGACATGCGCACGTTTGAATATCAGAACGAAACACGTTCCTACATCGGCTTCCGCTGCGTCCGTACGCAGATAGGATTCTCACGGGGGAAAGGAAAAAAATAACAGATACCTGAAAAAGACATTAATACTTCAATAAAATGGGAAAGTATAAAAGATATAAGAATAGAGTGGAGATGTATCTTTCCAGCGATAAGGGGAAACGTCTGCTGAACTTTTGCTATAGCTGGGGAGCTTCTGTCGTTATCCTGGGTGCTATGTTTAAAATCCTGCACCTCCCTTACGGGAATACGATGCTGGCCGTAGGGATGGTGACGGAGTTTTTTGTATTCTTTGTTTTTGGTTTTGAGAGGCCTCACAATGATTACCGCTGGGAAGACGTATTCCCTGTATTGAAATCGAAGAATCCCCTCGACCGTCCCGACTTTGTGCAGACATCTGTATCCTCCATCATGCGCTCGGAAGCCAATATGGAAGATGATGATGATGATGAGCCGGCAGGGGCGGCAGCTAAGTCCTCGCCGGGGATAAATCCGGGAGGCAGAGGCGGAAACATCGGAAACATCGGAGGCATAGGAAACATCGGCGGCATAGGAGGGTTTGGCGCTTCGGTGAATCTATCGGAAGGCGACTCGAAAAATCTCTCCACCGGCATACAGAAACTGCTTGATGCGGCCGACCGGATAGCCGAAATACCACAACTGACCGAAGCTACACAGAAATACCTGGAACAACTGGCTGCTATTGCAGACGATATGGAGCGTTTCAGCTCGATCACCCAATCGCTCTCGCATGTGTCCGACGGTATCAACCGCAGCTCGCAGGGCTATGTGCAGCAAATGGAACTACTGAACCGCAATGTCTCCGGACTGAACACAATTTACGAAGTGCAGCTGAGAAGTATCAGCTCACAGATCAGTTCTATCGAACATATCAATGCCGGGCTGAACCGCATCAAAGAACTCTATGACGGCTCCATAGTCGATAGCTCCGTATTCCGTTCCGAAACAGAAAAGATGGCGCAGCAATTGGCTCAGCTGAATCTGGTTTACAGCCGCTTATTACAGGCCATGACGGTAAATATGGGCATCCCTCCCGTCGGGCCGAATCCATATCAAATGAAGTAGAAAAGAGATGGCAGTAGGAAACAATCCTAATTCTCCACGCCAGAAGATGATCAATCTGATGTATCTGGTGTTTATAGCGATGATGGCACTCAATGTATCGTCGGAAGTGCTTAATGGCTTTGTGCTGGTGGAAGACAGCCTTCAGAACACCATTCATAATGCCACAAGGCAGAACGCCCTTGTCAGCAATGAACTGGAGACGTATTACCAGGCAAACCCCGAGAAGGTGAGGGAATGGTATAATAAAGGCGTGCAGGTACGCAAGGCTTCGGACGATATCTATACCTATGTGCAGGAGCTGAAAGAACGCATGGTGAAAGTGGCCGACGGAAACGACGGAGATGTAACCGATATCCGGCATAAAGACGACCTGGAAGCTGCCTCCCGCATCATGCTCGCCCCCCTGAACGGCGAAGGAAAGAAGCTGCGTGAAGCCATCGACTCGTACAGTACGATGATGGCCAATTTGGTAGAAGACCCTGAAAAACGCCGCATCATCGAAGAAAGCCTCAGCACGGCGCCACCACGACAGATAGGTATAAACATACGCAACTGGGAGGAAGCGCTGTTCGATAATATGCCTGTATCGGCTGCCGTCACCCTGCTTACCAAACTGCAAAGCGATATACGCTATGCGCAGGGAGAAGTGATGACGAACCTGCTGAACAGTGTAGATATAGGCGATTACCGTGTCAACAGGATGGAAGCTCAGGTGGTGCCCGTCAGCCAGATTGTGATGAGGGGAAGCGCTTACGAGGCCAATATCGTCCTCTCTGCTATTGACTCCACCAAGCGCCCTTCCGTTTACGTCAACGGACGTATGCTGGATGCGGAAGCCAATGGACGGTTCGTTGTTCCTACTTCTTCCACAGGTACATTCCCCGTGGAAGGCTATATTGAGATGCCCAATAGCGACGGCTCGGTGCTGCGCCACGATTTCAGGAGCGAATATTTCGTGACCGAACCGGGAGCGACCGTAGCCCCCACGATGATGAACATCCTCTATGCCGGCATCGAGAACCCCATCCGTATTGCCGTGCCCGGCATACCCAGCGGAAGCGTATTCCCCTCCATCTCAAGCGGGAGACTGACCCGGAAAGGGGAGTCTATCTGGGATGCCTTCCCCGCGGCAGGCTCTGTGGGGCAGGAAGCCATCGTCAGCGTCAGCGCACAAATGGCAGACGGACGCCGGGTAGAGATGGCCCGGACACCCTTCCGCGTCAAAATGCTTCCCGACCCCATGCCTTACCTCGAATATAAGGATGCGAACGGCAATGTGCGTAAATTCAGGGGAGGAACCATCCCCAAGCGCAACCTGATGGAAGCGGGCGGTATCCTGGCTGCTATCGACGATGATATACTGAATATCCAGTTCACCGTCCTGCGCTTCGAACTGATCTATCCCGATTCGTTCGGTAATATGATTAACGAACCGACAGAAGGAGGCAGCTTCTCCGAACGGCAGAAGAACTTCATCCGGGGACTGGCACGCGGGAAACAATTCTGGGTAAACCGGGTGGTTGCCCGTGGCCCCGATGGGATCGAACGCTCTATACCCCCCATTCAAGTAATTGTAAACTAAGACAAAAAAGATATGAAACGCTCGCATTACCTATTGATTTTAGTAAGCGCTCTCACGCTTTCGGCTTCCTTATATGCGCAGAATACGAATGAACAGCCGGAACGCCGATCGCCCCGTGCCCGCACCGGCGAACGAGAACCCACAAAAAAAGATACCGGCTTGCCCGAACTGACCGTGCGCGCGCAGGATATGAACGAACGCATGACCCAGGAAATAGGCAACGCACGCTGGATGCGCGTGATATACCGTGAGATAGATATGACAAAGGAACAAAATGCCCCCTTGTACTACCCGGTGCGTCCGCTGAACAATACGATGAACCTTTTTTCCACCATCTTCCAGCTCATGAGTGAGGGAAAACTGACGGCATACGAATACCTTGACGGTTATGAAGTGTTTGATGATGAGCATGTCATCGACTTCCGTAAAGATGTGCTCGACCGAGCGTATATCTATTATGAAGAGATTCCCGGGACGGGGGGGGGAGATGCTTCCCTTGTCATCAACGAGAGCGATGTCCCTTCTGCCGACGTACGCGCCTATTATGTGAAGGAAGCCTGGTACTTCGACCAGAATAATTCCGTGTTCGACGTAAAAACCCTGGCCCTTTGTCCCATCCTGACGACAACGGGCGACTTGGGTGAACAACGGCTTCCCCTCTTCTGGCTGCCTTACGAAAACATCCGCCCCTATATCAGCAATTCACTGATTATGACGTCGAATGTCAATAACGCGAAGACTTTTACCATCGACGATTACTTCCGCCGCCGCATGTTTGAGGGCGAGATTATCAAAACGGAAAACCTCCTGAACAAACCCCTGCGCGAATACTATCCCGAACCCGACTCGCTGAGGCTGGCCCAGGAAGAAATCGAAAAGCAGCTGGATACATTCCGGCAGTCGCTCTATTGGCAGCCTGATACGACGCAGGTAAGCAATCCGAAAGAGGCTAAGAAAGCCGCTAAGCAAGCCGCCTCTGCTGCAAAACAACAGGAGGCCAAAGCCGCTCCCGCTCCCAAAACCGAACGCGCAGCCCCGGTGCGTAGCGTACGCAGGAGATAGAAATGTACTGGACGCTCTTTCTTACTTTTACGCGCATCGGAGCGTTTACCATTGGAGGTGGCTACGCCATGTTGCCGCTGATCGAACGCGAAGTTGTCGGCCGGGGATGGATCAGTAAGCAAGACTTCTTCGACCTTTTTGCCATGTCACAGTCCTTGCCCGGTATCTTTGCCGTTAATATCTCCATCTTTCTGGGATACCGGCTCAGGAAGCTTCCCGGCAGTCTGGTCTGTGCTTTCGGTACGATCCTGCCTTCGTTCCTGATTATTTTGGGCATTGCCCTTTTCTTCACGCATCTGGAGGGTAATGCATGGGTGGAAAGGATATTTAAAGGCATTCGCCCGGCGGTGGTTGCCTTGATAGCCGTTCCTTGTTTTACGGCCGCACAATCGGTAGGACTTACATGGAAAACGGCTTTGATTGCCCTCGCTGCCGCATTGTTTATCTGGCTGTTGGGCGTTTCTCCCATTTACATTGTTTTATCTGCCGCTGCGGGGGGGCTTATCTATGGTTTATGGATAAAAAGAGACTGATATGATATTCCTGGAACTTTTTTGGGTATATATAAAGATCGGCCTTTTCAACTTCGGCGGCGGTTACGCCATGCTTTCGCTTATCCAGGACGAAGTAGTAGATGGGCATAAGTGGGTTACGATGCAGGAATTTACCGATATTGTCGCAATTTCGCAGATGACGCCCGGCCCCATCGGCATCAACAGCGCCACCTATATCGGTTATACAACGGTACTGAATGCCGGCTATCCGCCGGAAGCAGCCATATTGGGTTCCTGCCTGGCCACACTGGCTGTATGCCTTCCCTCGTTTATCCTGATCCTGATTATCTCGTATTATTTTGCCCGTTTCAGGAATAATAAATTCGTGGAAGCCGCTTTCCTGGGACTACGTCCGGCCACAGTCGGCCTGATAGCCGCTGCGGCTCTCCTGTTGATGAACAGCGAAAACTTTATCGACTATAAAAGTTTCCTTATCTTCGTCTCCGCCTTCCTGCTTATCTGGAAACTCAAAATACATCCCATCCTGACAATTGCGTTGGCCGGCCTGGCCGGTTTCCTGCTTTACGGATAACGACACATTCCCCATAGACTTTTAACGAAAAATCCTTCACTCCTTCACAAGGGGTATAAGCCTTTGAATGACATCCCGTTAAGGCGTGAAGGATGGGGGCCGCATCCTTCACATCTTACTGCGTGATCCGTACGGAAATCAGCCGACGCTTTTTGTATGAAACAGCTGTCCGGGTTTATATCCGGAAGTCTCACTCGTATAGTTGGGACGTACCTCCCCCCC
>JAISZA010000240.1 GCA_031269535.1 Tannerellaceae bacterium
ACCCCGTAGCTTATATGAAGAAGTATGCCGACCGCATCCGTGTGCTCCACATCAAGGATGTGGCTGTGCTGGGCGAATCGGGTATGATGAACTTCCAAAAGATATACGAAACAGCCTATGCCAACGGTATTCAGGATTTCTTTGTAGAGCTGGATGGGTACAGCGGAGGCACCCAGTTTGAAGGCGTCAAAGGCTGTGCCGATTACTTACTGAAAGCGACCTTTGTAAAATAAATATTCTCAATTCATGCTTCTGGCGTGCGTCGCATTTGTATGCGTCGCACGCCTTCTGCTTTACGATCTGAGATTCCCGGCAGAAAAATTCCCCCGGGGAAAAATCAGCTTTCGGAAAAACAATTTCTGATGAACAAAAGTTTTCCGTTCAGCAAGGATTGGGGGTGCATTTGAATTGAAATCGACGTAGCCGAATGCACTCTACATTCAGACCGGCGGTTATGAAAATCATGCCCCTTGTCAGGACATCGGAGAAACAACAGTTTTTACAGGTATTTGGTATAGCCTGTTTTTAAATATTTGTAAATTTGATTGTCTTTGCTTACTTTTGTCGGCAAGAAACAATTAACATATATGCAGGTCATGAAGAGAGAAGAAATAGACGAAATTGTAAGGAGGTTTTTGATTGAGGAGATAGAAGTAGAGGAAGATGCCATCGTGCCGGAGGCACAACTGAAAGATGATTTGGGAATAGACAGCCTTGATTTTGTGGATATTGTCGTTATCGTAGAACGCAATTTTGGGTTCAAGATCAAACCGGAAGAGATGGAAGGTGTCCGGACGCTGAAGCAGTTCTGTGATTATATCGAATCGAAGATAGGTGATAAATAAACACAGGGAAATGACAGAAGGCCGGAAATGGAAAGGGAAAACCGGAGGCCATACGTGGGGGCAGGAGGGACTGATTGCCTTCTTTAAATTATCCGACCTTCGGTTGGGCTACTTTGTCCTGGCGATGGTCGTGCCGTTCTATATGCTTTTCTCCTATACGAACTACCTGGCTATCTATCATTTTTTCCGGAAACAATGGGGCTTTTCCGTCTGGAAATCCTTCCGGAAGACCTATCGGAACCATTACCTCTTCGGACAAATTATATTAGACCGTTTTGCCCTGTTTGCCAAAGGAAAAAGTCCGTTTGAGCTTGAGATTATCGGCAACGAACATTTCCACCGCCTCCTCGACGGAGAAAAGGGCTTTCTGATTGCCGGTTCGCATATCGGGAATTTTGAGATCAGCGGCTATCTGCTCCGCCAGGAAAAGAAAAAGATACACGCCTTAGTCTATCCGGGCGAAACGGAAACATTCCGGAAATACCGGACGAAAATATTAAACCACAATAATATACACCTGATACCTGTGCTGGAGAATGATTTGTCGCATTTGTTTGCCATCCACGCCGCCTTGCAGAAGGGCGAGATTGTGAGTATGCCCTGCGACCGGAACGTAGGCTCGCCCAAGTCGGTGACGTGTGAGTTCCTGAACGGGAAAGCCGATTTTCCCGCAGGTGCATTCGCCATAGCCGATACGTTGGGCGTGGAAATACTCTCCGTCTTTGTCACAAAAGAATCAGGCAGAAAATATACGGTACACGTAAAGCCGGTACAAACAGGGGCAGCGACAGGAAGCCGGCAGGAACGGATTGCCGCCTATGTCCGCTCGTTTGCCGGCGAAGCCGAAGCTATCGTCCGCCGGTATCCCGAACAATGGTTCAATTATTACGAATTTTGGAAAGAATAAAAAGAAGCGTATGAAACTGTTTCCCGCCTTAGAAAACCGGTATGCCGCCGAGAAGAAGACAGCCCTGGAGGCGCAGCGCCTGGCACACGAGATATCCTTCGGGCCGGTTGTTTTTCAGGTCTCCCGACTGATGCTCCGGTTCGGCATCCTGCAAATGCTGACGGATGCGGAGCAAGGCCTCACCCTGGAAGAGATACAGGCAAAGACCCCGCTTTCGTCCTATGCCGTGCAGGTCTTGCTGGAGTCTTCGCTCACGACAGGAACCGTGCTGCATAAGGAAGGGCGCTTTGAAATCTCGAAAGCCGGCTGGTTCCTGCTCAACGATCCGTTGGTGAAAGTGAATATGGACTTTAACCACGACGTGAATTATCTGGGATGGTTTTCGCTGGAAGAGGCTTTGCTGAACGGTAAGCCCGAAGGCCTGCGCGTATTCGGCCCTTGGCGCACGATATACGAAGGCCTGTCGGGCCTGCCCGGGCCGGTGCAGAAAAGCTGGTTTGCCTTCGACCATTTTTATTCCGATCACGCCTTCGATGAGGCCCTGAAAATCGTGTTCGGCTACTGCCCCCGCACCTTGCTCGATGTCGGCGGAAATACCGGCCGCTGGGCTATGCGTTGCGTAGCGCACGACCCGGAGGTGAGGGTGACCATCCTGGACTTGCCCCAACAGCTCGAACTGATGAAGGAACAGACCCGCGGCCTCTGCGGAGCCGACCGCATCGAAAGCTACGGAGTGAACCTCTTAGACAACGAGACGGCATTTCCTGCCGGCTTCGACGCCCTCTGGATGAGCCAGTTCCTGGATTGTTTCTCGGAAGAAGAAGTGACCGGTATCCTTACACGCGCCGCCGCTTCCATGGACCGAAACGCCTTGCTTTTTATCATGGAGACGTTCTGGGACAGGCAACGGTTTGAGACGGCCGCGTACTGCCTGACACAGATCAGCCTTTATTTTACGGCCCTGGCCAACGGCAACAGCAAGATGTATCATTCCGACGATATGATACGCTGCGTAGAGGCCGCCGGACTAACGATAGAAAAGATATACGACGGATTGGGAAAAGGACATTCCATCCTGGTATGTAAAAAGACATAAGATGCAGTTTCCGGATATAGACATAACAGACCTGCTGCCGCAACGCCGCCCCTTTATCCTGATCGACCGGCTGCTCGACTTCGACAAAGAGCGCACGCTGACATCGCTCCAGGTGCGGGAAGACAATCTCTTCTGCGACGACGGCTGCCTGAGTGAGTCCGGCCTGATCGAAACGATCGCCCAGACCTGCGCCGCCCGTATGGGATACATCAACAGGTATCTCTGCCACGACACCGTGAAGCTGGGACTTATCGGAGCCATCCGCCACCTGGAAATAAGGCGTCTGCCGCGCGTAGGCGAAGTCATCACCACCCAGGTACTCCTCGTCGAAGAAGTGTTCCGGATGACCCTTGTACAAGCCACCGTGAGAGTTGGAGAAGAACCGATCGCCTCGTGTGAAATGAAAATATCAATTACCGACATAGAACGTAACGCATGAACACCTCCGGTATCCGACTGGAAGCATCCAGAGAAATAGACATTCGCTTCAGCGAAGTCGATTCGATGCAGATTGTCTGGCATGGCGCCTATGCCCTTTACTTTGAAGACGCCCGCGAGGCCTTCGGCGCCCAATACGGGCTGGGTTATCTGGATATATTTTCCAATGGATATTACGCGCCCCTGGTCGATTTGAGATTCAGCTATAAAAAGCCGCTGATCTATGGCGCCAAAGCACGGGTAGCGATCGTTTACCGCCCTACGGAGGCGGCCAAGATCGTCTTTGACTACCGGATAACCGACCGGCAGGACGACCATTCGCTGATCGCCACCGGTTCGTCCGTGCAGGTTTTCTTAGATAAAAACTATCAGTTGGTATGGGGAAATCCTCCTTTCTACGAAGAATGGAAGAAAAAAATGGGCTTGCTATGATCGTTTGGGCAGGAGATAACATCATCTCGTCGCTGGGATTTACCACCGAAGAGAATTACCGGGCCGTCTGGTCCGGACAGTCCGGCATCCGGCTCTGCGATGCCTACCGGGGGATACCCGAACCGTTCTATGCTTCGCAGATAGACCGGAAGCAGTTGGGCGACCGCTTTGCCGCGCTCGGCAAACGTCCTGCCGGTTATACGCCGCTCGAGCAGGCCGCCATTCTGTCGGTCGCTCAGGCCGCCGACCAAGCCCGGACAGACCTTTCCGCACCGGACGTCGTATTTATCCTTTCGACGACCAAAGGCAATGTGCATCTGCTGGATGAGGGAGAGAGGGCAGACAGTCCCCGCCTCTATCTCTGGCATACGGCCCGCCTGATTGCGGACTATTTTCATAACGCAAACGAGCCTGTTGTCGTATCCAATGCCTGCATTTCGGGCGCCTGTGCACAGATAGCCGCTATGCGTGCATTGGCCTCCGGCGACTATACGTATGCGGTGGTGATAGGCGTGGATATGTTGTCGCGGTTTATCATTTCCGGTTTCCAGTCGCTGAAAGCCCTGGCGCCGGCTCCCTGCCGTCCGTTTGACGCCGGACGGCAAGGCCTGAACCTGGGGGAAGCCGCCTCGACCCTTATCTACCGGAGAGCCGCAGGCGAGGAACACCCGCACACCGTGTCGTTGGTGCAGGGAGCGATCCGCAATGATGCCAATCACATCTCCGGCCCCTCGCGCACCGGCGAAGGATGTTATCTGGCGATACGGGCTTCGCTGGAGGCCTGCGCGGCGGATGACCTGGCCTTTGTCTGCGCCCATGGTACGGCCACGGCCTACAACGACCGGATGGAAGCGATTGCCCTGACCCGCGCCGGCCTGAACCGGACGCCGGTGAACAGCCTGAAAGGATACTTCGGGCATACCCTGGGGGCGGCGGGCGTGCTGGAGAGCATCATCTCCATCCATGCCCTGACGGACGAAACGGCGCTCCCCACCTGTGGATTCAGGCAGGGAGAAACGGATTATCCGCTGCACATAGCCGAGCGGAGGCTCCGCACGGAGAAGCCTTATTGCCTGAAGATACTTTCCGGCTTCGGAGGATGTAATGCGAGCTTATTATTCAAAAAACAGAAGAAGACGGATGAGACCATTGTATGTTAGCAGAACAGCCTGTATCACCCGGCAATCGGTATCGGTCAATGGGAAGGAACTCCCCGTCTCCTCCGGCGATGGGCGCTTCCTCGCGGCTGTTTACCGGACACTGGGGATAGATTATCCTAAATTCTTTAAGATGGATAACCTGTCGAAGCTCGGTTTTCTGGCCTCCGAATTGCTTTTGCGGGAGGATAGGCCCCGTTTCGTTCCCCGCGAAGACTGCGCGGTGATTTGTTTCAACCGGAGCGCTTCCTTAGATGCCGATACCTTATACCAGGCAACGATAGGGCCGGGCGAGGATTATTTCCCCAGCCCTTCGCTCTTTGTCTATACGCTTCCCAATATCGTGACGGCTGAAATAGCCATCCGCAACAAGCTATATGGGGAAACGTCCTTTTATATCTGCGAAGCGTTCAGCGCACACCAGCTATTCACGACGGTGAGTCACGCCTTTGCCGATTCATCCATTCGTTCGGCGCTGGCCGGATGGACAGAATATGGAAACGAGGTATGCGAGGCCTTCCTGATGCAGATAGAGACCTTTCCGCCGCCGGAGACCGCCCTGCCGTTCTCTGTTGAATTTTTAACGCGTATAAAAAATAAACTATAAAATATGACCTGTACAATGGATGAACTGATTTTAAAACTGAAGAAAGAAATTATTGACGTACTGAACCTGGAAGACATCACTCCGGAAGATATAACGGACGACGCCCCCCTGTTTGGCGAAGGACTGGGCCTGGACTCTATTGACGCCCTGGAATTGATCGTCCTTATGGAAAAGAACTATGGCATCAAGCTGAAAGACCCTTCGCAGGGACGGGAGTTGTTCCGATCCATTCGCGTAATGGCCGATTATATACAGGCAAACAGAACAAAATAAAGGATGCAGGAACGGATTTTTGTCACGGGAGCCGGTCTCCTCTCCGCTTTGGGGACAAACAAGGAGGAGGCACTGACCGCATTGCGCGCCCAGCGCAGCGGCATAGCGCCTCTTGTTTACCTCCACACCTCACATAAAGGACTTCCCGTTGGCGAAGTCAAACGGACAAACCGGGAGATGATGCGGATGTTGGGCCTTCCTGAAACGGAAATTACGACACGAACCTCCCTGATGGGCATGCTGGCCGTACGCGAAGCGCTGGAACAGGCCGGGCTATCGGAAACGAACGGATTGCGCATCGCGCTGATCTCCGGCACCACCGTGGGCGGCATGGATATGAGCGAGCAATATTACTTAGATTTCCTGGAAAACGATACGCGGAATGCGTATATCGCCACCCATGATTGCGGCGCCTGCACGGAGATGATAGCCGATCATTCCGGGCTTTTCTCGCTGGTGGATACCATTTCTACCGCCTGTTCTTCTGCGGCGAATGCCATACTGCTCGGCGCCCTGCTTCTCCGTAGCGGAAGGGCGGATATCGTGGTGGCAGGCGGGAGCGAATGCATCACAAAATTCCACTTAAACGGCTTTCGTACGCTGATGATCCTCGACGGGGAACCCTGTAAGCCCTTCGACGCGGATCGCGCCGGGTTGAATCTGGGAGAAGGTGCGGCATACGTAGTCCTGGAGTCTGAAGATTCTGCGCGCAGGCGGAACGTGGCGCCTCTTTGTGGTTTGTCGGGATGGGGCAATGCCTGTGATGCGTTTCATCAGACGGCCTCTTCGCCGGAAGGCGAGGGAGCCTTTCTCTCCATGACGAAAGCGCTGGATTCGGCCGGGCTTTCTCCCGAGGCTATCAGTTATATCAATGCCCATGGAACAGGGACGGAAAACAACGACCTGAGTGAAGGCCTCGCCATCCAGCGGGTCTTCGGGGAGAACATACCGCCGGTGTCGTCCACCAAATCGTTCACCGGGCATACCACCAGTGCAGCCGGAGGAGTGGAAGCCGTCATCTCTGTCTTAGCCTTGCAGCATAACTTCATCCCGGTCAACCTGCATTTCTCCTCGCCCATGAAAGAATTGTCCTTCGTGCCGGCTACCGTAGATAGACCGGTGCGCCCTCTGCAACATATACTCTCCAATTCGTTTGGTTTTGGAGGCAATGACACCTCGCTTATTTTCTCGAAGACAGAAAGCGTATGAACGACATCTATATTCTGGCAGCGAGACAGATATCCGCCCAGTCTCCCCTGTGTGAAGCCTGGATGGATACGCCGGTATCTTACGATGAGGCCTATGTGCGTTCCATCGATCCGGACTATAAACCATACTTTGCCCCGAATGCAGCGCGCCGTTTGGGGAAGATACTCAAACGCGCCTTGCTCACCTCGCGCCAGGTGATGGAAGCCTGCCGGATTCCTCATCCGGATGCCATTATAACCGCTACCGGACTGGGGTGTATCGAGAATACCGGGTTTTTCTTAGACGCCCTGACGCGGGAAGGCGAAGAATTGCTGAAGCCTACTCACTTCATGCAGTCCACGCATAATACGATCAGTTCGCTGATTGCCATCGACGCACATTGCCACGGCTATAATTCCACCTATTCACATAAGGGGATTTCTTTTGAATGTGCCTTGCTGGACGCATTCATGCAACTGAAGAACGGCTCGATACAAACCGCCCTGGTGGGCGCTCACGACGAGATGACGCCGGATTATTTCAAGCTGCTGAAACGGATTGGCTACCTGGGGCATGCCACTAACGGCTTCAGTGGCGAGACAGCCCTGGCCCTGATGTTGGGCAGTGTTCCCAACGGGCAGGCGCTCTGCCGGCTGCAAGGCATCGAAATGCAGTACGGTACGGACCGGGCTGCGTTGCAGCAGACCTTCGGGCGCTTCCTGCAACAGCTGGCTGTTGGCCCCGACGACATCGACGCCGTGATGATAGGTGTGAACGGACAGGCGTCGAACGATCGCTGCTATGCCGAACTTTGCCCCGTTTTATTTCCCGGCAGGAAACTGATCCGCTATAAACATTTGTTCGGCGAGTCTTATACGGCTCCCGGCTCTGGATTGTATGCTGCGGCCGTTTGCCTGAACCGGCAGCGGATTCCCGCACACCTCCGGATGCATCCATCGCATACGGAGCAGTGCGGCCTCAGGCATATCCTATTGTATAATCAGTTTGAGAACAAAAATCACTCATTCATACTTTTATCATCATGTGGAGAATAATCTTGCTATCTACTGTCCAGTGTTTGTTCCTGTCCGGGGGGCAGGTCTTTCTTAAATTTGCGATGAATCGCACGGGTACATTCCGCTTTTCCTGGCTGTTCTTCCGGGATTTGCTGACCAATTGGTACCTGCTTGCTTCGGGGCTTTGTATGGTTGTGGCTACCTTGCTGTGGCTGTATATCATCAAGCATTTTGATTTTTCCGTTGCCTATCCGATGATCAGTATCAGCTATATTTTCGGGATGCTGGCGGCCATTTATATCTTTCACGAGACGGTGCCGCTCATTCGCTGGGCAGGTGTTTTTCTGATTATGACAGGGGTTATATTAATTGCGAAATAAACGATGAAGAACAAACGACAACGAATGCTAATGCTCTGGGTCTTGGGATGGCTTGTCTGTATCAGCCTGAACATCCAGGCGCAGAACATCCGGCCGGTAAGCCAGGAAGAACAGCAGGAGATGACGGCACAGATAGAAAGCGCCTCTCAGAAAATGACAACGCTGATCTGTGACTTTGAACAGGTGAAAACATTGTCTATCCTGAACGAACAAATGGTATCTACGGGGAAAATGTACTACCGGAATGATCATTGCCTCCGCTGGGAATATCGCTCGCCTTACCAATATACCTTTCTGCTGAATAAAAACACCATCCTGATGCAGACGGAAAATAGCCGGAATATACTGGATGTGAAGGCAAGCCGCTTCTTTCAGGAGATCGTTAAAATAATGATGAACAGCATCCATGGCGGCGGACTGACCGACCTGAAGAGCTTCGACGCCCGTTACTATAAACAGGAAAAGGAAACGCTGTGGGAAGTGCATCTCTTCCCGGTACAGAAGGATATGAAACAAATGTTTTCTACCATCAGACTTATATTTAATGCGAAAAATTATACCGTTGAGCAAGTCGAAATGAATGAACGCAGTGGAGATACCACGCTCATCCGCTTGTCCGGTAAACAAATCAATGTGCCCATTGAAGACGATACATTCCATATTCATTAGCCTCTGGATAGCGATTGGTCTTTCGTGTACCGCTACACATCAGACTTCTGTTCCCACTCCGTTGGCCGATAGCCTGTTCGGCCCGGAGCAGGCCGGCACCTACCGGGTTCGTATCCGGACAACCCGGATGGAAATGACCGGTATCCTGATTGTCCGGTATCAGGACGACGCATGGCGCGGCAGTCTGATCAATGAGTTTGGAATAAAGGCCTTCGATTTTATTGTAAAAAAACAAAAATGCCGCCTGTTAAATACCGTTTCTTTGTTAAATAGATGGTATATTCGCAAAATAATTGAAAACGATTTTTCTTTCTTGTTCGGGAAGGAGCAGAGAGGAGGTGGAGCGAAAGGAAAAAGTTTAACATTCCAATCCAATGGGATGTTCACCCTTACAAACGAACGGCAACATATAGAGTACATATTTCAACCTATGACAGAATGAACCTGACAGACGATTTTTATAAAATAACGCAGAGGACAAACGGAGATTCCGGATTTGAATATATCCTTTCTCTTAACAAAGAACATCCTATTTACCAGGCTCATTTCCCCGGTAATCCCATTACCCCCGGTGTCTGCATCATTCAGTTTTGTAAAGAACTGATGGAGCATCATACCGGAGAAAAGCTTTTTCTGCGAAAAATCGTGAATGTGAAGTTCCTGTCGGTTATCAATCCGCAGGAAAACGCCGTGGTTCGTGTTGCCTTTTCGAAACTATCCGCTGTAGATAAGGGATATACATGTTCGGTATTGGTTTATTCGGAGAATCTTCGGTTTGCCAAACTGAGTCTCTTTCTGGAACGCATCCCCGGCGTTTCGCTTCCGGCAGCCGAGATGCGGCAACTGGGTATTTGCGTGGTGATCCCTACCTACAATAACGCACCATTTTTGCCGGTTGTCCTGGATGAGGTGCTGCAATATACGGCTTCCGTCATCGTGGTGAACGACGGTTCTACCGATTCGACCCACGCCTGTCTGGAACCGTATCGATCCCGGATAACCCTCGTTTCCTATCCGCAAAACAAAGGGAAAGGATATGCGCTCAGCCGGGGTTTTGATCAGGCGGAAGCCCTGGGATACCCCTATGCGATCACGATGGATTCCGATGGGCAGCATACGGCTGCCGACCTCCCTCTTTTCGTGGAAGCGATAAAGAAATACCCCGGTTCGATGATTATCGGAAGCCGGGAACTTCGGCAGAAGCATATGCCCTCCGCGAATACCTTTGCCAATGTGTTCTCCAATTTCTGGTTTACGGTACAAACCGGTACACGCCTGCCTGATACACAGACCGGGTTTCGTTTGTACCCGCTCGGAAAAATGAAAGGGATGCGTGCGTTTACCCCGAAGTACGAGGCCGAACTGGAATTGCTGGTGCGTTCGGCTTGGAGGAATATCCGGCAAATACCCATCCGCATCCGGGTAGCGTATCCTCCGGCAGGCGAGCGGGTCACACATTTCAGGCCGGGCATGGACTTCTTACGCATCAGTCTGTTGAACACGGCGCTCGTGCCGGTTGCTTTTCTGTATGGATATCCTTCGCGGTTCATTCGTTCAATAACTAAAAGCAGATGATTCGTTTCTTTACAGCCCTCTATACTTACTTCTTATCTCATAGGAGATGGCTGGCAGGCTCCCTGCTCGTATTAACGGCCGGAGGTGTCCTGTCGTTGTCGCAGCTGACGTATAAGGAAGACATTGCGGAGTTTCTTCCGGATGAGGCAGCCAACGCCCGCATCAACCGTCTGTATCAACACATCAGCCATTCAAACCGTCTGATTGTCAATTTTTCTGCCAAAGATACGACCGGAACAGACCCGGAGCGTATCATGGAAGCCATCGACCGGTTTACGCTTTTGTTAAACGAAGAAGACAGCCTGCATACGATTCCCGAAATCATCTCGCAGATAGATGAAAGCCAGGTGGCCGAAGTCACCGGTTTTATCCGGCAGAACATTCCCTATTTCCTGACGGAAGCCGATTATGCCCGGATGGATCGCTTACTGGCGTCTGAAGCATCCCTTGCCTCCATCCTGGAAGAAGATAAGCGCTTGCTGATGCTTCCCTCGGGTGGGTTGATGAAACAGAATATCGTAGCCGATCCCTTGAATCTCTTTGCCCCGGTATTTGAAAAACTACGGGATTTTCAGGCCGGTAATCAGGAAGAAATAAACGAGGGATATCTGTTTTCACGTACGAATGGCCGCCTGAAAGGCCGGGTACTGATCACCTCGCCCTATGGTGTGAGTGAGACCGCCCGGAATACCACCCTTCTGCAGTTGATAGACCGGGCCATCGAACGAACCGGAGCGTTTTTCCCGGAAATGAATATCCGTTGTTTCGGAGCGCCTGCCATCGCGGTAACGAATGCCGGCCAGATAAAGAAAGACAGCCTGCTTGCCATCTCGCTTGCCGTGGCGCTCATCCTTGCGCTGCTGATTTATTTTTTCCGCAACATCCGCAACATCGCCCTGATCTTCCTTTCTGTCGCCTTCGGCTGGTTGTTTGCCCTGGCGTTGTTAACCCTTTTCAAAGACAGTATTTCGATTATCGCCATAGGGATTAGTTCCATCTTTATCGGGATTGCGATAAACTACCCGCTTCATCTGATTGATCATATCAGGCATCAGCCCCGTATGCGGCGAGCGCTGAAAGAAATTGTCCCTCCTTTGCTGATTGGGAATATAACTACGGTAGGCGCCTTTTTCAGTTTAGTATTTATTCCCTCGAATGCCATGCGCGATCTGGGTTGGTTTGGTTCCTTGCTCCTGGTAGGCACCATGCTGTTTGTCCTGATTTATTTGCCTCATCTGGTGAAGGTACGTCCCGGTGCGGAACTGTCCGGCAAGCTCCCCTGGGCACGCTGGACTTCGTTTGCTCCGGAGAAAAAGAAATGGCTCGTGTGCCTGGTTTTACTATTGACGGTTTGCTTCGCTTATTTCTGTCAATTCACGACCTTCGAATCGGATATGAACCGCATCAATTATATGACGGCTCAGCAGCGCGAGGATATGCAGGACATGATGCAATCGCTCGAACGCACCGACCAGGAGGTGGTTTATTTCATATCCGAAGGTGCTTCTTTGAACGATGCCTTATCGGTTTACGAACAAAATACCGTCTGGCTCGACTCCTTGAAGCAGGCCGGCCTCCTTGAAAGCATCTCCGGCATAGGGGTATTCCTGGCTTCGCAGGAAGAACAGCAAAGACGCATCCGGCGCTGGGATGCGTTCTGGGAGCCACGGCGCGAACGCTTATTGCAGCAGGTCGAAGCGGCGGCTATCGCCCAGGGCTTCAGGCCGGGTTCGTTTCAGCCTTTCTACCGCTTATTACAGACCGGCTTTGTCGCACAGGACGAAAGCTATTTTGCTCCTGTCACGAAGCTTCTGGCCGAGAATTACCTGATAAGAGACAGCGGGGAGAACCGCTCCATGGTCGTCCATCTGTTGTATTGCGATAAAGCAAAAACTTCCGCTCTGACAGACGCTCTCCGTCAGTCCAGAGCCGGGGCGTTTTCGTTCGACTCCCGCCACATCGGGCAACGGGTGGTCGATTCGCTCTCCGACCATTTCAACTATGTGCTCTATGTCTGCGGCTTTATCGTATTCATCTTCCTTACCCTTTCCTTCGGGCGAGCGGAACTGAGCTTGCTGGCCTTCCTTCCCCTGGCCGTCAGCTGGGTGTGGATTCTGGGCATCATGCACCTGGGGGATATGCGGTTTAATATTGTCAACATCATCCTGGCCACCTTTATATTCGGCCAGGGAGACGATTATACGATCTTCATTACCGAAGGTCTGATGTATGAGTATGCTTACCGCCGTAAGATGTTACATGCGTATAAGAACAGCATTATCCTCTCGGCGCTCATTATGTTTATCGGTATCGGTACCCTGATCTTTGCCCGGCATCCGGCCCTGAAATCGCTGGCAGAAGTTACGATTGTCGGGATGTTTTCGGTTGTGCTGACAGCCTATATCATTCCACCTCTTTTGTTTCACTGGCTTACGCGGACGAAAGATGGCTTTCGTCAGGTGCCCCTTACGCTGAAGCGCCTGCTCTTCTCGGTTTATGCTTTCGCCTGTTTCCTGGCAGGGAGCCTTTTCATCACCCTGACGGGATGCTTCCTTCTGGGGTTGGGCAACCCAACGGAGCGCCGGAAAATGCGCTATCACTCCGTTCTGCGCCGGATGGCGCATTTCGTGATACAACGGATACCGGGCGTAAAATTCAACTATCGGAATCTATCCGGAGAGACCTTCGAGAGACCTGCCATTATCATCTGCAACCACCAGTCTCATCTGGATTTGATGTGCCTGCTTATGCTCACGCCCCGTCTGGTTATCCTGACAAACGACTGGGTATGGAACAATCCGTTTTACGGAAAGCTCATCAGGTATGCAGATTTCTATCCCGTATCCAATGGCATCGATGCCAGCCTCGATAAACTCTCCGACCGCGTACGGCAAGGCTATTCCATCGTGGTATTTCCCGAAGGCACCCGTTCGGCCGATAATTCCATCCTGCGTTTCCATCGTGGCGCTTTCTACTTGGCTGAGACCTTGCACATGGATATTCTGCCGGTCTTCCTTCATGGCGCGGGACATGTGCTACCCAAAGAAGATTTTATGTTGCGCGAAGGCGCCATTACCGTGCAGGTGTATCCGCGCATACCGGCAGACGATGCGCGCTATGGCGCCGGCTATGCTACCCGCACAAAAGAAATAAGGCAATATTACTGCCGTACCTTTGCCGGCATTTCCCGGCAGATAGAAACAGCCGTGTATTTCAGATCGTTTGTTTTACACAATTATCTCTATAAAGGGGCGAGCATAGCGTACAACGTACGCCGTGTCCTGGCAAAAAACAATTGCTTTGCCGCATGGATCGATTCCTGCCGCCCTGCTGCCTCTGTATTGATCGTAAACAATGGCTATGGCGTACCGGGCTTCCTTTTCGCCCTGGTGCATAAGCAGACGCAGGTGACGGCAATCGACCGCGACGCAGACAACGTAGCCCTGGCGCGTAGCTGTGCAGGGATTCCACCGAATCTGACGATATACGAAGCTCCGGAATTGCCGGAAGAGGCGGTCTTCGATACCGTCTATCTGTTGAATCCCGACGAGACACAAAGGGAAACCTACCGGAAGTATAACCCGCAAACGATAGAAACACGTGGATAAGCATGTCGTCATCATAGGAAGTGGTCTGGGAGGATTAACCTGCGGGTATATCCTGGCAAAAAACGGATACCGTGTCAGTATGCTGGAAAAGAATGCACAGATAGGAGGTTGTCTGCAAACCTTCACCCGTCATGGAGTAAAGTATGAAACCGGAATGCACTGTATAGGGAGTATGGAAGAAGGGCAGGCGCTGCACCGGCTTTTCAATTATCTCTCGCTCTTGCCGGATGTGAAGCTGCGCCCGCTGGATAAAAAGGCGTATGATATTGTTTCCATCGCCGGACAACGTTTTTCGTTTGCCAACGAAAAGGAAGATTTTATACAGGCATTGGCCCAGCATTTCCCCGGCGAGCGCGACAATATATGGCGTTACTACCAGACCGTAAAAGATGTAGCGAATGATTCTCCCCTGTATTCCTTTCGTTATAAGGATTCGCTCACACTGCTCAATCCCTCTTATGTGAAACATAGCGCAAGCGAATTTATAGAAGAAATTACCCCTGACCCCCTGCTCCGGCAGGTGCTGGCGGCTAACCTGCCTCTCTACGCAGGTATTCCGCACAAAACCCCGCTGTATATTCATGCGCTTATCCGCGATTTTTATCATAAAAGCGCTTACCGGATTGCAGGAGGCAGCGATGCGATTGCCCGATCGCTCACCCGCTCCATCTGCTCCATGGGCGGCGAGGTACATCGGTACGCCGAAGTAGCCCGGATCAACTGCAACGATGTGCGAGCTACCGGTGTAACACTGAAAAACGGAGAGGAAATAAGCGGCGATTATTTCATCTCGAACATACATCCCCAACGTACCCTGAGCTTGCTGCATACGCCTTTGATCCGTAAATCGTACCGCGACCGTATCCTGGGGCTGAAGAATACGATATCCAGCTTTACCGTCTATATCCGGTTCAAAAAGAACCGTGTCCCTTATTTTAACTCGAATCTGTATCACTACAACGAAACGGATGTATGGAACTGCGCACACTATACGGAAGCCGACTGGCCGAAAAACTTCATGTATATGCACCTCTGTTCGTCTGTCGATCAGCCGTATGCCGATGCGGGTATCGTATTTGCATATATGGATTTCAAAGAGGTTGCCCGCTGGCAGGGGACGCCGATAGGCCGCAGAGGCGAAGCGTACGACGCTTTCAAACAACAAAAGGCCGAACGCCTCTTAGACGAACTGACGAAACAAATGCCGGATGTCAGGGGTAACATCGAACGATACTATACCTCTACGCCGCTCACCTATCTGGATTATACCGGAACGGAAGACGGCTCGATGTACGGAATACTCCGGGATTGCACGGAACCGGTGCAGACGCTTATTTCGCAGCGTACCAAGATAGCGAACCTCTTCCAGGTCGGACAGAATATAAACTCGCACGGCATACTGGGGGTCATCATCGGTTCGATTATTACCTCCGGCGAGCTTCTGGGAGTCAATACCCTTATAGAACAGATAAAGAAAGCGTATCACAATGAATAAAGAATCAATCAGTATCATAGGAGGTGGAATCGGAGGATTATTCTGCGGCGCTATCCTGAGCAAGGAGGGATACCGGGTAGAAATTTTTGAAAAACATTCTACGCTGGGAGGCGGATTGCATGAGTTTACGCGCGATGGCGTTGCTTTCGAAACCGGTATGCACGTGGTGGGCGCTTTTTCGCCCGGCGCCGTATTGCATCGGATTTGTTCTTATCTGGGTATTATGCACAAAATACCGATCCTGCCCGAAGACGAGGATTGCTTTGACCTCTTCCACATCGCTTCCGACCGGAAAAAATACCGGATGCCCAGAGGAGCCGATGCGTTTATCGAAGCGCTTAGCGCCGAGTTCCCGGAGGAACGCGCGCATATTACGCAGTATGTCCGCTCCCTCTACCGGATATGTGACGAGGTGAAACTGTATAACCTGAAGAAGACCGATGTGTCTTTTCAGGAATATTCTGGGAAGTTTATGGTAAGCGTAGGCGATTTTATCGACTCGTTCACCTCTCATCCGCGTTTGCGCTACGTGCTGGCGCTTTGCAACCCGCTGTATGCCGGCGACCGCTACACAACGCCGGTATATATCCATGCCCTGATCAGTAAACTCTACATCGAGGGCGCCGCGCGCTTAGTGGGAGGAAGCCAGCAACTGGCCGACGAACTGGCCGGACTGATACGCCGGAACGGCGGAGTGATACACGTACGCAAAGGCATAACCCATATCGAAATAACCGGGAAGGAAATAGACTATATAAGAACGGCAGACGGCGCCGAACATCGCGCCGACCGGTATATCTCCTCCATCCATCCCTCTTCCCTGTTTCGTTTGCTCGATACATCCAAACTCCAACGTTCTTACTGGAACCGCATCGATTCGATTCCCAATACGTATTCGGTTTTTACAATGTATATCGTGTTCAGACCCAATACCTTTCCTTTTTTCAATTATACCTATTATTATCAGGATGATTATGCGGATACCTGGGAACACCATGTCTATACGGAGGAATCCTGGCCCAGAGGATTGATGTTCGTCACCCCGCCGGCCACCATGCACGATGTCTATGCCGAGAAGATGATTGTCAACTGCGTCATGAACTATGAGACCGTCAAACCCTGGGAACATACGGTAACGGGCAGGCGGGGCGAGGCCTATGTGGCCTTCAAGAAACGTTGTGAACAGCGCGTATTGGATAAACTGCAGGAGGTGTATCCGGAGATTCGCTCCTGCATCCGCAGCGTATATAGCTCTACCCCTCTGACGATCCGCGATTATTACAACCAGAAGGAAGGCGCTTTGTATGGCGTGAAGAAAGACTGCCGCCACATCGAGCGCTCGCATATCCCGGTACGCACCAAGCTGAAAAACCTGCTGTTGACCGGGCAGAACGTAAAGCTGCACGGCATCCTGGGTGTCCCTCTTACGGCGATTCTCACCTGCGGAGAACTCGTCGGGCTGGATTATCTGCTGGATAAAATAAATGAGAATAATACCCTGCAATGAGTCATCAATGAAATACAAATACAAAATGAAGCTAAAACTGATTTACCCCCGATGGGAGAAACTAAAAGGGCAGACGACTTTCAATCTCCCTCCGCATGGCCCGGTGGCTTTCGCTGCCGCATTGCCGGATGATGTGGACGTCTCGTTTACCGACGAGAATGTAGAAGCCATCGATTTTGACGAAGAAACAGACCTGGTGGCCATCTCCATGATGCTGAGCACACAGGTAAAGCGCGGATGGGCTATCGCCACGGAATTCAGAACGCGGGGGATACAGGTTATCTTCGGAGGAATATCTGCCATGCTCCATGCCGAAGAGACTTTGCCTTACGCCGATGCGGTCTTCCTGGGCGAAGCCGAAGGATACATCGAACAAGTGCTCGACGACTGGCGGAAAGGCAAACTCAAAAAGGTCTATAATTTCATGACCAGCCAGCCGCATATCGAATCCGTAGGGCCGGCGCGCCGGGATTTATACAAACGCGAACTCTATAATCATAAAGGGGTGCAGATGGTGGACCTGTTTCATGCTTCGCGCGGATGTAAGTATAGCTGCTATCCTTGTGCGGTGTCTTACCTGGGAGGACGCATCTTCCGCCCACGCCCCATGGACAAGGTGATAGAAGAATTGCATACCATCGACAACAACCGGCTCTTTATCGTGGATAATTCGCTGGCGCAAAATAAAGAATGGGAAATGGAACTCTTCAGGGAAATGATCCCCTTCAAAAAGAAATGGATCAGCCATACCATCGAAGACGACCCCAAAGTACTCGACCTGGCAGCACAGGCCGGCGCCTGGTATGTCTATCAGGCTGTATATGATACATCCAACTATATCAAAGAACGCGTCAGGCGGTATCACGATTACGGCATCGGGGTGGAAGGCACCATCTTGCTGGGACTCGACAACCAAACGGAAGACGACATCAAACGACTGGTTGATTTCTTGCTCGAAATAGACCTGGACCTGGCCGAGTTTACCGTCATGACACCCTTCCCGCATACCAAAGGATACGACGACCTCCTGCGGCAAGGGCGTATCTTCGACTTCGACTGGGACCATTACAATGCAGGTCAGGTGGTTTTCCATCCCAAGCATTTCTCTTCCGGGCGTCTGCAGGAACTCTACGATTATGCCTGGGAATCTTTCTATCGCGAAGAATCGCAGGAATCCCGTATGTTCCGCCTGTTCTGCAACGTGGCCATCCGCGAGATGAACGAAGGAACCTACCGCCCGCGCAACCGGAATCTGGCACGCAAATCGTTCGGAAAAGATGTTGTACGAACAGGAATGAAATAAGTAATGATTCAAATGTGTACCAACTATGTATATATCGGAAAAATATTATGATGAGGTGTTTCCCTTCAGCGGCTCCTGGGAAATGCCTTCGAAATGCGGTTTGAAAATCATTGAGAAACCGGGACAGTCTTATGTGATTGTTACGGAGCTTTACCAGGATAATCCGGGAACTTCCGTTACCTACGCCGGGCGCTCGCTGGCCCGGCAGATTTGTGAGGCCAAAGGGCTGAGACTGGAGGATATCATCTACCTGGAATGTAATCCGGACATGAACTCCAAACTCTCGTTCTATGAGGAAGAATACTACCAGGTGACGTTCAACGACTCCTCACCGGCCACCTATCGCCTGCTCTCCTGCGAGGAAGTGAACGCTTTGTTCGACCGGACAACGGATGTTAAAAGATAACGGATATGGAAGAAGCAGCGATAGAATACAGACCGAAAGAGGAGATAAAGCGCTTCCAGGAAGAACGCCTCCGGGAGGCGCTCCGCTACCTGCGCCTTCGTTCGCCGTTTTATCAGCGGATGTTTGATACGCACGGCATCGACGTGGAACGCATCCGCCATCTGGAAGACCTGCGACAAATCCCTTTTACCGACAAACAGGATTTGCAGCAGTACAACCGAGACTTCCTCTGCGTCGCCGATGAGCGGATTATCGACTACATCACAACCTCCGGCACCTTGGGAGACCCCGTCACTTTCGCCATGACGGACGCCGACCTGAAGCGATTGGCCTATAACGAGAAAATATCCTTCCGCTGCGCAGGAACCCAGCCGGGAGATATCGTGCAACTGATGACTACGCTCGACAAACGATTCATGGCCGGACTGGCCTACTTCCTGGGACTGCGCGAACTGGGCGCCGGCATCATCCGCGTAGGAAACGGCATACCGGAGCTTCAGTGGGATACCATCCGGCGCATCCGTCCCAACACCATTATGTGTGTGCCCTCTTTCATCCTGCATATCATCAAGTATGCCGAAGAACATGGGATTGATTACCGCCGGTCCAGCGTAAAGAAAATAGTCTGCATCGGTGAGAATCTCCGCGAGCAGGATTTCTCGCTCAACCTCCTGGGGCAGCGCATCCGCGAAAAATGGGAGGTGGCGCTATACTCTACCTACGCCTCAACCGAAATGGCAACCACCTTTACCGAATGCGAGTATGGCTGCGGCGGACACCATCACCCGGAATTGATTATCTGCGAATTGATAGACGAAAACGGACGGGTGCTGGAAGATGGAAGCATCGGCGAACTGGTCGTGACAACCCTGGGCGTAGAGGGCATGCCCCTGCTCCGCTTCCGGACGGGCGACCTGGTCTGTATGCACACCGCTCCCTGCCGCTGCGGACGTACCTCCATGCGCATAAGCCCGCTGATGGGACGTACCAATCACATGATAAAATTCAAGGGCACAACGCTCTACCCGCCGGCTATCTTCGACGTGCTCGACCATACGCCCTATATCGAAAACTATGTGGTGGAAGTGAATGGGGATATCAATGGGAACGACAACGTCTGCGTCTGCGTAGGCCTGCGCCACTCCCCGGATGCCGACGTGGTGAAAGACCTGAAAGACCGCTTCCGCGCCCGTATCCGTGTGGCTCCGGAAATTCGTGTATGCCCGACCGGCGAAATACGGAAGATTAACTTCCCCGATATGAGCCGCAAACCGGTGAAATTTATAGATAATCGTAAAAAATAAAATATGAGAAATGAGAAATTCGACGACTTACGTCCTTATTACGACGAAGAAATCCCGGCGGCCATGGATCGCATCGCCGGCAGCGAATACTTCCCTGTCCTGGCTTCTTTTGCATATCCCGGCCAGGATACAGAAGCGGTGAGACAAAGGCTCCGGGGCTATACAACCATCCGCGACTTCCAGTTGCAGACCATGAGAGCGGTGAACGAACAAGTCATCGCACGCAGCATCCGCCGCTTTACCTGCGAAGGGATCGATGCGCTGGACAAGGAGGAGTGTTATCTCTTCGTCTCGAATCACCGCGACATTATGCTCGACTCCTCGCTCCTTCAGTATGCACTCTATTGCTCCGGATATCAAACGACGGAAATCACCTTCGGTAGCAACCTGATGAGTTCGCAGCTGGTGATCGATATCGGCAAGTCGAACAAGATGTTCAAAGTTGTCCGGGGCGGCAATGCCAAAGATTTTTATCACCATTCCCTCCATTTGTCGGAATATATGCATTATACGATAACCGACAAGCGAGAATCCATCTGGATTGCCCAGCGCAACGGACGTACCAAAGACGGGACAGATGCCACCGACCCGGGCATCGTCAAGCTCTTTTATATGGGCAGCCCCGCCGACCCGGTCAGCGCCCTGCTCAGCCTGCGTATCGTGCCCGTTTCCATCGCTTACCAATGGGAGCCTTGCGACTGGCTGAAGGCCCGGGAGCTTTATACCCTCCGCCGTACCGGCGCTTATACCAAAAAACCGGAAGAAGACCTGAAGAGTATCCTCACCGGTATTATGCAGCCCAAAGGGGATGTGCACATTGCCGTAGGTACGCCTTTGCAGGCCGCAGACCTGGAGCCTTTGAGGGGATTGCCGAACAATAAATTCAATAAACAGGCGGCCTGCCTGATCGACCGGCAGATAACCTCCCGTTACCGCCTGAGCTGCAATAATTATATCGCCCACGATATCCGTTCGCATAGCGATGCATACGCCTCGTATTATACGCCGGAAGAAAAGGAAACGTTTGTGAAACATTTCCGCGAAGGCCTCGCCGCCGGAGTGGAAGACAACGAACTACTGGCCGGTATCTTCCTGGGCATCTATGCCAATCCGATCGATTCGCAGCCGCAGTCGGCTCCCTGACCGATATGTACACCTCCCTCCGACTCCTGATCCTTTCGCTTGCCTTGCTGATGCCGGGGATAGTCCGGGCACAGCAGGCGACCGGAGGGGAAGACGTCGTCCGCGATTCGGAAGGTGATTGAGCACAAACAACAGAACCGCTACTATCGCCAGCTCACCTACCTGGATAATCCCACCCTTGTCCGCGACGGCTTCCGCATAGCCATGCGCTTCTCTTTCTGAATATCTCTCCGGAGGAGTTAAGAATTATGAATTACATCTGTCTCGTCCCGAATAAATTCAGTCCCGTCCGGGAATAAATTCAGTCCCGTCTGATTTATTCCCGGACGGGACTGAATTTATTTCGGACGGGACTGAAAGTATAGTAGGATCCGGGAGGAAGAGTATCTTTTTACGAGTTGCGAGTTACGAGTCCGGAAAGAACCATTCGTAACTATTGTGCGACAGAAAGAATAAAAGGTGCTTTTTTATGACCAATTCGAGAGATATAAGGGTAAATCCGGAATATAAATAACGATTTCATCAGCCCTATGGATTTATATCCATGTTTTGCGCGCTTTTTATCGAAGAAAAACACAAGGGAAACACTTATTGGTAACTCTTTTGTTTTATAAATCTTTTTTCTCCGAGATACATAGTTTTATATTAATTCTCCTTTTCAGGAAGATGTAAACAGTTATATTTTTGTACTTTTGTAGTAAGTATCTTCGATGCTCTTGAAGAATAGAATGAATACTGAGTATGAGAAACAGATATATTACACTGTTGGGTGTGGGAATATTCCCATTACTTGTTTTTGCACAGCAGATTATGGATTTGCCGCAATTACCACAATTGCCGATACATTCAGTCCATCGCATATTTCAGGATCAAGAAGGATATATCTGGTATGGCACTTCCGATGGCCTATGCCGTGACGATGGATACAACGTACAGGTGTTCCGGTCCGACTGGCATCACCGCAATGTGATGCAAAGCAATCTGATATGGACTATTGCCGAAGATATGCAGAACCGGATATGGTTTGGGACGGACAAAGGCGTTTATATCCTGAATAAAACGACCTTCCGTATTCATCAACTGGACTTTCCCGATCTGAAGGATGAAAAAATTATCACACTGAATTCTACGAGCGACGGTTGCATGTGGGTGGGAATTCCGAATAAATTATACCGGTTTTCACCCGATGAAACATTGAAAACGTTATACCCCATCGATAAAGGATACGGCAGAGTCGATTTCCTTTATGAAGATAATGACCATAATATATGGATTTGCATCGGAGGTGAAGGACTATGCAAGTTAGACATAGAAACCCAAAATATAGTGAGTTTTTCTGAAAAAAGAGGCGCTCATGAGAATTTCATCGTTCAAGACAAAAGTCGGAAATACTATTGGGTAGGTACATGGGGAAACAGCATAAAGCGTTTCGACCCAAGTGCCGCAAAAGATTCGATGTACACGATCCAACCGGCTACACAATCCAACCGGAACAATATGGATAACTATATTATAAATATGGTGCAAGACGATGTGTATGGTTATGTTTGGGCTATAACACTAAACAATGTTTTAGCCTTCAGGATAAATTCTCAAGGTCAGTTGGAGAAAGTAAATACAGCATCCTGCCTGTCGCCTAACAATAAGATGCTTAGTGAAATAATTAAGGATAAAGACAAAAACCTGTGGATAGCCGCTTATGACAGAAAGAGTTTTATTCTCAACCTTCAGGATAGTTATGTAAATGAATATGAGGTACAGGCTTTGCAACAAAAGGTCAATGGAAATCCGGCGATAGTGTCACTCTGCAAAGACGATGACGATGACGATTTGTTCTGGTTATCACAGGATCGCTATGGGATATACCTGTATTCTCCCGAAAGGGAAATGATCGTTTATTACAATGATTGTGCGGGTACGCAAAATCAGCCATTACAGATTGTACCTTATCTGATAAAGTCGAAGAAGAAAGGGAAAATCTGGGCTATGTCTGATGGCTCAAGTATATACGGGGTCAAACACGTCGATATGAATATGTATATGGAGGAAACAATCGACCTGAGAGACATAACCGATAGGCCGGGCATACTGGAAACAATCTATGAAGACGGATCGGGAAATCTCTGGATGGGAACAACCACGGGACTATTCGTGTACTATGCCGATCGCGGAACAATGGAAGCGATAGGCAATATTGAAGGCAATGTAGGGGGAATTACCCAAACGGCCGACAGAGCCGTGTGGGCTTGTGTAAGTAAAAAAGGGGTATACAAAATAGAAAATGCCAATGTATCCCGACTTTTCCCGAATGATAAAGATCTCTCTTGTATAGACGCAACTTCTGACGGGAAGTTATGGATTGGTACTTTTTCGGGCGAAATATTATTATTAGACCCCTTGTCGGAAGATCTTTATACAGACTATAGCCGGATATGCGATATGAAAGGCGATGTTCTTGAAATGGTCTTGGTGGATGCTTTCAATCATGTATGGATTTTAACGAATCAGGAAGTGAAAGAATTTAATCCGCGCAATAATGTTTTCCGCGATTATTCTGCTCCCCGTAAGTCCTTTCTATTAGACCGGTTTTTGCCGCGTTCGGCATACAAAGCCGCCGATAATACCATGTATTTTGGTGGTATTCCGGGGTTTATTTCCATTCGGGCGAGCAACAGTCTCGAGAGTATTCCCAAACCGGTAAAACCAGTTATAACCAATATAAAAGTCGGTGATGAGTCTCTGTTTTATGACAAGCACATGCCTTTGTCGGATAATGGCGGATTGGATATAGAATCGGACGCTTATAACATCGAAATCAGTTTCTCAATCCTCGATTATTGGAATGCCGGACAAATCAGGTATGCCTACAAGCTCTCGGGGGTAAATAAAGACTGGAATTACGTAACCAATGGAGATAATACCGCTTTTTACAACAGGCTGAATAAGGGAAAATACACCTTTCAGGTGAAAGCGACAGACGAGAATGGTTTATGGAGCGACCATGTTGCAGAAATAACAATTAACAGATTGCCCGCATGGTACGAAACCTGGTGGGCATACTCTATCTATTTTTTATTCTTTGTCGCAATTGTCTGGAACATACTCTATATTTATCAGCAGAAAGTAAAACAAAAAAATAATAGGAAAATAATAGACCAGGTAACCCACATGAAAATGCATTACTCTGAAACTTATCAGGGAAATGCAAATAACTTTTCCACGCAGAACTCTGCTTCCGGGATTCCTTCCATTGAAATAAACCGGATGGAAACTTTGTCTCTGGACGAAAAACTCACATTTAGAGCATTGGAGGTAGTGGAAGCAAACTTGGGAAATCCCGACTTCGATGTCCCGAAACTTGCCGAACAATTAAATATGACCCGCATTACATTATCACGAAAAATAAAAGCCATTACCGGACAAACTCCATTAGAATTTATGCGTGATATTAAAATGAAGCACGCTTGCCGTATGCTCGAAAATCCGGCAATGTCTGTGACCGAAGTAATAACAGCATTAGGGTACAGTGACCACGGACATTTTACTGCGACATTCAAAAACTTATTCGGAATCACTCCCAGCGAATACCAGAAAAAGAAAAACTCTTCCCACACCGCACATAAGTAATCAAGGGATTTTGATCACTTAGGATAGGGTATTTGAACAAAATCCCTGCACTCCATTTCCCCCATTCTTTATGCGAAAAATGCCACGAACATTTTTCGTAATTACCTCTTTTATTTGGGGAATCTTAAAAAATAATATCATATGAAACATTTAAAACAAAAACTGCCTGTTGTATGTATCAGGTTTTTAGCGATGTTTTTGTTCATGTGCTTTTCGATCACAGCTCATGCACAAAGTTTAGTTGTAAAAGGTAATGTAAGCGATCAGAAAGGAGAACCTATTGTTGGTGCCAGCATTATCGAAAAAGGGACTTCCAACGGAACCAGCACCAGTATAAACGGTGATTTTACGATGGCGGTTTCTTCTTCCGGGGCAATACTGGAAGTGCGTTATTTGGGATTCGTTACTCAGGAAATCCCGGTCAATGGAAAATCCCCAATTAATATTGTTCTGAATGAAGACACACAATCGCTCGAAGAAGTGGTGGTAGTGGGTTACGGAACGCAACGGAAAGGAGATGTAACAAGTTCGGTCGCATCCATTAAATCCGATTTGTTTAATAAAGGGATGTCTCAGGATGTCGGTCAGCTCATACAGGGAAAAGTAGCCGGGTTGAGCATTTCTCTTACATCGGGCGACCCCACCGCAAGCACGCAGATGTTATTGCGGGGCCGTTCTACTATTAATGGTTCGAATACCGATCCGCTTGTCATTATCGACGGTGTCCCGGGCGATTTCGGGATGGTATCACCTGAAGATATTGAAGCGATAGATGTGCTTAAAGATGGTTCTGCTGCTGCTATTTACGGAACAAGGGGGACAAATGGCGTGATCATCATTACTACCAAAAGGGCTAAAGAGTCTAATTTCAACAGGGTAGAATATAATGCTTATGCTTATACACAAGCTATTGCCCGTAAGATGGATATGCTGACAGCCTCGGACTACCGCAGACAAATAGAAAGCGGTTTCAGAGATGCAAGTTGGGATAAAGGATATGATACCGACTGGTTGAATCAGATAACAAGGACACCTGTCAGCCATGTACACAACCTGAGTTTTACGGGTGGAAATCCAGGTACGAATTATTTACTCAACATCAACTTCCGCGAGGCACAGGGTATCTTTAAAAAATCGGACAATCAGAGATTGAACGTACGAGCAAAGATCAATCATAAAATGTTTGATGATAAATTGACGGCCAGTTTCGAGATATTAAATACACAGGATAAGTACACCACTACAGGAGACGGCTATAGTTTCAACGGATTTACTTACCGGCAGGCACAAATCATGAATCCTACCGCACCCGTTAAAAAAGAAGATGGAAAATGGTATGAAGAAACAGGTTTGTTTCAATATGAAAATCCTGTAGCCAGAATACAGGAAAGCAATGGAGAAAACGTGCAGCAATTTTCCCGGTTAAATGCCAATATTACGTACACTCCTATAGCCGATCTGAGATTGAACGGATTATTCTCATTCAGCAAGTATAATCAAACCCGTGGATATTCCGAAACGAAGAATCATATATCGAATATGCGTGATTCGAAAAACGGCTTTGCATCAAACGGACAAAATTCGACAAAAGATTTGTTAATGGAATTGACAGCCCAATACAACAAACAGGTTGGCAATCATAGTTTTTCATTATTAGGGGGATACAGCTACTCTAACCATCAATATTTTAATTTCTGGGTTCAAAATCAGAATTTCCCAACAGATATTTTTGGCTATTCACAGATTCAATTGGGAGAAGGTTTAGCCGAAAAACTAAGTACTTTGGAGAGCGACAGGGAAAAAACAAATCTGATCGGCTTTTTCAGCAGGGCTACTTATGCTTTCAAAAACCGTTATTTATTTATGGGTAGCCTGCGATACGAAGGTGCAAGCCAATTAGTCGGAACCGACAATGAATGGGGACTGTTCCCATCCGTATCGTTCGGTTGGAGATTGAGCGAAGAAAATTTCATCAAATCGCTGAATGTTTTTGACGATCTGAAACTACGTGTAGGATATGGGGTAACAGGCAGCCAGCCCAGTGATTCGTTCCTGGGGAAATCAACCTTGTCTTATAGCGCATATTTCCTCTCGGATGGCAAATGGGTACCCACACTTGTCCCTTCACGAAATTCGAATCCGAACCTGAAGTGGGAAGAAAAACACGAATGGAACATTGGTCTTGATTTCAGTGTATTGAATAACCGTGTCAGTGGCTCTGTCGATTATTACAACAGGGAGATAAAAGATCTGCTTTATAATTTTTCCGTACCCGTTCCTCCTAATTTGGTGAATACAACAATGGCAAATGTAGGTACGTTGCGCAACCGGGGATTAGAGGTTTTGGTTAATTTCGTCCCTGTACAGACTAAAGATTTCGCATGGAACTCGAGCATAAACTTTTCTACCAATAGCGATAAGCTGGTTAGTTTGTCGAACGACCTGTACGAAGTTTCGTCCAATTATATTTACGACGGCTGGACAGGCGATCCCATACAGACAAACACACACCGTATAGAGATTGGCGGTAAAATCGGGAATTTCTTCGGCTATAAAGTGGTCGATGTCGACCAGGATGGCAAATGGATATATCTCGATGGCGAAGGCAATCAGGTAGCATACGATGATTTTGCAAGTATGAGGAATAACGATAATAAACATGTGCTTGGTAACGGATTACCAACGTTTTATGCCGGTTGGAACAATAACTTCAGATATAAAAGCTGGGATTTGGGCATTACCATGCGTGGAGCTTTCGATTATCAGATACTCAACTTCCAGCGCATGTTTTACGAAAATACAGGGATAATGAATTACAACCGCATGAAATCTTCTCAGGATGCAGTGTTCGGAAAAGCAGTCTTAAACAAAGAAATGCCGTTAGAATTCAATAGTTATTATATTGAAGATGGAGACTTCTGGAAAATAGACAACGTCACTTTGGGGTATAATTTTCCCAAACTAAACACACGTTTTATCAAATCTCTCAGAATATATGGGTCTTGTTCGAATCTTTTGACGATAACCGGTTATAAAGGGATCGATCCTGAAGTGAACCGGATCGGGCTTTCTCCCGGTAACGACGAGCGGGACAAATATCCTACAACACGCACTTTTACCATAGGAGCTAATATTGTTTTTTAAATTAAAATGAATACTAAAATGAAAAAGAAAATAATATATTATACCATCGGCTTATTCGCTCTTTTGAGCACAGGTTGTACCGATTTGGAAGACAAGAGTTATTCGCTGATCATTTCCGAAGATTTTGAACCTACCCCCGAAGATTTGTCTTCGCTCGTAGGAACCGCTTATGGAAGCTGGCGGGAATGTCTCTATAGCTGGGACAATTACATTCGGGTTATGGAGTTGACAACGGATGAGTCTATTATTCCCGCTCGTCCCAATGGGTGGGTCGATGGCGGCAAGTACCGCATTTTACACGAACACACGTGGACTGAGGAGGATGTGCATGCCGATAATAACTGGAATACCTTTTATGCCGGAATAAACAACTGCAATCGTGTTATCTATCAGATAGAGTCGGGTAGTATCCCTGTAACCGAAAATAAAGAATCTGTCGTAGCCGAACTAAAGATTCTACGGGCTTCATACTATTATATGTTGTGTGACTTATTCGGTAATGTTCCCATCATCACACAGTACGATGTACCGGAAGGCTATCTTCCGGAACAATCTACCCGCAAAGAAGTTTTCGATTTTATTGTCAAAGAGATTAAAGACAACATGCCTGATCTGAGCAGCCAGCATGGTGGTATCATGTATGGCCGTTTTAACCAGTGGGGAGCCTGGGCGCTATTGGCAAAAATGTATATTAATGCAGAAGTATATACGGGAAACGAAATGTGGAATGAGTGTATCGAAGCATGTAATACACTTATCGAAAGTGGAAATTTCGACTTGGACGCCAGCCAGAAAGATGTGTTTGCCGTACAGAATGAAAATGCCAAAGAAATAATCTTCGCTATTCCTTTTGATAATAAATATATCAATGATTTTTACATTACATCTATTTTTATACAAACGTTGCAACCTGCCAATCAGGCCACATTCAATCTGAATGAAGCACCTTATGGCGGTATTTGTGCCGTTCCGCAGTTTATCAATACATTCGATACCGACGATGCACGTTATCAGGACAATTGGTTTATAGGAGACCAATATTCCGCATCGGGAGAACTCTTAATGTGTACCATGGGTGCATATTCGGGCAAACCGCTATCTTATGTAAATGAAGTACCCAGCATTGCCGAATCGGAAGAAATACACGGGATACGTTTGGGTAAGTTCGAAATAGAAATGGGCTCCCGCAAGCAACAAAGCAACGACTGGCCGATGTTTAGGTATGCCGATGTGCTGATGATGAAAGCAGAATGCATGCTGCGATTGGGACAAGCCAATGATGCAGCTGGAATTATAACCAAGGTACGCGCCCGCAATTTCAAAGGCGAATATGCCATAGGAGGTTCGCAAGACAAAGCTACCGTTACAGGCGCCGATCTGCAAGAGGGAAGCTGCTATGATTACGGACGCCGCGATAACAGGGTTGCTCACACATACGAAGGTGGAGGTGACATTCAATATGGCCGTATGCTCGATGAATTGGGATGGGAATTTAACCAGGAAGCGCGCCGTCGTCAGGATATGATCCGGTTTGGTGCATACACCACCAAGTCG
>JAISZA010000018.1 GCA_031269535.1 Tannerellaceae bacterium
TCCCCACTACCGGTCCACCTTTTTTATGTATGGTGACGCACTCGAGGTAGTGCAGATTTGATTTCTTCGTACCTCGCAATGACGGCGGAAGTGGATTGCTTCGTACCTCGCAATGACGGCGGAAGTGGATTGCTTCGTACCTCGCAAGGACGATAGGAATCCATTGAATCTGCGACAATTTGAATTGCACCCTGCTTCAAAACGACTAAATGCCTCAGGGGTGAAGTAATCCCGACCGGGCAGCCAGGCTTCTTCCTTATTTTGTTTTTCGGATAAAATACAAAGGCTGGGAGTCGTCACCGGTATTCATTGTGAGTGTATTGGAGGATAGGGTGCACACTTTTACATAGGTGACCGAAGCCAGGGTAATTTCCGGATATTTAACCGAGTAGGAGCCTTCCGTCAGCTCATCCCTTTTTTCATTGTAGGAAGAGGAGGAGCCCTCTGTCTCTTTCCGGTTGAAGGAATAGGTGAATGTATTTTTGCTGAATGTCAACGTATGAATCTCTATGAAAGAATACAGAAACTTATCTCCATCGAGCACTGCTCCGGAATTATTGCTGACCCAGACCGTCTCATTCAGAAAGTCGGAGGTTGCTTCCTCTTCAAAGCAGGAAAGCAGGAGGAAGGTCAAAACAAACAGAACAATTGCTTTATTCATACGAGGTATTTTTTTGTGTTAAAATGATGGCAAAGTTACAACTATTGGTTCAATTTTCCTTCCAGATATGTCTTCTTTTTTATTGCTTTTTCCCGTTCTATTGTCAGGATATGGATATCACTGAGTATGACCGCCAGCTCATACGTCGAGATAAGCGCTTTCTTATCAGTCTCTTCCATATAAATACTATATGGGTTTCCACCGGTATAATCTACTTTGATACGTTCTTTGGCATTGTCGTAAATAAATTTGATGGCATCTATCCCGCTCTCTCCTTTATAATTCACGATTTCGGAAGTATTGCCCTCATCTTTAAAGCGATAATTAAGGCCTCCATCATAGGGTACGGAGGTTGTTTCTACGGAAAATCCGTTTCTTATGCTTAGTTTTATCCCGGTGTGATTGATGGGGCGGCTACCGAAATAGACGCTTGCCAGGTAGATTTCGCCCTGCTCATTGACGCCGCAACGGATGTAAGTTCGTTCCACATTCCGTTCGACAGTCTGTTGTTTGCGGATATAATTCCCCTTATCCTCATAGGCAGAATCTATCTCAAAGACGAAGCCTTCGACAGCTTCCCCGGCTTCCGCCTGCCTGAGGGGGAGAAGGCTGTCGCAATAGGCGATATCGCGTTTCGCCTCTTTTAGCTCGACCTGCCTCATCAGTGCCAGCGCTTCCCTGAGCACTTTTACTTCCGCAGGATACCAGGCCCGGAGGCTGTCTATCTCGTTCCTGGCAGCCGTCAGTTCCTCCCGCTCATACAAAGCCTTTGCATGCTCCAGCTTAGCCCTTGCTTCTTCCTCCTGTCCGCTGCATCCGGCCAGCAGCACGCCGACCAGGAATAGCTTGTATAAATTCTTCATAAGACGCTCTGTTCAATTAGATGATACAAAAATAGGTATTTTTACTTGTATTCACTGCTTTGTATGCAGCAGAAACAGGTATTTCTGCGTCTTTCTTTTAGTAATTCAAATTAACAGAAGATGAAGAAAAAGGTTTACGCAGTGGGGTTGAAGTGGTTCGGCGGATGGGTGCTGGGGAGTTTCTTATGGGTGGCAGCTTCCTGCTCTGCCGGTGAAGATACAGTGAACCTCACCGACGTGCCGACGGCCAACTACATTATTAACGGGACGGTTGTATGCGAAAAGGATACCAACCTCCCAATCCCCGGTTTGCAAGTTGTCGTCTCTCATGCCGCCACTCACCCTTCTGCCGATACGCTTTTTACCGGAAACGACGGGAAGTTTGCATGGGAAGGCCCGGTTACTACGTTTGGGAAAGACCTGGTATTCACCATTACGGTTACGGATATAGATGAGGAACAGAATAAGCGCTATGCCCCCTATACGACACGTATATCATTTAACAAAGATGAATTAGCGAATGAGGTTTCCTGGTTTCTGGGAGAAGCCAAAAAAGAAGTCTTTATTAAAATGAAAGAAGATACCCAGTGATTTAAACCGCGCGAAGAATAAGAGTACAAATGAATTAAATCTAAGCAAATCTATCGTCCTTGCGAGGTACGAAGCAATCCAGACCGGACGCCTGGATTGCTCGCAATGATACCTGACAGACTTTATACCATCTGCGGTTTCTGTTTCTTTCACAAAGATTTAACTGTTTTCATATAAGAATTTGTCTCGCATAATTCACACACGTTCCCACTTCTTTCACGGCATTCGACCAGGATTTGACGGGGTATTCCAATTCGATATCGCAGTAGATCGGCCATTTTTCCTGTTTGATTAAAAGCAATACCTCTTCAAGAGGCGTTTCGCCTTGTCCCCAGACCTGATTCGCGTTAGGTTCTTCTGCCGTAGGGCCTGTTTTATCTTTGATATGAATGCTGTAAATACGGTCGTGATATTTTTTCAGCATTTCATTCGGATGAATTCCTGTTGAGCCATAGAAGTGTCCTATATCAAAGTTCAGCCTTATGGCCGGAGAAACAGCTAAAACAGGATCGGCGCTGAACCCTTCTTCGGCATACTGCATGTGATTATGGAAAGCTACATACATATCATGTTTTTCGGCAAACGGAGCCAATCTTTGGGCCGCTTCGAGGCTAATCTCTTCCGTAACGGCTTTTGCTCCCATCGCTTTAGCCACTTTAAATGCGTAGTCTATTTCTTCATCCGACCATGCAGCCGGCGAAAATTTCACGATGTGAACCTGAATGCCGTTATCACTTAAAAGCTTGCGTGCTTCTTCTACTTTCGCCATCGCTACGTTTATACGCCAGTTTTTGATGTCTTCGCGATAGGCATCCACCGCAGCCTGTTGTTCCGGCGTCAGCTGGCGGGGTATCCTTATATAGCCGGAGCCGGCTGCTATATATTGATAATCGTTCGGATCGTCGCTCGCATTAGCTGCATTCGCCGGATCGCGGCTGGCGCCACGGAAGAACAGGGCCTCCAACGGATTCTCGGGAATGCCCATATAGGCTTCCAAATCATTGCTCATCAACTCTATTGAACTGATATTCGATTCCTTGCAATAGCGGATGATATTTTGCAGCCCACCGTCCATCGTCCGCCAGCTATAGGTAATCGTACCTATTTGTACACCTCCGAACCTGGAATCCGGCTTTGAAGAACCGGCAGCGTTTGTCTTTGCCGGACGATTTCCGCTACAGGCAAAATTTAATGGTACAGCCGAAACAGCTGCTAAAACGGCTACCGATCGTCCCAGAAACTGACGTCTGGACTGACCGCTGTTTGTTTGATCGCTCATTTTTAATTGTATTTTCAGGATTCAACAAAATTCATTAATTGAGTCCTCTGTTCTTCAGCAAAGGCTCTGTTCCGGGTTCTTTGCCGCGGAAGTTTTTATACATATCCATCGCGTCGTCGATACCACCGGGTGTAAGTACGTATTTGCGGAATCTGGCAGCTACTTCGGGATGAAAGATATCGCCTGTTTCCTTGAAGGCTTCGAAGGCGTCGGCATCCAGCACTTCCGACCAGATATAGCTGTAGTAACCGGCAGTATATCCGCCTCCCATCGTATGATTGAAATAAGTAGAGCGATAGCGGGGAGGTATCTGCGAAGGCAGGCTCCGCTTGTTCAGTGTCTCGGCCTCGAAAGCAAGCACATCCAGATTCAGCTTTTCCTTATTGGCGGGTAAGTCCTGCAGGATGTGGTAATCCATATCCAGCAACGAAGCAGCCAGATACTCGGTTGTAGCAAATCCCTGTCCGTACTTGCTGCTCTTATCCAGCTTCTCAATCAAATCGGCCGGTATCTCTTCGTTTGTCTGGTAATGCCGGGCATACACTTTCAATACTTCAGGCTCCAGCACCCAGTGTTCCATAATCTGAGAAGGCAGCTCCACAAAGTCGCGGGGAACTCCGGCTATGCCCTGGTAATGCACGTCGCGGAAGAGGCCGTGAAGCCCGTGCCCGAACTCATGAAACAGTGTCTCGGCTTCGTCCACACTCAGCAACGCCGGTTCTCCGGCAGCAGGAGGAGTGAAATTGCATACGATAGTCACAACCGGCGCCACGCGCTTGCCGTCTTTATACGACTGTGAACGGTAGCCTCCGCACCAGGCGCCTCCCCGTTTGCTCGCGCGCGGGAAGAAGTCCATATAGAGCAGCCCCAGGTGGGCGCCGTCGGCATCCTTACATTCAAAAGCCTGGGCTTCGGGATGCGGCAGGGGAATATTTTCGACAGGGGTGAACTGGATGCCGTAGAGTTTATTGGCGACATAGAACGCTCCTTCGCGTACGTTATCCAACTTGAGATAGGGGCGTATCCTGCTCTCATCCAGATCAAATTTTGCCTTTCTGGCTTTCTCGAAGTAGTAGCGCCAGTCCCAGCCTTCGGCGACAAAGCTGTTTCCTTCCTTCTGTATTTCGGCCTGAATATCCGACAGTTCCTGTTGGGTTACTTTCAGGGCAGGCGTCCAGAGTTCGTCTAATAAGGCATACACATTGTTGGCATTCTTAGCCATGCGTTCTTCCAGCACAAAGGAGGCGTAATCCGGATAGCCCATCAGTTTGGCTTTTTCGAGGCGGAGGGTGACGAGTTGTTTCACCACGTCTTTATTGTCGTTTTCATTATCGTTATTGCCCCGCATGATGTAGCCTTTGAATATTTTTTCACGCAGTTCGCGCTTGTCTGAGTTTTGCAGGAAAGGCATGATACTGGGGTTTTGCAGTGTAAACAGCCACTTGCCCTCTCCCAGTCCGGCCCGTTGAGCTAAGTCGGCAGCGTTGGCTATCTGGGCTTCGGTAAGGCCGGAGAGGTCGTCTTCTTTGTCGATAATCAGTTGGAAAGCATTGGTTTCCTTCAGCATATTCTGTCCGAAAGTGAGTTGCAGCAGGGCAAGCCGGCTGTTAAGCTCGCGCAGTCTGACCTGATCATCGGCGTTCAGGTTGGCTCCGCCGCGTACAAAGTCTTTATAGGTTTCTTCCAGCAGTTTAGCCTGTTCTTTATCCAGCTCCAGGTTGGCCCGGTTGTCGTACAGAGTCTTTACACGGGCGAACAAGGCAGGGTTCAGGGAGATATTGTCCCGGTGCTGCGAGAGCAGGGGAGAGATTTCCCGGCTGATAGCTTCCATTTCATCGTTCGTGTTGGCACTGTTCTGCGCAGAAAAGACAGTAAGCGCATTCGTGAGTAGCTGTCCGCTCTGGTCTAAAGCAACAACCGTATTTTCAAACGTTGGCTCTTCCGTTTGATTCACAATAGCTTCTATCTCTTTCGCTTGCTCTTCTATCCCTTTTACAATCGCCGGTTTGTAATGCTCGATCTTTATTTTGTCAAAAGGGGGAACACCAAAAGGTGTGGCATACTCCGTAAAAAACGGATTATTGGCATCATTTTCATCTGATTTCTTGTCAGACGACGTACATGCGCTTATAAGCGCGGCTGCTACTCCGGCAACCATAATCATTCTTTTCATTTTACAATCATTACTAAATTTAAAGATTACAAAGATACAGACTTATCCTCTTCCCCTCCCCGGCTCTCCTCTTTTTTTTTTACAAATCGCCGAGACTTCTCCCCCGTTTGTAAATATACATATCAGAACCTGTTTTGCAAGGCTGGAATTCTGGCAGTGAATTTTCAATTATCAGTCAGTACAACAGCTGTTTATAATCCATAAAACTACCAAAAGAGGCCTCTTTTCCGGCCCTGAGCGCTTTTCTGCATTGATATTGCCTGGATTCCCTGATACAATGCTCTGCAAAAAAACGCCGGGACTGCATGTAAGCGATACCCTGTGGATACAGAAAACCGGCTAAATCTTTTTTTGAGGTGCTATTATGGTTGAAAGTGTATCGTCGTCGTTACGGAACAGCGGAGGTGTGCCGGCAGGGCAGCCTAATGATGTCCGCAGATAATCTCCGGCTGCCTATGCTGCCTCCGGCACGGGACTACTAACTTTCCCGCTCCCGTCCGGATAAAAATAGCTCCCGTCCGAAAAAAAACCGCTCCCGTCCGAAAAAAATCCGGACGGGAGCAAATTCCATCTTTCCTTCTGCCTGATACCTTCCGGTAGCGGAGGGGGTTGTTAGGGTTAGGGTTGTTAGGGTTGTTTCTATATAATATATATGTGTGTGTTCCTTATATATATTAAAATAAAAAGAACATATATATATTATATAGAAACA
>JAISZA010000078.1 GCA_031269535.1 Tannerellaceae bacterium
GAGATTATTTGGATTGTAAATTATAAAATTTAGTTGTATGAAAAAAATCGTAGGTTTATTTGTAGGGATTGCTTTAATGACATTAGTTACAGCTTCGGCCAATGCACAGATACGCTTTGGTGTAAAGGGAGGTTTAAACATTGCATCCGTCAGATTTGACAGTGATATTTTAGATGCGGAAAATGTGACCGGGTTTCATATCGGCCCAACTATTGAAACGATGGTTCCTTATATCGGACTGGGGTTTGATGTGGCTATCTTGTATTCACAAAAAGGACTGAACACGGATATGAGAACGATCTCGACAGATTATATTGATGTACCGGTCAACTTCAAATGGAAATTTGGCATCCCGGTGATAAAGGGATTTCTGGCCACCGGCCCATACGCCAGCTTTCGCGTAGGCGAAGATAAGGGGACGAGTATCCAGACGCAGATAGAAACAAAGAGCTTTGGAGCCGGATGGAATTTCGGCGGAGGAGTTGAGGTCTTCGGTTCCCTGCAGGTCGGATTCACCTATGGCTTAGGCCTGACGAACGACTATAGCGCGAGCAAACTCGGTGATATCACCAATGGTAAATCCAACCTCATGTCTGTCACAGCAGCCTTGCTGTTTTAATTGAAATACGCAGACGTCATACTTCCGCTTCCGTTGGAGAATAGCTATACGTATCGCATTCCGTCCGATCTGGAGAAAGCAGTCGTTCCCGGGTGCCGGGTGCTTGTGCATTTCGGAAAGAAGCGATACTATACAGCTATTGTTTTTCACATACACGAACACGCTCCGGATCAGACTTACGAAACCAAAGAAATATACGCCCTCCTCGACACAAGCCCCATACTCCGTCGTCCACAGCTTCGTTTCTGGGAATGGATCGCTTCCTATTATTTATGTAGGCTGGGAGATGTGTATAAAGCCGCACTTCCCTCCGGGCTGAAACTGGAAAGTGAAACCCAGGTTGCGTGCAAAGACGATTTCGAAGCCGTCATCCCTTTGCGCCCCGGCGAACAGTCGGTACTTGATGCCCTGGCTACCAGGGCGAAGCTGAGCCTTTCCGAATTAGAGAAACAGACAGGCTTGCGCCATGTTGTTCCCGTGGTAGCTTCGCTGCTGGCCCGTGGAGCGGTCGAAGTGAGCGAGGAATTAAAGAAAGGCTATGCGCCCAGGATGCAAACCTTTATCCGTCTGACGGATGCTTACCGTAATGAAGACCGCTTACAGGAGGCTTTTGATAGCCTGAAGCGGGCGCCGAAGCAGGAAGCCCTGCTCCTCTGTTACCTGGATTTGAGCCGCGCCCTCAATCCGCAACTATCGAAAGAAATTGCTGCGAAAGAATTGCTGGAACATAGCGGATGCCTTTCCTCTGTATTAGACGGATTGCTCAAACGCGGCGTATTGGAACGCTATGAAAAGGAAGTGGGACGCCTGCAACAACCGGTATGCCGCATACAGCCGCTGAGTAAGCTAAGCGACGCGCAAGACCAGGCGTACAGCGAAATACATGAAGTGTTCAAGACGAAAGATGTCTGCCTATTGCATGGAGTCACCTCAAGCGGGAAAACAGAAATTTATGCGCATTTAGCAAATGATGCCCTGAAAAACGGACGACAGGTATTATTCCTCCTGCCCGAAATAGCGATTACCACACAGATAACCGGGCGCCTGGCTAAGCTGTTCGGAGAGAAACTGCTGGTATATCATTCCGGTTTCTCCGACAACGAACGGGTGGAAGTATGGAATAAGCTCCTGTACGAAAAAGGGCCCATGATTGTCTTAGGCGTCCGCTCTTCTTTGTTTTTACCTTTCAGAGACTTAGGTCTGGTTATTGTCGATGAGGAACATGAAAACACCTATAAACAGCAAGACCCTGCCCCGCGTTATCATGCCCGGAATGCCGCCATCATCCTGGCTAATATGCATGGAGGGAAAACGCTCTTAGCCTCTGCTACGCCTTCCGTCGATTCTTTTTACAATGCCGTTATGGGTAAATACGGTCTGGTGGAACTCAAGGTACGCCATGGAGATTGCCTGATGCCGGAGATCGCAATAGCGGATATTCAGACACTGCGGCGGAAGAAAATAATGAAAAATACGCTATTCTCTCCCCTGCTGGTTCAGAAAATAAACGAGGCTCTGGAACAGGGCGAACAGGTTATCTTGTTTCAGAACCGCCGTGGGTTTGCTCCGGTGATGGAATGCAGGAGTTGCGGCTGGGTGCCCCATTGCCTGAACTGCGATGTGAGCCTGACTTACCACAAATATCATAACCGCCTGGAGTGCCACTATTGTGGCTATGCGACACCCTTACCCGGCCACTGCCCCCAATGCCGGCATACGGATTTAAAAATGCTGGGCTTTGGGACAGAGAAAATCGAAGAAGAAGCAGGCGAGCTGTTCCCCGCTGCACGGATAGAACGTCTGGATTTCGACTCGGCCCGCAGCCGCTCTGCCTGCGAACGCATCCTCTCGGATTTTGAGAAAGGGAAAACTCAGATACTGATCGGCACACAGATGCTTTCCAAAGGGCTGGATTTCGGGAATGTGACGGTAGCAGGTATCCTCAATGCCGACAGTCTGATGAATTTCCCGGATTTCCGCGCCCACGAACGGGCTTACCAACTGATGGCGCAGGTCAGCGGACGCGCCGGGAGGAGGAAAGACAAACGCGGCACGGTCGTCTTACAAACCTCTCAGCCGGAGCATCCCCTTATCCGTATGGTGCAGACTTTTGCTTACAGAGAGATGGTTGATCTCCAGCTCAGCGAGCGGAGCATGTTCCGCTATCCTCCTTATTACCGGCTGATTGTTCTTGTCCTGCGTTGCCGGCAGGAAGAGGTTTTGCGCGAAATGGCGGCCCTTTATGCCGGCAAACTGCGTGCCCGGCTGGGAGAACGTGTCTCCGACCCTCTCACTCCGCCCGTTACGCGCGTCCAGAATTTCCACATAAAGAAAATTTTTCTGAAGATAGAGGCGACGGCGGCCATTGCTCCCGTCCGCGGAATACTGGAGGAGGTATATGCAGAAATGCAATCCTACCTCCCCTTTAAACAGTTATGGATTCACTATGATGTCGATCCGGTGTAAAGCCCCCTCCGTTAAAATTCCAGTCCTGCTTTAAGGCTTACGCCTCCCATATTGTTCATTTGTTTGACGATTACCGACGGCACTACGAAAACGCCATTCTCGTCTCTCTTATAAGAGTTTTCGTTGTAAAGCTGCACGGAATAGCCTATCCCCATATTGATAGCCAGCGAGCGTCCTATCATAAGCTTCACACCGACGGAAGGAGAGACATAAAAGCCCAGACTTTCAGCCTTGTATTCGGTCTTGTTTATCGTACCTGTCCCATCCGCCTTTTGTTCCAACGAAATGGTCTTTAAGACTCCGATGCTGTATCCTGCCTTTAAGTCTGCAAAAGGTATTATTCTTCCTGTCATGAAATTATATCTAAAATCAACAAATAGCGGAAAGGCATACGATAACGTGCTGGTCAGCTCTTTATTATTCACGATCCGACCCATCCGGACACTGTCGGAATAAAGATGTGCGCCGACTCCTAAACCGACAAAGAGCGAAGGGGTAAACTGGTATCCCTGCGTGATGGTAAACTCCATCCGGTTGAAAGCATGAAGCGAGTCGCCCAGACCGATCACATATCCGAAATCGATGAATCCGTGGTATCCCGGTACAAAATCGAAGGAAGGGGTTACGGGAGCAGGTGTCTGAGCGGCAGTTCTGCGATTGTTTGCCGGCTTTTCATCCAGGTTCAGGTCATATATTTCTTCGTCATATACTTCTTCGTCGTACACATCTTCTTCAGTCAGCTCTTCTTCCGGTTCGACACGTACCACTTCGTTATTCTGCGGTTGGGCTTCGGCCACCTGGCGCTGATTCGGCTGGTATGGTCGTTGGTTCGGCTGATTGGGCTGGGTTTGCTGATTGGGAGGGTACGACTGATTCGGAGGCAGGTTTCCTCTGTTCGCCCCCTGCTGGTATTGCGGCTGGTTGTTCGCGCCCGGCCTTGTCCCGTCTTCGTACAGAATATCTCTTACTGCGCTGCTTGTGAATAAAATAACACTTCCGTTGGGTGTCTGAATCTGGAATCTTTCCTCGTTGGGAAGTTTAGATATCGCGCCTTTTATGACACTTCCGTTGTGAAGATAAACCGTTACGATCCTTCCTCTCTGAGCAAAGGAAAGTTGCAGCGTCAGAGCAAACATCATAAGAACGAATAATGCTTTTTTCATTTGTAATGTCTTTTTTGTCTTGTTTTCCTGATAACAAATACTTCTACGATCGCAAAGGTAGAAAAAGATAATGACTTTTAGCAAATTAGGAATAAAAAAAATAAAACACGCGAAAACTAATTATGAAGTAAGAATTATGAGTTAGGGAGGATATGGGGTTGACAGGCCATCGTCAGCCCCCATACCTCCTCCCCCAACGTTTAATTCTTAATTCTTAATTTCGGAACCGTCCCATCAGGTGCGGGTTGACGGGGAGCACGCGTGCCTTGACGGTGACCATAACGCTGTAGGTATAGGCCAGGGCGCAAAACTCCGAGCTCATTCCCCGGCGGTAGAACGTCGTCGTCGTCAGGGGACCGGGGGCATAGGTGGCGTAGGTGGCCCCGCTGATGTTGTTCCACGTACTGCCGTCGAGGCTGCTCTGCCACTGATACTCTGTGTTGGGCACGAGCGTAGCGCCGGTGACGCTCAGCGGAAGAGGGGTCTCACCCTCAAAAATCTTCTGGTTGCCTTGCTCAATGGTGCCGGCATTCACTTTCACAACATTGGTCGTGGCCGTCACCGTATTGGGGTCCTGGTTCATCTCCAGGGTGTAAGTCCCCGTCTGCGTGGCGGAAATCGAGGACAGATCTTCCCCTTCTTGGACGGAGCCGTCGGGGAGCGTCCATTTGTAGTTCATGGCGTATCCCCCTGTCAGGGTTACGTTATCGCCGCACATATAGGTGGTTCCGCCTCCGGGGAACTCAAAGTCGCCGAAGGCCGAGAAGTAACCGTAGGAGTCGTTATTGTTTTGATTCCCTGTGATGTAGCCGAAGGAGAAGGGACTCAGCGGGTTCTCAATCTTTACCACCTGGCCGCCGTTGGCCGTAGGAGGCGCAGCGAGTGAGAAGCGGGCCACCTTCCAGTCCGACATATTGGGGACATTGATGGGCGTGAGGCTCAGGGCGGCGGCGGTGCCCGTGCCATACTGGATGGTAAAGCCCGTGTGCGCCCCGGTACGGAAGACGAGGAAGCCCTCCTGCACCGGCGGCGGCGCCGGATTCCCACTACCTACCTGGAAGAACGACAACTGCGTCTGCCCGATGGCATAGAGGCTGGGGATAAGCGCCGCCCCTTCTTCGCCATAGCCGCTGCGATGGTAAACGTAGATGGGCTGGGTGGACTCTACGTAGATGGCATCGGTAGTATAAGCGGAACCGGAATAGGGGAAGTTGTAGCGCAAGGCCTCACCTGCACTGGTCAGCGTTTGGTTGACGGAGGGGGTACTGCTTGTGCTGTCCCAGACTTTTATGGTGGTGTTCGGATAGGCACTTACGAAGTAGATGCGTTCGCGCTGGAGCGCAGAGTACGCTTTGTAGCCGCGGGGCACGATGTAGCGTTTGCCCAGGCTGCTGATGGGTACGATCTGGTCGCCCGAAGTGTCGCCTTGCACCAGGTCTTCGGTCACGGTCACAGCAATGGGTTTGGTGGAAGTAATAAGCGAGCCGGTCAAAGGAGTGATGTTGTAGCTGTTTTCCATGATTTTCAGCGTCTGCCCCTTGTTGAGTGTGCGGCTGATTAGGGTGTTGGCCGGCGAGGTCCCGTTGCCGTTCTTAATGAGGGTCTTGGGCGTCACCTCCACCACGGTGCCGTTTTCCGTGGCCACGATATCTACCTGGTCGCGGCCGTTGGGCCAGGAACTCGATTGCGCCGCGGCATTGTCGCTCTGCATGGTCACGTAAAACGTGGTGCCCAGCGCCTGGTGGCCTTTGAGGGTCCAGATGTCGCGCGACTCGGTATGGTTGACCATATAGTAGGCCGTGACGGGGATGCTCGATACGATATGGATGCCGTAGGTGGTCACCGTACCGGCGCTGCTGCGGGGGTTCTCAATCTTCCCTATCAGGGCTGCCGTATTGAAGTCGTACTTGTAGAGGCCGCCGCCGGCGATGGTGACGGGGCCGATAGTCTCGGAGCTGCCACCGTTGTAGAGGGTAATCGTAACGCTGGCCGACTGGTAGTTGCTGTTGGAGATGGCCAGGAAAGTAGGGATGTCCAGCCGCGAATTGGCTATGTCTTCCGTAATGTCCGGCGCTGCAAACCAGAACTCCGTATCCTGCGCCCACAGGCCCGGCGAAAGACTGCAAAAAACAAAAAAACATCCCAGCAAGAATTTAATTTTCATCATATTATATCAGTTTAACCGGCCTTTATGCTGTGTATAAAATAAAGGCTCCTTTATTTTGCACACAAATATAACAAAATATACTTCGTTTCTCCAAGAAAAAAAAACAGTTTTTTTTATATTTTCCCCGTCCTTTTTTCCCGCTCCCGTCCGGGGAAAAATAGCTCCTGTCCAAAAAAAAATAGCTCCCGTCCGAAAAAAATCCGGACGGGAGCAAATTCCGTCTTTCCTTCTGCCTGATACCTTCCGGCAGCGGAGGGGGGATGTTAGGGTTAGGGTTGTTAGGGTTGTTTCTATATAATATATATATGTGTGTGTTCCTTATATATATTAAAATAAAAAGAACATATATATATTATATAGAAACACCCCTAACAACCCTAACCCTAACAACCCTCCGCCGTCTGGAGTTTTTCAGGATACCGGTTGCTCTGAAGCTACATTATCTTCCTGATCCTCATGTATCTGCATCACCCTG
>JAISZA010000097.1 GCA_031269535.1 Tannerellaceae bacterium
ACAGAAACAAAATATCGTTCTTTTTTTGGTAGTTTTAAATACAATCACTATATTTGTGCAAAATAGAAATGTTATTCATGATATGCCGGAATTGATCAACAGAAATATAGAAACGTTTGTAACTGAGAATCTAAGTGTATTTCCTGCAGTTGCTATTTTAGGGCCCAGGCAATGCGGGAAGTCCACTTTGGTCAAAATGCTCTATCAAGATTCAGATGATTACCTGTATTTAGACCTTCAGAATTTGGATGACCTGAATAAGCTGAGAGAACCTATGTTATTCTTCCAAGCCAATCAGGATGTGACAATTTGTTTGGATGAAATTCAGTTAGTACCTGAACTTTTTTCTGTATTGCGAAGTGAGATAGACCGTAACCGTCGTCCAGGACGATTCGTTTTGCTTGGATCTGCTTCGCAAGATCTCATACAGAAAACGTCAGAATCATTAGCCGGAAGGATCGGACTTATTGAACTCACACCATTTACAATTGAAGAAGTTGAGCAAAACGCAAATTTTGAATTGAATAAGTTCTGGCTTCGCGGAGGGTATCCTGATAGTTATCTTGCATTATCAGACCAAGGGGGCGTACTTTGGAGAGAGAATTTCCTTAGGACATATGTAGAACGGGATATTCCACAACTCGGATTTCAAATTCCCGCATTGCAACTTCGCCGCCTGCTGACTATGTGTGCGCACAATCAAGGGCAACTTTTTAATTCGTCCAAATTGGGGGAATCGCTAGGTGTAACCTATCAAACGATTCGCCGATATATCGACCTGATGGAGCGAACCTTTATTATTCGTTCGTTACCACCGTTTGAAAAAAATATCAAGAAACGCCTGGTTAAATCTCCCAAAATTTACGTGAGAGATAGCGGGCTATTACATCGACTGCTACAAGTAGATGATTTCAATTCCCTGATGGGTAACCCTGTTTTCGGAGCATCTTGGGAAGGCTTTGTAATTGAAAACATCATTTCTTCATTGAAGGATTGCAAATTTTCTTTTTATCGAAGTGCTACAGGTGATGAGTTAGATTTGCTTATTGAGAGAGGTATTCGAACGATTGCCGTAGAATGCAAAGCCTCATCAGCACCACAGGTAACTAAAGGCTTTTGGAGTGCTATAGAAACCACAAAACCAGATAAAACATATATTGTTTCTCCCGTATCAGCATCTTATCCATTTAAAAAGGATGTGGAAGTTTGCGGATTGAGTGACTTTTTGAAAAAAGTCGAACTATGAACACGACCTGTTTTAATATTAATTAACTATGTGCAATTTGGATTAGTCATAGAATTCGGGTTCGCAATGACGGCCCGTAATGACGATGCGACAATCTGAATTGAAAATCGACGTAGTCAAAGGCACCGGTTAAGACAAGCCGGCGGATGAAAAGACGCAGGAAATGCTTACCTTTACCTCGGTTTTAATCAACAGAAATTATTCAAATAAATAAGATATGAAAAAAAGAATTTTATCGCTTATGACAGTAATAACAATGATGGCCTGTTCGGGGCAAGTGAAAGAGGAGACAGAGGTTCCTTTTGTTTATACAGTAGATCAGTTTGCCGATTTACAGATACTGCGCTACCAGGTGCCCGGCTTTGAATCGCTTTCGCTGAAACAAAAACAATTGCTTTATCATTTGTCGGAAGCTGCCCTGATGGGAAGGGATATATTGTCCGACCAGAACTGCCGTTACAACCTCGCCGTACGTCGTACACTCGAAGCCGTTTACAGCAATTATACGGGAGACAGGAAAGACGAACAATTCAAGGCGCTTGAAGTCTATCTGAAGCGCGTATGGTTTTCAAACGGCATCCACCACCATTATGGGGAAGAGAAATTTATCCCCGGTTTCCGGCCCGACTTCTTCGCCCAAGCCTTGCGCGCAACGGATATCCTGAAGCTGCCTCTGCGTGAGGGACAAAGCCTTGAGCAGTTTATGGAAGAACTTTTCCCCGTGATATTCGATCCCGGAGTATTGTCTAAACGAACGGTGCAGACCGGAGAGGGCGACCTGATCCTGGCCTCGGCCAATAACTACTACGCCGGCGGGATCACACAGAAAGAAGTGGAAGCCTTCTATGCCAAACAGAAAGACCCGAACGACCGTACACCCATCTCCTACGGACTGAACAGCCGCTTGGTAAAAGACAAAGACGGCAGTATCAGAGAAATAGTATGGAAAGCAGGAGGACTATATACCGAAGCAATTGAGCCTGTCGTTGCCGAACTGCAAAAGGCGGCGCTCTTTGCCGAAAACGAAGCCCAGAAAGCTGTCATCGAAAAACTAATTGAATATTACCGTACCGGCGACCTGAAAACATTCGACGACTATGCCATCCTGTGGGTAAAGGATACCACCTCAGAAGTGGATTTCATCAACGGCTTCACAGAAACCTACGGCGACCCCCTGGGAATGAAAGCCAGCTGGGAAGCAACGGTCAACTTTATCGATAAAGATGCAACCAGGCGTACCCGGATCATCAGCGACAACGCCCAGTGGTTTGAAGACCATTCGCCTGTAGATGAGCGCTTCCGCAAGAAAGAAGTCAAAGGCGTCAGCGCCAAAGTCATCACTGTCGCCATGCTGGGAGGCGATTGTTATCCCGCCACCCCCATAGGCATCAACCTGCCCAATGCCGACTGGATACGGCGCGATCACGGCTCCAAATCCGTCACCATCGGGAATATCACCGAGGCATACGATAAAGCTTCGCAGGGCAACGGCTTCAACGAAGAATTTGTATGGAGCGAAACCGAGCGGGAATCCATCCGGCAATACGGCTTTATCACCGACAACCTGCATACCGACCTGCATGAATGCCTGGGACATGGGTCGGGCATTATCCTGCCCGGAACCGACCCGGATGCACTGAAATCGTATAGCTCGACCCTGGAAGAAACACGGGCCGACCTCTTCGGCCTTTATTACCTGGCCGACCCTAAACTGCCGGAACTGGGTATTATCCCCGACAGTGAAGCCTATAAGGCGGAATACTATAAATACATCATGAATGGACTGCTGACGCAATTAGTGCGTATCGAACCGGGCAAAGACGTGGAAGAAGCACATATGCGTAACCGCCAGCTGATCGCCCGCTGGGTGTACGAGAAAGGACAGGCAGACAAGGTGATCGAACTCAAAAAGAAAGAAGGCAAAACATTCGTCGTAGTGAATGACTATCCCCGCCTGCGCGAACTCTTCGGAATACTGCTGGCGGAAGTGCAGCGCATCAAAAGCGAAGGTGATTACGAAGCCGGTAAACTTCTGGTCGAACAGTACGGCGTAAAAACAGATGCCGCTATCCATGCCGAAATACGGGAACGCTACGCAGCACTCAAACTATCGCCCTACCGGGGATTCGTCAATCCCCTCATGAAAGAAGTGAAGAACGAACAGGGAGAAACAACCGACATCGTGCTGGATTATACCGAAGGATATACCGCACAAATGCTTCGCTACAGCAAAAACTATTCCTTCCTTCCGACATATAATGACTGAGGGAAGAAAAATTTGACTAATTTTGTCCATGCACACAGACGGAGATGATCGATAGTAAGACATATGAAGAAATACGGAAAAGCTTTTCTGCCTATCTGACAGAAAACAAATTACGGAAAACAGAAGAAAGGTATATGATCTTCGACGGGATTTGTGATTTCCCCGGGCACTTTGATATCTGCGCACTTCATCAGAAATTAAGCAACACGAAATTTCATGTCAGCAAAGCGACCCTTTACAATACGCTCAAAGTATTGACCGATGCCGGACTGATCATCCGCCATCAGCTGGATTCAAAATCCATACAGTATGAATTGAAAAAGAAAGCGGAATCTCATCTGCACCTCGTCTGTACCCAATGCAACTGTATCCGCGACATAAAAAATCCGGCCTCCCTGACAGCAAGCATACATGCGCTGAAAAAACGGTTTACTCCCGAATATTTCTCATTATATGTGTATGGCATCTGCGACAAATGCAAAAACAAAGCGCTGAGAGCAGCGAAAAAAAATAAAATCAAATAAAACATAAGTATGAAAGTAGATGTATTGTTAGGCCTGCAATGGGGCGACGAAGGAAAAGGAAAGATTGTAGATGTACTCACTCCGGAGTACGACGTGATAGCCCGTTTCCAGGGAGGCCCTAATGCCGGTCATACACTGGAATTCAACGAACATAAATATATCCTGCGCTCCATCCCTTCCGGCATCTTTCAGGGAGGGAAAATGAATATCATCGGCAACGGAGTAGTCATAGACCCCCTGCTCTTCAGACAGGAAGCCGAAGCTTTAGCCGCCGAGGGGCACGACCTGACAAAACGTCTGTCTGTCTCAAAGAAAGCACACCTCATACTGCCTACCCACCGGCTGCTCGACGCTGCCTACGAAGCAGCCAAGGGAGAAAGTAAGATCGGGACTACCGGCAAAGGCATCGGCCCCGCCTATACCGATAAAGTAAGCCGCAACGGGCTACGGGTGGGAGATGTCTTGCACGACTTTGAAAATAAGTACAGACTGATCCGGGCGAAACACGAAACAATCCTGCAATCGCTGGATTTCGCATACGATATGAACGAAGCAGAGGCCGGATGGTTCGAAGCACTGGAGTATCTGAAAAAGTTCAACCTGATCGACAGCGAGCACGTAATCAATCAACTCCTGAAAGAAGGAAAATCAGTGCTGGCCGAAGGCGCCCAGGGCACGATGCTGGATATCGATTTCGGCTCGTATCCCTACGTCACCTCTTCCAATACCATCTGCGCCGGATGTTGCACCGGACTGGGAGTAGCGCCCCACAAAATAGGCGAAGTCTATGGCATATTTAAAGCCTATTGCACACGTGTGGGAAGCGGCCCCTTCCCTACCGAACTATCCGACGAGACAGGCGAAACCATCTGCCGGGCAGGCCATGAGTTTGGCTCCGTGACCGGGCGCAAACGCCGTTGCGGATGGATAGACCTCGTAGCGCTCCGGTACGCCATTCTGATCAACGGCGTCACAAAGCTTATCATGATGAAAAGCGATGTGCTGGATACTTTCCCGACAATCAAAGCCTGCGTAGCCTATTCCATCAAAGGAAAAGAAACGACGGAATTTCCGTACGAAACCGATGCCGCCATCGAACCCCTGTACGTGGAACTGCCCGGCTGGGAAACTCCCATGAGCCACATGCAGAGCGAAGATGAGTTCCCCGAAGAATTTAATGCCTACCTCGCTTTCCTCGAAGAAGAGCTGGAAATACCTGTCGGGATTGTATCTGTCGGGCCTGACAGGGAACAGACAATCGTACGCTACACCGATGGATCGGCTTCGGGTAATTGACAATTATAGCATCTCAAACCTGCCATTTTTACATTGGCAGGTTTTTTGCTCTGCTTTTTCTGAAATAAAAAAAACAAAAAGATTATGGCACTCTATTGGATCATCTTCATTGGCACAGCCCTTTTAAGCTGGTTAGTTTCCTACAACCTGCGAAGGAAATTTGAAAAGTATTCACGTGTACCTATCTCCAACGGCATGAGCGGAAGAGAGGTTGCAGAAAAAATGCTACGCGACCACGGCATTTACGACGTCAGAGTGATCTCAACGCCGGGACGCCTGACCGACCATTATAACCCGGTTGATAAGACAGTCAACCTGAGCGAGACTGTTTATTCGGGCCGCAGTGTGGCAGCAGCAGCTGTGGCAGCTCACGAATGTGGTCATGCCGTACAACATGCCACGGTATATGCCCCGCTGAAAATGCGTTCCACGCTGGTACCTATCGTCAGTTTCTCGTCTAATATCATGACGTGGATTTTACTGGGCGGTATGCTTCTGCTGAATACATTCCCTCAGTTAATGCTTCTGGGGATCATTCTGTTTGCTACGACAACCCTGTTCAGCTTTATCACGCTGCCGGTAGAGATCAACGCCAGCCAGCGTGCCGTCGCCTGGCTGAGCCGTGCGGGTATCACCGACGTTCACACCTATGGAAAAGCTGTCGATGCCTTGCGTTCAGCTGCTTATACCTACGTTGTAGCCGCATTGGGTTCCTTAGCCACGCTGGCTTATTACATCATGCTGTTCCTGAGCCGCAGAGACTGAATTTATACTTCAAGCCGGGTGCTGCGCCCGGCACATTCTCCATAGACTTTTGATGAAAAATCCTTCACTCCTTCACAAGGGGTGAAGGATTTTTCGTTAAAAATCCAGGGGGGGGATTGTGTCGTCCTTTGCGGGGAATGAAGCAGTCCGAATACAGTAGTTTTCCGGGACTGAGTGCCCGGATATCCCCGGCTGGTGGCAACCTTTTATTAATAAAGCATTTGAGCGGATGAAGATGTCTTTGCTGAGGGCCGCTTCTTACTAAGAAGCGGAACGGAGGGATTATTTACGGTTGCAAATATGCAAAATGTTTTTTAAATCAGCAACATATTTAATCAGATATTTTACGGCCTTTCCTGAAAAAACCTCCGTAGGTTCCTATAACCATCTGATAACTACGTGTTTTAAAAATGTTTACAAAAACACCTTTTTGCAGAATATCCGAAAAACCACTTATTCTCCTCTCTGTCTGTCTCCCGGCACCCCCCGACACCCTGCCCTGTATGCCTTGTTTGCAAAATGTTTGCAAAATATTCCGCTCCCCGTTTTTTTATGCAGTTTATCTTACTGATAATATGATATATACAGACCCTGTTTTTCCGATTCCGCTTCTTAGTAAGAAGCGGAATTTTAAGGAAAGTTTAAAAACACAGAAAAAGAGGCAACGTCAGTCCGGAAAAGATGGGACTGACGAGCTTTGCCACGTAAGGACGGCAGCTGTCACAGACCCTTTTAA
>JAISZA010000101.1 GCA_031269535.1 Tannerellaceae bacterium
GAAGTCTGTACTATAAAGCAAGAAGCGGATCAGTGAATTGAGGTCGTCAAGTTCGGGATCACAGGTAACCACCATGCGCGGTTTTTCCTGCTTTTGCTCATGGGCTGATTCTTTGCCCGTACAGTTCGCCGAAGACAACAGAATGAGTCCCAGCGCTATACAAATGATATTACTTTTTTTCATGATACTTACTTTATTCCGGTTATTTAAAAAGCATGGGAGCAAATTCGGAAAGGTATAATCTCCAGTTGTTCCAGGTATGCCCTCCTTCACTTTCCCGATAGATATGCTTAAATCCTGTCTCGTCATACAATTTAATCAGTTCCAACACGCCCTGATAAAGGAAATCCGTTTTACCGCAGGCTATCCAGTATAGTTTCGGATTGGCTTTTTCAAGCGCTTTCAGCTGGGCGATGTGTTCTTCTTTACTGTAATTGCCGAACTGCGCATAAAGCCCCATGCTCATCACTCCGATATACCCGAATGTACCGGGATAGAGGTTGGTTGTTTTCTGGGTCTGATACCCGCCCATGGACAGGCCGGCAAGCGCCCGGTTTTCGCGATTCGCCTTCACGCGGTAGTTGGCCTCTATGAACGGAATCAAGTCCTTCACCATACTTTCGGGCATTTTTTCGCCCGTCATGGCTCCCGGACTACCCATGGCGGCACGATCCTGACGCAGTCGCAGCGACAGGGGCGTTTCGCCCGGCGCCGACGTAGCGCTGCCGTTTCCGTTGGGAATAACAACGATCATGGGTTTGGCTTTTCCCTGTGCAATCAGATTATCCAAGATATAATTCGCCCGGCCCCGGCTCACCCAGGCCTCTTCATCGCCTCCGGCTCCATGCAAGAGATAGAGTACCGGATACGACTCCTTGGATTTATTGTAGCCCGGAGGGGTATAAACCATGCAGCGCCGCGTCATCCCCAGTGTTTTATCCGGATACCATACGGCCGAAACTGTGCCGTGGGGGACATCGTTTACATCGTATAAACCGGTGAGTTCTCCCGGAATCATCAAACGGCTTTCAATATAGGAACCGTCGCGTACGACCACATTATTGCCCGGATCCAGGGTGCTGACTCCGTCCACATTGAATGTATAGACATACATATCCGGTTTTAACGGCCCCATGCGGACCTCATACACGTCTTCGCTATTCTTTTTCATTTCCAGACCGGAATAGTCATCGCTCATGGTGCCCCTCAGTTTCACCGACGAGGCATTAGGTGCGTACAGACGGAATATGACGGAGTTATCCTCCAGTATTTCGGGTGACACGACTCTCTTTGTTGCCGGCTGGCCATAAACCTGACAGCACACAAAGGCCAGCAAACTTAAAATATACAAGTGTTTCATTATTATTATTTTTATTGATTATTACTGCTATTTCATTCCAACGAAAAGTATTTACCATCCCGGATTCTGTTCCAGTCCCGGATTGGCCGTTATTTCATCGGCGGGAAAAGGCAGGGCGGTGTATTTTTCTTTCCAGCCATCGCCGGCGCCATTCATTTCCCTTACATCCCAGGTGGTGGTTCCGTCTTTATATCCATAGAAGCTATACCACTTCTTTCCTTTGTCCTTAAGCGCCGTAGCGGCATCTCCCCAGCGTACCAGATCGAAGAAACGTTCGCCTTCGAAGAAGAGTTCGGCTCTCTTTTCGTCTTTCAAGGCCTGGAGGTTGTACGAGCCAAGTTCCGGTATTCCTGCGCGGGAGCGTATTTTGTTGATGGCCGCCAGACCGCTTCCGTCGGCATCGTTGTCTTTCACTATCTGCGCCTCGGCATAGAGCAGCAAGACTTCGGCATAGCGTATCCAGGGTTCATTGGCTTTGGTTCGGGCAAACATAGACCAGGGATAGTTATGGTCGAACAGGTCTTCTTCCCTCGCGACCCTGACCAGACGGAAATACCCCTGGTTGCTTGTCACGGGAGGGTTCCATACGCCGTCCGACCCCATTTCGAGAATATCTTCGTAGTCGGCCACCCAGGCTTTCCATCTGGGCGATTTGCCGCCGTCGTGCCGGAGGAGGAACTCGGCAAAGTTGGCCGTTACGGCGCCGAATCCGAAGGTAGCCCGCACTAATCCTGCGCCAACCGGGTCCACATTATCTGCTCTCCAACCCAGGAAGGCCACACGCATATCATTTTGATCCATGTAGTTGACGGCATTATCCGCAGCGTTGTACTCCCACAGATACTCCGGCCCGAAATCCGCCGCCGGGCGATGGAGCTGGTCCATCGCCACCAGGTCGTACCGGTTGGAAGTGATAACCTGCTTCAAGGTAGCAGCCGCTTCGGCATATTTCCCCTGCCACAACTGAGCCTTGCCCAGGATAGCTTTGGCAGCATCGGCCGTCAGGCGACCACCAATGGAGGCCTGTCCTTCCCGTCCGGCTTTGGAAGGGAGCACAGGGATTGCCTCGTTCAGGTCCTGTTCTATCAATTGCCAGGTTTCTGAAGCGGGAGTATTGGGCGTATTCCCTGCTTCGTCGGAGGAGAACACCCTGTCGGCTTTCACCGGATTGCCCCAGAGCCGTATCAGGTCGATATGGCAAAATGCCCGGATGGCTTTTGCTTCCGCAATGACTCCGGCTTTGACATCGGTATCCACGGCGACTTTCCCGATAAGGAGGTTGCACCAGTATATAATCTTATAATAGCTTTGATAGAGCGATTTGATCGTACCATTGGTGGTGACGATATTATAGTTGCTGAACTGCTGCGCATCGTCCATATCGGTAAAAGCGCTCCCGGCGAAACAATCGTCGGACAATGCGTTTATCGGAATATACCAGTTTGTAGCGCCTCTGATATCGCTATACACGGTTTTGTAGATGGATGCCATGGCCGAGGTAACCTCATTGTCGTTGGCATTGGCATAGAAGTTCTCCAGTTCGAGCACTCCTTTTTGCGGGATATCAAATTCATCCTGGCTGCAGGAAAACAACACCGCCGTCAGAAGCAAAAGGCTTGCTATTGTTTTTATGTCGTTTATCTTTTTCATATTCGGAAGTTTTACGTATTAGAATGATAAGTTAAGCCCCAAAGCAATGTTCTTCGATGTCGGGAACGACATGCGGTCGATCCCTATACCCGAAGTCGCACTGGAACGTGTTTCAGGGTCTATTCCTTTGTATCCGGTAAAGGTAAAATAATTATCCAAGGAGACGTATGCCCTCAGGGCAGCTACCCGGATCCGGTTCAGGAACATCTGCGGGACGGTATAGCCAAGTTGTATCTGTCTGATTTTAAAGAACGATGCATCAAAGAGCATCGCATCGGAACCCCAGTACTTGGTATCGGCTACATTCGGTTTGGGTACGGAAGCCTGCGTATGGTCCGGCGTCCACCGGTCGGTATAGAGATAGCTCAGGCGGTTCACCGCGGGCAGGTCGGTGCGGTAGTAGGCCTGGAATATTTTGCCTCCCTGCGTTCCTGAGCCGAAGAGGGTGAAGTCGAATCCCTTCCAGGCCATGTTGAAGGTAATACCGTAGGTGAAATCCGGAATCCCCGAACCGGTATAATCCCGGTCGTCGTCCGTGACTTCGGCATACGTTCCTACCGTTCCGTCGGCTTTCTTATACATCGTAGCTCCGGTTTCGGAATCGACATGATCCACCCGGTACGTCCGGAAGTACCATACCGGATAGCCTTCTTCGAAGTAGGTAATGGTACCGAAGCTCTGAAGGCTGGCTCCATTCAGGCGTTCGGTGGAAGGGCCTTTAACGACTTTATTGTCAACGGTTGCCAGGTTGGCGCTGATGCTGTAACTGAAATCCCGGATTCTGTCTTTCCACGACAACTCAAATTCGTGTCCTCTATTGCGGACATTTCCTGCGTTGACATACATGGTGCTCGCCCCCGTAATCATGGCCGGCGTGGTGGTGGTAAGCAGCCCCTTGGTTTCTTTGTTATAGTAATCGTAGGTAAAGGAGAGGCGGTCGTTGAGGAAACGGGTATCCAATCCCAGGTCGAACTGTTCGGATTCTTCCCATTTCAGTTTGGGATTGGGCAGGGTGGCCGAAGGAGCAACGCCTACAACGGCTCCCGAAGTATTGCTGAAGTCGTAGGTATAGCCACTTCCCACCGTAGTGGCATATACATAATTATTCAGAATGTTCACATTCCCGTTCTTCCCCCAGGATGCCCTGAGTTTGAGGAAAGAAAGGGCTTTTTGATTTACATCCTTCATGAACCCCTCGTTGTTCAGGGTCCAGCCGGCCGAGAGAGAGGGGAAGTAGCCCCAGCGTGCATCTTCGGACAGCTTGGAGGCATCGAAGGCGTCGGCGCGGAAGTTGGCCTGAAGGTTGTAGCGGTTGTCGTAACTCCAGTTCAGGCGTCCGAAATAAGAGATATTCAAGCCATTGTTCGGAGCTCCGGTCACCACATCGTTTGCCGAAGTGGAAGAATAATTCAGATACCGGTAGTTCTCGGCCTCGTTTGTCAGCAGGTCGGTAGTGACATTGATATAATTGGATTGGGTTTGTTGATACGACATACCCGCCATGGCCGTCAGGCTGTTTTTCCCGAGGCTGAACGAATAATTGGCAAAGTTCTCCCACTGATAGAAAAGGAAGTTATTGGTTTGTACCGGTTCGAGCGAACCATTGGTTCGTTCGTTGGCGGCAAGCACATAGTACGGGGCTACATAGGTGGACGTATTGCCGTAGGAGTAGCGGTATCCGAATCGAGACGTGAATACCAGCCCCTTGATGGGGGTAATATCGGCATAGAAGGTACCGTTTGTATTGATTCCGTCGCCCTTGATCTCTCGTGTATCGCGCATCTGCATGGGGTGCCATATCTGCGAAGTGGCGTAGGGAGAGGTTCCGTAGATATTCCCGTTTTCGTCCTTCATAAAGGGTTTGCCTTGCTGGTATGGAATCGCCACATGCGTCGGGAGGTTATCCATCTCATAGGCGTACGGCGTAATGGGGTCGTAGAGGATGGCCGAGGAAATCATTCCAAATACTTCGGAGTTTTCCCTGACGCTTTTCGACGTATATCGCTCCATCGAGTTGGTGAGTCCTACCTTGATCCAGGGTTTTATCCGATAGTCGGCATTTATCTGGGAGGTGCTGCGGTTGTAGGCGTCTTTATCGCCGATCACAATCCCGTCGTTGTTCAGGAAGGAGAGGGCTACATAGAGATTCCCTTTGTCGTTGCCGCCTTCGAATCCCACGGTATTCCGGGCGAAGTAACCCGTGTCGAACACATAATCGGCCCAGCGTGTATCAGCCCTGGCGCCGTTCTTGTAGGTGTACCAGTAGTCGTCCATCGTGGTTTGGCTGGCAAATCCACCTTCCACCATAAAGGCAGCCCACTGCTCGGCATTCATCACTTCGGGGATATTCCCTACCTTGGAAGAGGTGTACTGCATATTGTAGAAGACTTTGCCTCTGGCGTTCCGAGCGCCTGTTTTGGTCGTGATAAGCACCACGCCGTTGCCTGCCTGTGCTCCGTAAATAGCTGCCGAAGCGGCATCTTTCAATATTTCCATCGATTCCACATTTTCCGGGTCCAGGTAATTGATACTGGCTACGGTCAGTCCATCCACAATATAGAGCGGCTCGGAGACATCGTTGGAAGAATACCCGCGTATGCGTATGGCAGTACCGGCTCCCGGAGCCCCGGATACCTGAAGGATGCTGACGCCGGCCGTTTTGCCTTGAAGTGCGTGCCCTACAGTAGAAACCGTACGGTTTTCCAAATCAGCAGCTTTGACTTGTGAGACAGCTCCGGTAACGTCGCTCTTCTTCTGAACGCCATACCCTATCACGACCACTTCGTCCAAAGTCTTCTGATCTTCAATCAGAACAATATTCATTCTGCCGGCAACCGCCCTTTTTTCCTGTATGGTATAACCAATATAAGAAAAAACGAGGCTTGCCCCTGCTTTCACAGACAATGAATAATTACCATTCAGGTCGGTTACCACACCATTCGTTGTGCCCTTTTCAAGCACATTTACGCCAATCATCGGTTCATTCTGTTCATCGACGATTGTACCAGACACTTTCACTGTTTCCTGGGCAAACGCGAAAGGAATGCCTGCCAAAAATAATAGCACAAAGGCTATCAGGCTCTTCTGTTTGATTTGTGTCATACTTTTTTTCATTGAATATTTATTTATAGGTTAGTTAATTAGACATCGTAATACAAACCAATCCTGCTACGAACAGCAGAAACATGGCCGTTATCCACTTTCCCGTACCTGCGGGAGCTCCTTTGAACTCTTTCCATACAAATACGCCCCATATCATGGCCACCACCGGAGCCGCATTGCTCAGTGCGTACGAAATGGCAGGATTGGCAGCACCTGCCCCCATAAAGCTGATCACCATACCGCTCATCCAAATAAAACCTCCCAGGACTCCTGTCAGATGCGTGCGTGCGCCACCTGCAAAATAATCCTTCATCGTTACCCGCTCGCCCTGCACGGGATGTCTCATGGCAAAAATGTTGAAAACGGGGGTGCTGATCAGGATGCCCACAGCAAAGAAAAAGACAGCCGTATAAGGACTCAGGCTGCCGGTTCCTCCTGTCAGATACTGTGGAGCAATCGATTTGACTACCAGACCGTAAAAGAACATGATTGCCAGACCGGCCACAATCGCCAGCCAAATACCTTTTTTAGGAGTAGAGGCCTTCGCGGTTGACAGATTCCCATATACCTTACCGCAGATAAGAATGGCCAGAATGATGATGATTACCCCCGCCCATAACAGCATGGGATTACCCGGATAGACCTGCCCGGATAAGGTTATCAGCAGATAATTGAATGCGATACCGCCAATCCATGCCAATCCCCCGCCAATAGGAAAGCCGACAGACATGCCGGCTACGGCAATGGCTGCTGTCAGGAATATATTCCCGAAATTCCACACGATACCGCCTGCAAGAGAATACCGGATGCTCGGCCAGTCCATAACGGCCAGGTCATCAAAGAACGTACGCCCTTCGCTACCCATGCTGCCCAAAGTTACGGCCGCCAGGGCAGCGGTCAGGAAAAGCCCGATAGTGAGATCCCAATAAAAGAGTTCGAAACTCCACTTTTTAGCCGCAACCATTTTCTGCGTATTCGCCCATGACCCCCAGCAGATACAGCAGTAAACACAGCAGAGGAGGGCTAAGAGGTAATTGTTGATTAATATCATAATTGTACGAATTAAGAATTAACAATGAACATATAATTTCCATCCCAGATAGTTGTCAACAGCTTCGCGCAGAACTTCCGCCACATCACCACGGCACATGGCCACATGATGCTCGAACCCGTTCCGGCAGATGTACTTCATTAAAGTCTGGAGATTGTTGACTTTCGTGACAGCGATGCAGCCATCCATCCCGTACGGATCATTGGTGATCATTCCACCGCCTGCATACGATTTAATGCACCCCGCCGTATCATCCGTTGATATGCGGAAGAAGGTGAAACCGCCTTGTTCGACTTTGCCATACACAGCGCCAAAGGTATTTACTTTGCCCAGGGTCCGGCCTAAAACCCCCAAGGTGCCCAATCTGAGATCGTTCATGACAAAGGACTTAGGGAAATTACCGCAGTGCGTACATACACACTTATTACGGTCTTCCGCAAAATTATTATTCCAGTCGAGCAAAGCCGACGGACGTCCGGAAGCCAACGTCAGCGCATACATGGAAACGGCTCCCGCAATATCTACTTCGCAAGCGGCAGGAAGCAATCTTTCACCCAGCATACTCATGGTCACGCAAGCGGCGCAACCGTAATGCTGCTCCAGAGAATCCCAGCACTGGATGGCCACGGCATCCACCTCATTCGCTTCAATCCACTGCTCTGTTGCCAGCCCGAATTTTGCCTGAACGATTAGTTTCTCGCTGTACTCCTGAGGCACAGTTGCATATTCCCTGATTTCGTCTGTTTTCCGGAGTAAGCAGGGGTCGGTATTTTCAATCTTGCGGGCTGCTTCCAGTATCTCCGACAAATCGACCGGGACGACGGTAATGCCTGACGCCTGAAGAATCTTTTCACTCGCACGAACCGTCTGGAACCCGGCAGGACGGGCGCCGATCGCACCGATACGGGCATGACGGAGGCCGTTTACGACCCGGCAGACAGCGGCAAATTTATTGATATCCTCAGCCAACAGAGCGGAATAGACAGAGTACGTGTGTAAGGTCGTATCCGTAAATGGAATGCCATATTGATACAAATTATTACAAACGGATATTTTACCACAAAAAGCATCGCGGCGACTGTCTAAACCGACTTTATCGTTCTCGTCGTCGCAGGCCTGTACCAGTACCGGTACCTCTAAGCCGGCAACGCTGATGGCATTGATGATGCCTATTTCAAAGCCAAAATTGGGTAAGGATACGATGATACCATCGATACGGTCTCTGTTCTCGCGGAAAAGAGCGGCGCACTTCAGGCCATCTTCGCGTGTTTCAATGCTGCTACTTCCCGTAGGGGTTGCATCCTCCGGAAGGATTACGTAGCTGTAGCCTTCGTCAGTGAGTGTTTTTAATAATTGCCGGCGGACATCTCTTGCCAGTTCGGAATTGAAATAAGCGCGTGTTCCGATGATCACGCCAAAACACATTGTCTTTCTGTTTTTCATACGAATAATTTTTTTTAAGGTAGTATGTTCCTATTTAATTAATTGCTCCACAGCTTTAAGCCATCCCCTGTAGAGTGAGTCCATTTTTTCCTCATCTGCTATGGGTAACAGCAGATACTTACTGCCACGCAAAGCCGGGATTTCCTGGAAGCTGTTCCATCGCTTCCGTGCAAACCCATTCATGATGACGGCTCCCAGGGCTGAGGCTTCTTCCATATCCAGACAATTTACCGGCACCCGGAGCTGGTCTGCCTGGAACTGCATCAGTAATTTATTTTTAACAGGCCCGCCATCTGCACGCAATTCCTTCAGGGTAATACCTGCCTGCCGGATCATCACGTTCAGGAGGTCTTTCACCTGATAGGCAATGGATTCGAGGGCCGCCCGTAAAATATGCGCCTTGCCCACTCCCAGGCTTATGCCCAGAATGGCCGCTCTGACTTCCGGATTCCACCAGGGGGCGCCCAGTCCGGTAAAGGCAGGCACCCAATAGACTCCCTCATTATCCTCTGCTGAGCCTGCCCATGCTTCGATCTCTTCCGGACTCCCGATCATTTCCAGCTTCTTTTCTATCCAGCTGATCGTTGCTCCGGTACAATGAATATTTCCTTCAAAAGCATAATACACTTTTCCCAGGGCGGAGAGGCCGATGGAAGTGACTAATCCTTCCGGAGGGGCAAGCGCTTCCTCCCCGATATTGACCATTACCGACGAGCCCGTACCATACGTCGCCTTCCCCAGTCCTTTTTCGAAACACCTCTGACCCGTTAAAGCTCCGTGAGAGTCTCCCAGAACTCCGGCTATTACGACAGGCGTCTGAAACAATGCCCCCATTGTCGTCTCTCCGAAAACAGAGTCGCAAGGCAGGGCCCGGGGCATCATGGTTCGCGGGATTGTAAAAAGCTCCAGCAGCTCCTCGTCCCAATCCAGGTTTTGTATATTAAAGAGCAGCGTTCGTGAGGCATTCGTATAATCTGTGAGATGTTTTTCGCCCGCTGTCAGATTCCAGATGAGCCAGGAGTCGATGGTTCCCATCAGCAAGTCGCCTTTTCCGGCCGACTCACGGGCTCCCTTTACATTATCAAGTATCCATTTGACGCCGCTCGCCGAGAAATAGGGGTCGGGCATCAGGCCCGTCTTTTCCCGTATCATTTGCGTATAACCTTTATCCTTCAGCTCTCTGCAGAAAGCGGCGCCTCTCTGACACTGCCATACAATGGCATTATAAACCGGTTTCCCGGTGTTTTTGTCCCATACGACAACGGTTTCGCGTTGATTCGTCAGGGCAAGCGAATAAAGGCAGTTTTCCTCCGGTTGTTCTTCTTCCATCAGCTGTGCGACAGCGAGTAAAACATTCTGATAGATTTCTTCCGCGTCGTGTTCCACCCAACCTGCCTTCGGGTAATATTGCTGATGGCTTATGTTAACCCGGCGCATCAGCTCACAGTTTTCAGAAAAGAGCATGGCCTTTGTTGCCGAAGTACTTTGGTCGATTGCTATGATTTTGTTTTCCATATGTGTATCGTATTGAATCGTCTGTATGTGATTTATCCGATAAAGTCAAGCGCTGTTTTCAGGATACCTGCTGCATTCAATCCGTAATAGGCAAAGACTTCGGGCGAGTTTCCATGTATTACGTTCTCATCGGGTATTCCTATAATCCTGAGGGGTACAGGCGATTCCGCCAGAGTCTCTGCCACCAGGCTTCCTAATCCGCCAAAGCGGCTATGTTCTTCAACCGTCAGTATCCGTCCGGTCTCTGTGGCAGCTTTCAGAATGGCCTCCCTGTCATAAGGTTTAAGCCAGGCCATGTCGAGTACACGGGCTTTTATCCCTTTTCCGTGAAGCATAAGACCTGCCTGATAAGCATGATAAACGGTTTCCCCGGTCGCGATAATCGTCAGGTCATAGCCTTCCAGCAAGACGTTCGCTTTCCCTGCCTCAAAATCAAAATCATCACTCTCATAGACATCCGGCACGGGAGCGCGGCCTACACGTATATAGACCGGTTCCGGATAATCAACCAGGAGTTTCACTAATTTCTTTGTCTGGCGCGCATCACAGGGTAAGACAATATTCATACCGGGAAAGGTGCGCAGTACGGCAATGTCATGCAGGCTATGGTGCGTAGCTCCCAGCGCCCCATAAGCCACTCCGCCGCTGACACCCAGTATTTTCACATTATTCCGGCTGTAAGCCACATCTACTTTTATCTGCTCTAAACTGCGCGTGACATAAAAACAGGCCGGCCCACAGACAAATACTTTCTTGCCGCTATGGGCTAATCCGGCAGATATGCCTACTGCATTCTGTTCTGCAATACCACACTCAACAAATTGCTCCGGCAGCTCGTTTGCAAAATCAGTTAATGTGACCGAGCCACGGGCATCGGTCGTTACCGCAATGATATTTTTGTCGGTGCGGGCTAAGGATAATAACGTCTCCGTAAAACTTTTTCTGCAAGCTATCATATACTTATCTGTTTTTCTAAATATTGTATTCTTTCTGAAATCTCTCGAATGGCCTGTTCGTATTGCGGGGCGCAGGGTACGCCGTGATGCCATGACTGAACGCCTTCCATATAGGAGATTCCCTTGCCTTTTGTGGTGTGTGAGATCAGGAGGTGAGGCCGGCGATTCGAGTAATCTATCTTTTCAAACCGGTCGATGAGGTCGCCTATCCGATCGCCATTGACTTCCTGTACATCCCAACCCGAAGCTGTCCACCTCTGGCGAATGTCTTCTATTGCCATAATTTCTTCCGTTGTCCCGCTGATCTGTAATCCATTCCGGTCGATAATAGCGACAAGATTATCCAGCTTGTAATGCCTGGCGGCCATGGCAGCTTCATACACCGAGCCTTCTCCCTGTTCGCCATCCCCCATTAAAACAAAGGTCTTATAGCTTAATTGATTCATCTTACCCGCCAGTGCAATGCCTGCCCCTATCGACAGGCCATGCCCCAGCGCCCCTGTATTTACTTCAATACCCGGCACCTTGATGGTAGGATGGCCGGAAAGGAGGGAGCCAAATTCGCCCAGGGTATCGGTAACAGCCGGTGAAATGAATCCCTTCGACTCCAGTGTTACATACAAGGCTTCTACACAATGGCCCTTGCTCATGATGAAACGGTCGCGGAGGGGGTCTTTCGGATTGGCAGGGTTCAGGTTCATTACCTCAAAATAGAGTACAGTAAGTACATTCAGACAGGAAAGGTCTCCTCCGATATGGGCTGCTTTTGCTTTAAAAACAAGCTCCATTAACCGTTTGCGATTTTTTTCGGATTGCAACTCCAACTCTAACGCTTTCGCTTTCATACATTCTTTTTATGCTGATTTCCGAGGCAAATAAAAGCATTTAAAATCTATAATCAAAGTAAAACGCAATAAAACACAAATATATTAACATTAATTATCTTTGAATTGCAGGAAAAACAAGGTTTTTGTTGAGTAAAACACGAAAAGAAAGAAAACAAAAATATCCTACCTTGTTCCTTTCCCATGAAAGGTTATAATTTATTAAAAAGCAATTTCTTGCTTTCGCTTCTTTCCTAAATCTATTACATTTGTGCGATTATTTTCATAGTAAAAGAATGGGTAACAGTGTAAAAAAAACAACATTTAGGTTATTATGGCGCTAAATCGGAGAAGAATAAAGATTCTGGATTTGATCCGGGAAGATGGTCATGCCAAAGTTCATGAACTGAGTAAAATTTTTAAAGTAACGGATGTCACCATCCGGCAAGACCTTGAAGTCCTGGAAAATATGGGATATATTCAAAGAGAACACGGAGGCGCTTTTTTAAAAGATATCGGCTCTCTTGTAAAATCAGGACAGGTGTTTAATCAGACGCATATTGAGGAGAAAAGAGAAATAGCCCGCAAAGCTGTCACCCTCATCAAGGAAGGAGACAGTATTATCCTTGATTCGGGGTCAACGACTACCGAAATCGCCAGACTGCTGACGAATTTCAAAGAACTCACCGTGATCACCAATGCCCTGAATATCGCGTTAATCTTAGGCGAGAACCATGGGATCAACTTAATTGTCACAGGGGGTGAATTTAAAGCTCCTACACTCTCCCTGACAGGGAAAATGGCTGCCGATTCTTTTAAAGATATTCATGTGAACAAGTTGTTCTTAGCGACTGCCGGCATCTCTTCGGATATGCGCTTAACCTACCCCAGTCTGAGCGACCTGATTGTAAAATCTGCCATGATAAAGTCTGCCGATAAGGTCTTCCTGGTAGCCGATTCTTCGAAAATAGGGATCAGCGCTTTTGCCAACCTGGGCTATATATCGCTTGTCGATACCGTTATTACCGACAGCAATCTGTCGGATGAGCATTTGAAAAAAATGAAGGAACAGAATGTGGATATCTATTATGCCGGCATTTTGTACGAACAGGAAGCTTAGGCAGGAATTCCCCTGAATTACATAGACATACCCAAGGCCCGATCAGGGCCTTTTTGCTTTCCGTACTGTGGCGCCCCTGTTTCATCTCCCCTGTGTTGTGCATGAGAATATGATTTTTTCTTCTCATGTTTTATTGTTTTGTTCATTTTGCTTTAACCGGGCAATTTCTGCCAGAAGAATTTCATTTTCCCCGGCAAGTCTTTCCCGCGCTTCACGTTCTTTCTCAAGTTCTTTCTCCCGTGCCTCACGCTCCTCACGTTCTTTCTCAAGCTCTTTCTCCCGTGCCTCACGTGCTTCACGTTCTTTCTCAAGCTCCTCAGCGATTTTTTCACGCTCTATTCTGCCTTCTTCCCTACCTTCTATCCGGCCTTCTTCCCGGCCTTCTATCTGGCCTTCGAGTTTGGAAGAGGCTATCATGCTCAGGTCTTTACTGCGCTGATCCTCCATATAGTCGTAGGCTTTCCGCTCCTCCGGCGTGAGATTATCAAGAGCCAGCACTTCGCGCGCTTTGTCCAGCCCCCTGGCTTTAAATTCATCCTTTATGACGC
>JAISZA010000116.1 GCA_031269535.1 Tannerellaceae bacterium
GCTTCAGGAGTGAACATAAGATTGCTCCAAAACGACTGAAAAGCCTCAAGAGTGAGGTGTATCATGCTTCAAAACGATTGAAAAGCCTCTTGCTCTACTTCCTGCGAGGCGAAAAAAAGACCGGCAACCTTTATCTATTTGTCATGCAGACTGCCGGCCGTGGATTTGGTTCCTTGCAGGAGGTCATTCCTCCCCGTCTTCGGGAACGGCATCTTTGAAATGCACCCGATGCCTTGCTATCCCAGCAAATAACATTAAGATTATTAGAGAAAGGGGTGTAGGCATGAAAAAAGATAAGCAAATACATCGTTTGTTGCCCCATTCGTTGCCCTAAAAAAGAGAGAGCCGACATGCAAATGTCGGCTCTCTCTTTGTACCCTCGCCGGGAATCGAACCCGAATTTGTTGTTTAGGAAACGACCGTTCTATCCATTGAACTACAAGGGCATAAGATGTTTTATACGTGTGTTGAACTCACTCCTGAGATATTTTCCCTGAAAATTGACTCCTGCTCCGGCTCTGTCATCCATTGAACGGCAAGACCTTTCGTTTTGAGTGGGCAAAAATATAATCTTTCCGGCAGACTGACAAGTTTTCGGGGAGTAAAACCAGGGCAAAGGCATTAAAAAATAAGGAACGACAGTCTCCGGAGCCGGTACGCCAGGGTATTTGTACCGAAAATAAAACTCTTTTCAGTCGAAGAGTACCTGTAGAATGGGGAGAGACCTGATCTCCGGGATTTCCGGCAGGTGAAGGCGGTAGTACGTGATAATCCGGTTGAGAATATTCACCCTGTCGCGACGAGAGAAGTCATAGAGAGACATATTTTCGTAGCTGATACGGAACAGACGGGAGAAAACCAGGCTCTCATCCCTGTCGAGATAATGCTTGTGAGAAGGAAGACTGTCGGTAAAAACACCATTTCGCATATCGAAATAACGATTCTCACGGTAGGAGTCTATGTTGGGAAAGATGCCTAAGTAACTCAGCAGATGAAGCAGGAACACCAGATGGAAATTGGCAACTCCTCTGTCGGTATCTTCCAGTATGCAGATGGAACGATACAGGTAATCAAACAGACGCGAGTCGGGCTCCGATTCTTTTATCGTACGGAAAAGGACTTCGGCCAGGAATAAGGCCAGCGCATTTTTCATAGGGTCGGTAAACAAACGGCTGAGCGGATAGCAAAGTTTCGTCTCCTGTATGTAGCAGAAGTCGCGCCTGGGGGGGCGGTCGATCTCCATCTCAATGACAGAAAGCGGCATAAACAGGGCTTTGGATACTGTGTTTTTCTTTCCCTTCGCACGGCTTGCCAGGCAGGATATCCGGCCGAAGGTTTCCGTGTATATATATATGATATACCTGGTATCATTGTAAGGAATAGAATGTAGTACGATGCCACGTGTTTTGCTCAGCATAATGTTGATTTGTGTGCTATCTTATTTTCTGCCGAAATCAGCCGGTATTTCCCCCCATTGGGTGGTTTCCCATTTCAGGATGGTAGTGGTGTAGGTATTTTCTTTCAGCCATTTTTCTGCCCGTTCTATCAGGTCGAACAGGGGTTCGTTTACCGGTGTACGCTTCAGCAAGGTTTTGCTTTTCTTGTTTCTGACCCATTTGATGGCGTTCAGGCTGTCGGAATAGACAGGCAGGTTGCTGTTTCTCTGTTTCAGGAAAGCCAGTCCATGTACCAGGGCCAGAAATTCTCCTACATTGTTGGTTCCCTGCCGGAAGGGGCCTATATGAAAAAGCTCTTCTCCTGTAGCCGTATAGACCCCCCTGTATTCCATATCTCCCGGATTCCCGCTGCAGGCGGCATCGACGGCAATACTGGGAAGGACAGGCTGCCCGGCGACAGGCTTTTTCACCGGGCCGGAGGCAGCCCTGGGCGAAGCTGTTCTTTTCAGGTAGTGCGTATAGCCTTTTCCCAAAGCCTCCACTGCTTCCCCGCGCGAAAGGAATGCTTTATATTTGGCGTCTTCCTGTCCTTCCACCTGCAGGCGGCAGGCTTCCCAGGTATCGTATATCCCGGGATTAAGCCCTTTCCACACTACATAAAATTTGTTTTTAGGCATTCCTGTTCAGTTGTTTACCAATTGAACTGCCTGCATCACCCGCAGGAAGTTACCGCCCCATATTTTGGCGATGTCTTCTTCTGTGTATCCTTTTTCAAGAAGTTTAACGGTTATCTGTATAAGGTCGTTGTGACCCTCACAGCCGATAAGGCCCCCGCCTCCGTCGAAATCAGAACCAATGCCGACATGGTCTATTCCCGCTACTTTCACAATATGATCGATATGCTCGACGGCATGTACAACCGAAGCCTTCCTACTGTCGCTATGGATATAATCGTCGAGGAGGCATACCTGGACTACTCCTCCGTTCTTTGCCAGCGTACGCAGCTGGTCGTCCGTCAGGTTGCGGTCGTGGTCGCACAGCGCCCTTGCCGAGGAGTGTGAGCATATTACCGGCGAAGTAGTTCGTTCCATCACGTCGCGGAAGGTCGTTTCCCCGGCATGAGAAAGGTCTATCATCAGGCCCAGGCGGTTCATTTCGCGCACGACTTCTTCTCCGAAAGGGCTTAGCCCGTCCCATTCTTTTTTCGTATGGGTAGAGGTGTCGCAAATATCGTTATCGTATGAATGGCAAAGAGTCATATAAGTAACTCCCATCTTTTTGAATCCGGCCAGCCTGGAGATATCTTTGCCAATGGCATATCCGTTTTCAATTCCGATAAAAATAGTTTTCTTTCCTTCTTTTTTCAGGCGTACCAGGTCGGCAGGAGTTGTGGCCAGCCCGCATAAATCAGCATTCTGTTCCACTTGCCGGTGGATGCTTTCAATCAGTTCGCTTACCCGGTCGGTTGCTTTCTGCAGGGAAGCCTCATCCCGTTTGCCTTGTCCGATAAAAGCGGCAAGGAAAACAGCATCCAGTTTTCCTTCCTCCATTTTGGGCAGGTTCATGCGGCTACGTTCCCGTTCGGCGATATTGAATCCGGGCATCCTGAACCACAAAGGCGTATCGGTATGCGTATCCACACTCAGGATGCGCTCGTGTATTTCTTTGGCCAGCCGGAACGTATCGGCTTTGCCTGTCAGGAAAGTAAATAATTTCAGCATCGTCGTATCTCCTCCGCTTACCAGGGCTTCCGGATGCCATTGCACACCTGAAACCGGTCGCTCAGGCCAGGCCTCGATGGCTTCAACCACACTGTCGGTTGAGTACGCTACGGCCCTGAATCCCGGGGCGACATCTTTTACCGCCTGGTGGTGAAACGTATTGACCCCCAGCTTCCCGGCGCCGATAATAGCGCCTAATTGAGAATCCGCAGCCACCGATACGAAGTGGGAGGCGTATTCGCCGGGCATCTTCTGTACGTGTTTAACGGAGTTTACCCCTGTCCGCTGCGAAGGGATATCCTGATAAAGCGTTCCGCCGAAGGCTACGTTTATTAACTGTTCGCCCCGGCAGATACCTAAAAGGGGTATATTGCGGTCGGTGGCCAGTTTGATAAGTTTCAGTTCGTATTCATCACGCAGGGGATCGACCTCTTCCAGTTGCCGGATGGGTTCTTCTTTATACCACAAAGGGTTGACATCTTTCCCTCCGGTTATGATCAATCCGTCGAGATGGGCCGTAATCCCGCGCAAAATGCTGACATCGGTAGTAAACGGAATCAATACCGGTGCACCTCCGGCCTTTATCACCGCCTGGGTGTAATAAGCAGATAAAGCGGCTCCACTCTCTGTACGGCTAACCGACAGTCCAATCACAGGCAGACGCGGGGCCCGCAGGTTGATTTCACACGAATCAATGGTTTCTCTGAATGTCTTTAAATCAGGAATACCCTTAATAGTACTTTGCGCATGTCCGTATTGAAGAGACAAACAGACACATGCCAGACAGACAATTGTTTTCATTGCAGATATTTGTTAGTTTGAGAATTTGTCATTGACCGGCAGACTGTACTTTTTCCATTACCCTGAGCAGGTTCGCTCCCCATATTTTCTGTATATCTGCTTCCGTATATCCTTCTTTGAGCAAACGAACGGTGATATGTATTAATTCATTGCTCGCACGGCAGCCAACCAGCCCGCCCCCTCCGTCGAAATCGGAGCCAATTCCTACATAGTCTATCCCTACCAGATTGACTACGTGATTGATATGATGGATGGCTTCGCTGAGTCCACAAGGCGATTCCATCTCTGTTCCCTGCTTGATGAAGCCGGTATAGAGGCAGATATGCACCACTCCTCCCTTAGCCGCAAGCGCTTTAATCTGTTCGTCGGTCAGGTTACGCGGATGGTCGCAGAGCGCCCGGACAGATGAATGAGAGGCGATAAGAGGCAGGCGGCTTTCTTTCAGCACATCGTAGAAGGTCGTCTCTGCCGCATGGGATACGTCGATCATCATACCCAGCCGGTTCATTTCGTGCACCACCTCTTTACCGAACGGACTGAGGCCGTTCCACAGTGGTTCTCCTACGGCCGAATCGCAGATGTCGTTATGGCCGTTATGGCAAAGTGTGATATAAGCGACTCCTCTCTGCTTCAGTTCCTCTAAGCGGCTGATATCTTTTCCGATGGCGTAGCCGTTTTCCACTCCCGCGACAATTGCTTTCTTTCCTTCCTGTTTCAGGCGCAGCAGATCGCCGGGCGTCCGGGCAATTCCTACACGCGCGGGATGCAGTTCTTCCTGGCGGACTACCTGCGAAAGCCGATCGAGGGTATAATCATACACTTCGCGGTATGCAGTCTCCGTTCGTTCTCCCTGCGGGACATACGCTACCATGAATACAGCATCCAGCCTGCCGGCTTCCATCAGAGGCAGGTTTACTTTCCCTTCCGTAAAGGGAGGGTTATATATGCCACTTGTTCTTTTCCCAAGGTCGAAAGCGCCGGAATATACCATCGGGGCATCGGTATGCAGGTCGAGCGTCAGTATCTGCCGATGTAATTCTTTCGCCCGGGCAAACAGGCCCGCTTCCGCTACATGATGGGCAAACAGGGCCTGCATCTGCTTGTCACCGTGGGGCGCCATTGCTTCGGGATGCCATTGTATGCTCAGGATAGGGTATTCCGGATGTTCTGCCCCTTCGTTGATACCGTCGGGCGCCAGGGCTGTCGTAATAAATTCAGGCGCCGGTTCTTCCACGGCCTGGTGATGGAAGGAATTGACAAGTACTTTCCCGTTTTTCAGGATGGCATACAATTTACTGTTTTTATCCGTCAGTGCGACGGAATGTGAAGGCAGTTCGCGTGCCTGTGTCTGGCTGTGCTTCAGCGTTGGTTCGCGACGGGTACCGATATCTTGACAGAGTTTACCGCCAAAGGCCGCATGAATCAGTTGATGCCCCCGGCAGATACCCAGGATAGGAAGCCCCCGGTTGAAGGCCAGGCGGAGGAGGATAAGGTCGTATTCATCCCGGAACGTATCGACCTCTTCTAACTGGGGGATAGGTTCTTCGCCCAGGTAAAGCGGATTCAGGTCGGCCCCTCCGCTTATCAGCAAGCCATCCAGGCCATCTACAATGACGATTAGCGCCTGGATATCGGTAATGACAGGTATCAGCACTGGTGCACCTCCGGCCCCGACCACCGATTGCACATAGGTTTCGGCAATGCAGGAAGTTCCTTCTTTCCGGTTGGCCGATATGCCTATGCGGGGTGGTTGCTGCGTTTTGCCGCCTTCCGGAACGAAATTATCAACTTCTCCGAACAAGGACTTTAAATCGGGAGGCCGTACCTGGGTCTTCATTTACGCATCGATATTGGCATAGGTTGCATTCTCTTCGATAAATTCACGGCGGGGAGCCACTTCTTCTCCCATCAGCATGGCGAATATCTGGTCAGCCTCGGCGGCGCTCTCGATGGTGATTTGTTTCAGGGTACGGTTATCAGGATTCATGGTCGTGTCCCAGAGTTGATGATCGTTCATCTCTCCCAGACCTTTGTAGCGCTGGGTATGTACCAGGTTTTCGTTGCCGCCTCCGTATTTGTCGATAAACGCCTGTCGTTGCTGGTCTGTCCAGCAATACTCCTCTGCTTTCCCTTTTTTGCAAAGATAAAGAGGCGGCGTTGCCAGATAGACGTATCCATTGTCTATCAATGCACGCATACGCCGGAAGAAGAAGGTCAGTATCAGGGTAGCAATATGACTGCCGTCCACGTCGGCATCGGTCATAATAATGATTTTATGATAGCGCAGCTTGACGAGGTTTAACTCCTTCGGGTCGTCGTCTGTTCCGATGGAAACTCCCATTGCACGGAAGATATTCTGTATTTCTTCACTTTCGAATATTTTATGTTCCATTGCTTTTTCCACATTCAATATCTTACCGCGTAGGGGAAGGATTGCCTGGAACATACGGTCTCGCCCCTGCTTGGCTGTTCCGCCTGCCGAATCCCCCTCGACGAGGAAGAGTTCGCAGTCTTCGGCCAGTCTCGATGAGCAGTCGGCCAGCTTACCGGGAAGTCCTCCTCCGCTCATCGGCGATTTGCGCTGCACCAGTTCTCTTGCTTTGCGGGCGGCCTGGCGTGCCTGGGCTGCCAGTATCACTTTATCTACAATAATTTTAGCTTCTTTCGGATGTTCTTCCAGATAATACCCCAGGGCTTCTCCCACAGCGATATCTACGGCTCCGGTGACTTCGCTGTTGCCCAATTTTGTTTTCGTCTGGCCTTCAAACTGGGGTTCGGCCACTTTGATGGAGATAACGGCTGTCAATCCCTCGCGGAAGTCATCTCCCTGTATCTCTACTTTGGCTTTTTCCAGCAGTTTGGCGTCATCGGCGTATTTCTTCAGCGTACGGGTCAGGGCGCGACGGAAACCGGCCAGGTGCGTGCCGCCTTCAATGGTATTGATATCGTTCACATAGGAATAGACGCTTTCGTTGTAAGAGGTATTATACGTCATCGCTACTTCTACGGGGACGCCTTGCTTCTCGGTGATGATGTGGATCACGTCCGGGATTAGTTTTTCCTTCGAGCGGTCGATGTAACGAACAAATTCTTTCAGCCCTTCCTGCGAGAGAAAGGTTTCCGTTCTGCAGCTACCGTCTTCTTTGATCACACGTTTATCTGTCAGTGTCAGGGTGACGCCGGCATTCAGGAAGGCCAGTTCGCGCAGGCGGGTAGCCAGGATATCGTACCGGTATTCCATGACAGTAAAAATCGATTCGTCGGGTTTGAATGAGATGGTCGTACCTGTCGCCCCGGATTCGCCGATAACCTCCAGCTCATGCAGCCGGCGCCCGCAGGAGAAGTCCATCATATACACCTTGCCGTCGCGGCAAACTTCTGCTCTGAGGTAAGTGGAGAGGGCATTCACGCACGACACGCCTACTCCGTGCAAGCCGCCGGATACTTTGTAGCTCCCTTTGTCGAACTTACCTCCGGCATGAAGGACGGTGAGCACCACCTCCAATGCCGATTTACCTTCCTTCTCGTGGTGATCGACAGGGATACCCCGCCCATTGTCCACTACCGTAATGGAATTATCTTCATTTATTACAACATCAATATTTGAGCAATATCCGGCAAGGGCCTCATCAATGGAATTATCGACCACTTCATAAACAAGGTGATGCAGCCCTTTCTCGCTGATATCACCTATATACATGGCCGGTCTTTTCCGTACCGCTTCCAGGCCTTCAAGCACCTGGATACTCTCCGCAGAATACACTTCATTCGCACTTCTAATTTCTTCACTCATACTTTTATAATTAAAAACAGATACATGCGGGGTTATCCCAAACCCCTGTCAAAAAAAACCTAACAAAGGTAAGAAAAATAATCAAGTCTTTTCTGTAATGCCGGTCAATTTAATGCGAAAGTTTCCCTCCTGTCCGCTCAGGCTCGTCGGTAACAGGCCGTTCGGCCTCCTGCTTCCTGGCGGCTCCCTTGTCTTTTCCTACTCCCCCGCTCCACCAGACCGGATAGGAGCCTAAGTTCTTCTGCTCCAGCTCGAGCAGAAACTCTTTGATATCCAGTCCGTAGGCGAAACCTCCCAGTCCGCCTCCGGAACGAACGACCCGGTGGCAGGGAACGATGATGAAAAGATGATTCTTCCCATTGGCCGAGCCGACGGCGCGGCATGCCCGGCTATTTCCCGTCTTTGCCGCTAATTCTTTGTATGAGATGCGATCGCCATAGGGTATTTTTTGCAGTTCGTTCCATACTTTCTGCTGGAAAGGAGTGCCTTCCTGCAGGATAGGAAGATCGAAGTTGCGGCGTTGGCCGGCAAAGTATTCCGTCAGTTGCCGGATGGCTTCCTGCAGGATGGGATTCGACGCAGGAGGCTCCTCCTCTTCGCCCGTAGGCGGCACTAAGCGCATACTGCACAGATAGGCGGAGGAAGCTTTTAACTCTATCCTGCCGATAGGACTTTCCATATAAGCTGTCTGTAGTGTTTTCATCGGTATTCTTTTAACAGTCGGGTGAGTTGTCTGACACCTTCGGAAGCCAAGGCCCGGATAAAATGAATGTCGGTGCGGCAGGTATGTACTTCCTGGGGATCGATGAGGAAAATGGGTTGCCCGCGCCGGGCATATCCCAGCAAGCCGGCTGCAGGATAGACATTGAGCGATGTCCCTATAATAACGAATATATCAGCGTCGGCTATCTGCCGGATGGCAGGCTCAATCATGGGTACCGCCTCGCCAAACCAGACGATAAAGGGACGGAGCTGCCGCCCTTGTGGGTCGGTATCGCCGAGCTGCAAATCTTTTCCGGGCGGAATGTCGTACACCGTATAAGGGTCGCCTACCGGACAGGCCTTTGTCAGTTCGCCATGCAGGTGGAGGACGTTTGTGCTACTGGCCCTTTCGTGGAGGTTATCCACGTTTTGCGTGATGATATACACCTCAAAATCTTTCTCCAAAGCGGCCAGTCCCAGATGGCCTTCGTTGGGTTGGCAGGTATATAGCTGCTTACGCCGCTGATTGTAAAAGTCAAGCACCAAACCGGGATTAGCCTCAAATCCTTCGGGTGTAGCTACCTCCTCTACTTTGTATTTTTCCCACAGGCCGCCGGAATCGCGGAAGGTAGAAATCCCGCTTTCGGCACTCATCCCTGCTCCGGTAAGAACAACTAATTTCTTCATGTTTTCTGATATTTAGGATTCGTCAATAATCATTCCGCTTCCGAGGCAAAGATGGTGTTCTTTGTCATAGACTACGCCATATTGTCCGGGAGCGATACCTTGTATTTTTTCGGCCGATTCAATACGATAGACATCCCCGATACGGCGTATCAGGCCGGGGGTAAATTCCGGAGTATGACGTATTTTAAATGTAATCTCTTTCGTGCCGGTAAACTCCCCCCAGATATCTTCGGTGATGAAATCAAAACCTTGCAGGTTGATTATCTTTCCATATTGCGTTTCGGGGTCGTAGCCGTTTGATACATAGATGATGTTTCGCCTGATGTCTTTTTTGACGACAAACCAGGGGCCTCCGCTCAATCCCAGGCCTTTGCGTTGTCCGATGGTATGAAACCAATACCCTTTATGCTCTCCCAGTATTTTCCCCGTTTCCCATTCGATAATCTCTCCCGTGCGTTTGCCCAGGTATCTCCCGATGAAGTCATTGTAGTTTATCTTGCCTAAGAAGCAGATACCCTGGCTGTCTTTGCGTTGGGCACTCGGCAGTTTTTGTCCGCAGGCGATGGCTCTCACCTCGCTTTTCATCAGGTGGCCGATGGGGAACATCAGTTTCTGCATTTGCAGTCCGGTGATCTGTGCCAGAAAATCAGTCTGGTCTTTCAGGCGATCCTTTGCGGTAGAGAGCCATAGTTTACCGGCAGCTTCCGTGGTGGTGGCATAATGTCCGGTGGCTATTTTGTCGAAGTCCTTCCCCCAGCGTTCTTCAAAGCATCCGAACTTAATGTATTTATTACACATCATATCGGGATTGGGAGTAAGTCCCCGTTTCACGGAATCAATGGTATAGCTGACCACCTTGTCCCAATACTCATCCTGCAGGGAAACGATTTCAAAACGGCAACCGTATTTACGGGCGATATACGAAGTAATCTCAATATCTTCCTCCGAGGGACAGGCAGTATATCCCTCCTCATCCTCCATGCCTATTCTGATATAAAAAAGATTAGGGTCGTAACCGGATTCTTTCAGCTGATAAACAACAACCGAACTATCCACTCCTCCTGATACCAATGCTGCTATTTCCATCTCCTGCTCCTGTAAATGAAGTACAAAGGTAAACAGAAATTTCCATTCAGCCCCATAGACTTTTAACGAAAAATCCTTCACTCCTTCACAAGGGGTATAAGCATTTGAATAACACCTCGTTAAGACGTGAAGGATGAAGGCCGCATCCTTCACATCTTACTGCGTGATCCGAACGGAAATCAGCCGACGGTTTTTGTCTGAAACAGCTGTCCGGGTTTATATCCGGAAGTCTCACTCGTATAGTTGGGACATACCTCTCCCCCGGCCCCTCCCTTGTGGGGAGGGGAGAAAGAGGTGAAGGATGAAACCCCCATCCTTCACACCTTAATTTTTTATCACTCAGCTGCTTATACCCCTTGTGAAGGAGTGAAGGATTTTTCGTTGAAAGTCTATGGGGGATTGTGTCGTCCTCCTGCTCCCGTCCGGGATAAATCCGATCCCGTCCGGGATAAATTTGTTCCCGTCCGAGAATATACCGGACGGGAGTGAAACAGATACAGGTTCCGGGGGAAGATCCTATATACTCCGGAGTGAAAGTAATTGGGTCTGAAGTGAAAGTATTATACTCACTTTCAAAAACCGGGTGACACCTGTGAGAAAAACAAAATGCAGGTAAGCATCCGCGCTTTTCAATACGCCGTAAAAACCCTTCCGAGCCAGAATAAAGCAGTTATCATCATATCCCATGCTGCCCAGATTGCAAGAATAAACGAAATCCCCCCGAGTACAACAGA
>JAISZA010000184.1 GCA_031269535.1 Tannerellaceae bacterium
GCGACGGGCATTTTGTACTGACGGATGTGGGCGATGGCAGCTATACCCTGCTTATCCGCTTAGTGGGATTTGATGTGTTTACACGTCCGGATATCCTGTTGAATGCTTCTACGCCTCTCCTCGATCTGGGTACGATAGAGATGAAGGCGCTTGAAGTGGGGCTTGCCGAAGTGGAAGTAGTTGCCCAAAAGAAACAGATCGTCTATAAATTAGATAAAAAGGTGATTGAGGCTTCCGGTAATCTGCTGGCGGGCGGAGGGTCGGCAGTGGATATTCTGGAGCATACGCCTTCGATACGGGTGGATGCTGAAGGGGAAGTGAGTTTCCGGGGCAGCAGCGGTTTTGCTGTCTATGTGGATGGCAAACCTTCGGTGTTCAGCGGTACGCAGGCTTTGCGGCAGATTCCTTCGGGGCAGATAGAGAATATCGAAATCATTACGACTCCTTCTGCCCGCCATGATACGGGAGGCGATGTGGGTATTATCAATATCATCACTAAAAAAGAGGCGCGACAGGGGTTCAGCGGAATGGTCAATGTGTCGGGAAGCACCTTGCTGTCGCGCTCGGGCGACTTCCTGCTGAGCCGGCAGCTGAACCGCTCGTACGCATACTTCGGAGGGAACTGGACGGAGCGGCTGCTGAAAAGTGATTTCGACCAGGATAAAACGAGCTCGGTGAACGACTTAACGACACACTCACATTCGTCGGGCCCGCGGGCCAGCAATAACTTCAATTATTCCCTGAAAGGCGGATGGCAATATACCCTCCCGAAGAGCTCGCTCACCGCCGAGCTGGAAGGCGGGTACGGGGGACGGGAGCGCAAAGGCGACCTGGACTATGCCGAGGAGCATCCCGGACAGGAAAGGATGGCCTATTTCAGCCGCGACTATTACCATATCAACGAGACTTTCGTGCTCGGCTCTGTCGGCGCCGGTCATAAGTTCAACGACCAGGGGCATCAGATCAGCTCCCTCTTCTACCTCAAATACGGGGGAGATGCCCTCGAATACTTCCAGAGCGACCTCTTCGACGGCCAGGTTAACCGCAGCCTGCTGGGAGACCCTTACCAGGTTTACCGGGATTCGAAAAGGCGGTACGAAGCGACCGAGAAACAGGGCCTGAGCGATAACACCTCCCGGTGGGACGCCTACGAAGATGCGTTCAGGCAGATGGGACACCGTGCGTACGAAGACGAATACCGCTGGACGGTTCGCGCAAACGTGGATTATACCTATCCCTACAGCCGGTCGGGCCGGCTGGAAGCCGGCTATCAATACTATTCGTATCTGGAATCCGGCGATTACAGCATGGAGTTCTGGGACCTTGCGAGGAAGAAATTCGAGTTCCGCAAAGACGATGCTATCTACGATAATTTCTTTTATTTTCAGAACGGTATCCATTCGGTCTATGCCCTGGCAGCCGGTGTGTACCGGGCGTTCAGCTACCAGGCGGGGCTGCGGGGCGAACATACCCATCGCGTATTGCGCAGCGACGTGCCGGGTTCGAGGCGTACGTATAATCATTTCAACCTCTTCCCGTCTGTACATCTGGGGATTGATCTGCCGCACGGACAGCAGCTCCTGGCCTCGTATTCCCGCCGCATCACCCGTCCGGACCTTTTTTATATGGAGCCTTATATCACTTACCGCGACTTTTATTCGGCCGAGATAGGCAATCCCGATATCCGCAATGAGTTTATTCATTCCTTCGAACTGAACTACAAGAAAAGTACCGGCACGAACAGCCTGTCGCTCACGGTTTTCCACCGGAGGCGCACCGATAAGATAGAGCGTCTGCGCATCCCTTACGAGTCGGCCATACGTGCAGGCGTGACGCTCGACTCGATGGCCAATGTGGGCAATGATTATTCTTCCGGCCTTGAGTTTAACGGCCAGTTACAGGCCGTCCGCCGCTGGAACATCGGCATCAACGGGAGCCTCTACCATTATCGCGTGGTAAACAAGCTCTTACGCGACAGCCGCGACGAATCCAGCACCAATTACGACATCACGCTCCTTCAGACCTTCGATGCCGGGCCGTTCAGCCGCATCCAGCTGGATGGCAACTGGGTAGGCCCTTCCGTGACCACGCAGGGGCGCACCCATGCGTATTGGTATGTGAACCTCGCTCTCAGGCAGCAGTTTTTCAATCGCCGGCTGGCGGCCACCCTCTCGATGCGCGACGTCTTCCACTCGGCCCGCTACGTGAGCCGGATCAGTACGTCCGACCTGCAGTCTGTCACCCGCATCCGTCCGGCTTATCCCCTGATAACCCTGACGCTGAGTTATACGTTTAATAACTTCAAAACCAGGGATTCGCAGACGAAGTACGACCGCGAACTGTTCGAAGGAACGAGACATTAACATTAAAAAAATAGCATGAACCGGTTCCACTCTGAAGTATTTCTTCTATATTTGTCCTGTGGGCGAGCACAATATATTACAGCATTATGAAAACATACAGAATCAAAGACATTGCCATCTTGTCGGGCGTATCCACGGGAACGGTAGATCGGATCTTACACAAACGGGGGAAAGTCTCCCTCGAAGCACAGGAGAAAGTAGATAAGGTATTGAAAGAAATAAACTACCAGCCGAATCTGATTGCCCGTTCCCTGGCCCTGAAGAAGAAGTACAACATCATCACGCTTACCCCTCAGCTGGCCCAGGGCGAGTATTGGGCCAAGCTGTCGGAGGGGATGGACAAAGCGCAGCAGGAACTGTTCAGCTACCATGTGACAGTCAGCCGCCTGTATTTCAACCAATACGATAAAAGCAGCTTCGATGCGCTCATTCCCGAGGTCGTACAATCGGGATGCCAGGGAGTCGTGATCGCTACGCTTTTCAGGGAGAGTGTTGTCGAACTGGCTTCCCGCTTAGACGGGCTGGATATCCCTTATGTATTGATCGACGCCTATATTGAGCATACCCGTTGCCTCGCCTATTACGGCACACATTCGTATGATTCGGGATATATAGCCGGGCGCCTGCTGTTCGAGCAGATACAGCTCACCGACGATATCGCCATCTTCCACTTCAGCCGGAAAGGCGGCCACGATTCGACCCAGGTGCTCCGCCGAAAAGAAGGCTTCTGCGACTACTTTGCGCAACAAGGCCATCAGGGCCGGATTTACCCGCTGCGGATTCATGCCGCGGAAGACCGGTATAACGAAACGGCGCTGGCTTCCTTTTTCGCCGCCCACCCACAGGTGAAAGCCGGCATCATATTCAATTCGCGCGCTTGGTTTTTAGGTAAATACTTAGAGAAATCGGGCGTGGCGAACGACTTCCGGCTGATTGGTTACGACGTGCTCGACGATAATATCCGCTACCTGCAGAGCGGATTGATCACCCACCTGATCGCCCAGCGCCCGGAAGTGCAGGGCCTGAACGCCCTGAAAGCCTTGTTCCGCCATCTGGTGATGGAAGAAAAGATCGAGCCGATAAACTATATGCCTATTGATATTTTAATGAAAGAAAACATATCGTATTACAATAATTATATTTAAAAAACAAACACATGATGAACGAACTGTTTAGCGTAAAAGATAAGGTGATCATCCTGACGGGTGGAAGTGGAATCCTGGGTGCCTGCATGGCAGGCCATCTGGCAAAAGAAGGGGCCCGGGTAGTGATTTTAGACCGTAACAAAGCGGCCGGAGATGCCTTAGCTGCTGGCATCAGAGCCTCCGGAGGGGAAGCCCTCTTCCTGCTGTCGGATGTATTAGACCGCGCGGTGCTGGAGCAGAACAGGCAGGATATCCTGAAAGCCTACGGGCGCATCGACGTGCTGGTCAACCTCGCAGGGGGCAACCAGGCGGGAGCGACCATCTCGCCGGATAAGACGATTTTCGACCTGAATCTGGATGCTTTCCGGGCTGTGGTGGAGCTGAACCTCTTCGGTACCGTACTCCCTACCCTCGTATTTGCCGAAGTGATGGTCAGCCAGAAGAAAGGGAGCATCATCAATATCTCTTCCGAGTCGGCTCTGCGCCCGCTTACCCGTGTGGTAGGCTACGGATGCGCCAAAGCGGCTGTCAGCAATTTCACCCAATACCTGGCCGGCGAGCTGGCTATCAAGTTTGGCGAAGGCCTGCGTGTCAACGCTATGGCTCCAGGTTTCTTCCTCACGGAACAAAACCGTGCACTGATGAGCAATCCCGACGGTACGCCTTCCGGGCGTTGCAACACCATCGTGGCACATACCCCTTTCCGCCGCCTCGGGCAGCCGGAAGAGCTGTTGGGCACCCTTCAATGGCTTGCCAGCGATGCCTCCTCCTTCGTCACCGGCACAGTAACCCCTATCGACGGCGGTTTTGATGCTTTTTCGATTTGAGTTGCGAGTTATGAGTTACGAGTTACGAGTTACAAGTTACGAGTTACAAGTTACGGGTTACGAGTAGCCCGGGGGAGGCCGGAGAAATCAAAGTCTATGGGAATTTGTGTCGTGAAATGAAAAATTTATTCCTTCCTGACTTTTAATTTTTAATTTTTAATTTTTTAATTCCTGATTACTTAATTAACTTTGCGTACCCATTTGTAAGCCGTAGAACGTAA
>JAISZA010000206.1 GCA_031269535.1 Tannerellaceae bacterium
TATTTCCTTTGAACTATTCAAGTTGCGTTTTAACGTATTATTTTGGCTAATTATAGTTATTATGCTTATGGGAACGATACCGATGGCTAAGGTAGCGAATAAATCAACCAAAAAGCCCATAGGAAAATATTGTGGTAATTGTTTCATTACAATAAAATAATCGTAACATACAACACCGATACCCATTATAATAAAAATAAATACATTATTCAACAAACTTCTACCAATAGTCCATTTATTGGGGTTGTAAAACCTTTTGAATATCAATGGAAGCAGAACAAATGCTACAGAAGTTACAAGCATCGTAGTCAAAGCAAAACCAATCAGTACCCAGAATTGCCCTAACGAGTTAAGTTTGAAGCTGAAAGGTTCAAATATGGCTAAAATGAAAATCACAACAACGATGCACAGTAATACTGATAACCAGGGCTTGTCATTTACTGGAGCAGGTTGAGATAAATATTTAAAAAGTTTATTTTTCATTGAAAATTTATTGCGGGGCAAAGTTACGAAAATGCCCAAAAGAACAGCCAAACAAAAGACTCGGTTGTCCTCATTTGGCTGTTTCCGGCTTTTTTATCAGACTTTATATTTTATAAAATTCTTACCGTAAAGCTGTAGCGGTATTCTTTTCCGGAGAAGCGGTACGGATCCAGGGGTTTCGCTCCCCAGGAATTAAGTCCTGCCACTCCGCGTTGGAACAAATCGATACAAAGCACCGTTTCCCTTCTTGGTGTTACGTCCGGCCAGTGTTGTTGCTTTTTAGTCATTCCCGGATCAAGGTCTTCGGGTTTATAGTTCGTGGCGCTGACCGATAGTGGCTGATTTCCGCGGACTTCAATTCCTTTTCCTTCCCGGTTTTTCAAGGTGAGCCAGCGCACACCCGTTTTGTTTCCGGTTTCCTGTGGGCGATAGTAGGCAAATGCCTGGTCTTCGACTTTGCCGTTCCAGATTCCCATAAACGCATCCTCGTTGCGGTCGGTGTAGTTTTCGTGTGGTCCGCGTCCATACCAGGTAAAATCATTCATTTCCTGCGGCAGCGTCATGATCATGCCGAAGCGCATCATTTCGGGCAGTTCGTCGGATAAAGCGCGGTAATGCGCGTCAATCGTCAGCGTTCCGTCTTTATTTACCGTATAGGTTAAATCTACTTTCGCTTCAATACCCCGCAACTTGGCTTCATACGTCAGTGTTATGCCGCCGTCGTTATCCTTTATACCTTTATAAATATAGATGCAATTATGGCTTGCCGGATTCCACAACCCCATATTGTAATGATCCGAGGCGCCAAAATCATTGTCGGTCGGGGCACGCCAGAAGTTCGGACGGGGCAGTTCGCGGAATATTCGTTTGCCATTGCCGGTTATATTCAGCAGTGTGCGTCCGTCTTTAGTCGAAAACTCATATACTGCCGCACCTGCCTTCAGCAGCAGTTTATCGTCTTTCTTTTCGGTTTCTATTGAACCATTGCCTGCCGGATGCTGCACAAAATAATGGTTCGGTTCGAATGCCATTTCACCCTTTGCCACTTCGTAACCGGCTTTCAGCAGCGGAGTATCCTGCCTGACAGAGGCATATACCTGAAGGTAATATTCTACGCCTTCTTCCGCTTCTGTCGGGGGAAGATTGAGTTTTACATCTTTCCGGCTGTTCGCTTTCACGCTGACATCGATTGTTCCTTCGGCCGTTTGTTGGCCATTTTTAAGCAACACCCATTTAAAGTCATAGTTCTGGTTGCTGATGTCGGTGAACTTAAAATCGTTGATTACCGTAATGATTCCGTTGTTCAGGTCTTTAGCCTCGAACAGAATGTTTTGATATACTTTCTTCACAATATGGCTATGCGGAATCAGTTGCTGGTCGGGACTGATGATACCATCCATACAGAAGTTTCCGTCGTTCATCTTGTCCCATCCGTTCAGGTCGCCGCCATAGGCCCAGTAGAAACGCCCTTGTTCATCGGTAGCGGGGTATCCGTGGTTATACCATTCCCAGATAAATCCCCCCTGCATATTTTTGCTTGAGCGTATTATATTCCAATAATCCTGTAAATTCCCCATACTATTACCCATGGCATGGGCGTATTCGCACATGATATAAGGTTTTCCCAAATCTTTTTCTGCATCGCGCAACATGCTGGGCCATGAGGGGTACATCAGGCAGATGATATCGGTATTCGGATCGCGCTGATAAGCCTGTTCGTATTGTACGGGACGACTGCCATCCCGTTTCTTAGCCCAGTCGTACATATCGAAAAAGGCTTTTCCGTTGCTGGCTTCGTTGCCCAGCGACCAGAAAATAACCGAAGCATGGTTTTTATCCCGTTCGATCAGGCGGATGATGCGATCCAGATGTTGGGCTTTCCATTCCGGGAAATTGGATACATTGTCTTTTCCGTAACCCAGCCCGTGTGATTCGAGGTTGGCTTCATCGACCAGGTAGATACCATATTCGTCGCATAATTTGTACCACAAAGCCGGCTGCGGATAGTGCGATGTACGGACGGCATTGATGTTGAGTTGTTTCATGAGTTCCAGATTGCGTATCATCACCTCGCGTGTAACTACATTTCCTGTAGCTGTATTAAATTCGTGCAGGTTAACGCCTTTGAAAAATACTTTTGTGCCGTTCACAAGCAACTGTCCGTCGTTGATCGTTATTTTCCGGAAACCTATTTTATGCGAAGTCGATTCAATGAGCTTGCCGTTTGCATTTTTCAATGTGATTAACAGGGTGTATAAGTTGGGTGTTTCGGCTGTCCATTTCAGTGGCGACGGTATGGTTCCCGCCCATTTAATCTCGTTTATGCCGTTAGCAGGTATGGTGACATTCTGCGATTTGCCGAACACTTTTTTCCCTGCTTTGTCGAGTATGCTTACCTCCACAATCTGCGGTTGCCCGGCGAGGGTATAGTTTTTCAGCTTTACTTCAAGGCTGAAGAGTCCGTTTTTGTAGTTTTTATCCAAATCAGGGTGTGCAAAGAAGTCGAGGATACGTGTTTGTGCCGTACTGTACAGGTAAACGCTGCGGTTTATTCCTCCCAGCCGCCACATATCCTGGTCTTCCAGATAAGAGCCGTCGCTGAACTTATGCACCTGGCATGCCAGCAGGTTGTTTCCTTTGCGGATGTAGCTTGTGATGTCAAATTCGGCCGGACTTTTCGCGTTCTGTGTGTATCCCACTTTTTGTCCGTTTACCCAGACATACATTGCGTTTGTGCCTGCTTCGAAATGAAGGAAAACCCGGCGTCCTTCCCAGTCGTCGGGGATGGAAAACTCGTGCCGGTAGGCGCCGGTAGGCGAATCTTCGCGGTCGATGTGTGGCGGATGTGCGCGAAATCCGAATCCGTTATTCACATACATAGGGATTCCATACCCGTTAAACTCCCAGTTACCCGGCACCGGCATATCAGCCCAACCGCCGGCAGGGTAGTTCTCATTATAGAATCCTTCGGGAACTTCCGCAACTTTGGGAACCCAGCAGAATTTCCACTTCCCATTGAGCGACAGAAAATAAGGAGATTTCGAATAATCGTCTGTCGCAGCAAGTTTCTCATCCGGATAAGGAAGCGAAGTTGCCCGTGTGGCTTCTTTATTCACGGCAAATACTTCCGGATTTTCCCAATCGGGAACAGATTGTGCAAACAAACCTGCACAAAAAAACACTGATAGAAAAAAGGATATCTTTCTCATGTTTGCAATTTTAATTTGTATAAAAGATAAAAATGATTCTATATAATTGCCATCTTCCTGGCGGTTACGGTTCGTAAAGTTAGTCGATTTGTGAAATACCCTGGAAAAAGTTGGCTTAAAAAAAAGTAAAAAACAGCCTGACTTTCGAGTCGCGGGGATGCCCCTGCGAGTCGCAGGGGATCCCCTGCGAGTCGCGGGGATGCCCCTGCGAGTCGCGGGGATGCCCCTGTGAGTCGCAGGGGCGCCCCTGCGAGTCATGGGGATGCCCCTGCGAGTCGCGGGGATGCCCCTGCGAGTCATGGGGATGCCCCTGCGAGTCGCAGGGGCGCCCCTGCAAGCCGCGGGGATGTAAAGTGACTTTTATACCAGCCGGAGTTCTTTCAGGAGGGAAGGGAAGCTTTGCTCGAAGTTTACGCCGAAGCGGATGTCGGAACCTGCTTCGTAAGTGCGCCGGATACTCGCGGCAGTATAACGGACGGCAATGCCGGCGGACTCGCTCAGGTTGAAGCCGTTCAGCAGTCCGGCAAGCAGGGTGCTGGCAAATACGTCGCCCGTACCATGATAGTAGCCGGGAATCGTGGCGACAAAGCTATACGCTATCTCGCCGCTTGCCTTGTCGTACGTAGCAGCGCCTAATTCCGTTTCCGTAAAATAAACGCCCGTCAGCACGATTTGCCTGGGGCCCAGGTCGCTCAGTTTCTTCAGCAGATGCTCAATATAGTCTTCCGAATAGGGGCCGGGTTGATAAGGCTCTTCCAGCAACAGGGTCGCTTCGGTAATATTCGGCACGATGATATCTGCTTTTTTGCAGACATCCTTCATACCTAAAGCAAAGTCGGGAGTGAAAATCTTATACAACTCGCCATTGTCGGCCATGACCGGATCGACTAATATCAGATTGTTGTCTTGCCTGAATTCGTCAAAAAAATCTTTCACAATATCCAATTGCTCAAACGAACCCAGGAAACCGCTGTAAATGGCATCGAAGCGGATGTCTAATGATTTCCAGTGCTTTGTGAAGGGACGCATCTCTCCGGTGGTATCCAGATAGGTAAAGCCGCTGATCCCTCCGGTATGGGTGGACAGGATGGCCGTAGGCAGGGCACTGGCCTCGATTCCGGCAGCAGAAAGAATAGGAAGGGCTACCGTAAGGGAACATTTTCCGAACCCGGATAAATCATGGATAGCGGCAACCCGTTGGAGATAATTTTTTTTGCTCATATAAATAGTGTTACTCATTTAATAATTATTCATTTAACTCAGGCCTAACAGTTTCTTTACCTGCTCGCAGACATTCCCGGCTGTAAAGCCCAGTTTCTCGTCGAGCACTTTATAAGGGGCGGAGAAGCCGAAAGATTCGAGCCCCCATACGCTGCCATGGGCGCCGGTGAGCCCTTGCAGGGTAACAGGCAGGCCGGCAGTGAGGCCGAAGACCTTCGTGTCCGGCGGGATAACAGACTCCTGATATTCCTTACTCTGGCTGCGGAACAGGCCTTCCGAAGGAACGGATACGATGCGCACCTGAATACCCCCGGCACGGAGCAGGGCGGCTCCTTCGACTAAGGTAGATACTTCCGACCCGGAGGCGACCATGACGACGTCGGGCCTGGCATCGCTTTCCACAATATAGGCACCTTTTTCCGACTGCAATGCTTCCCGGTAGCGGCTCTCCCGCGCCGGCAGGTCGGCTATGTTCTGCCGCGAAAGGATGAGACCGGTAGGGGTATGGGTATTCTCCATGGCCAGTTTCCAGGCAACGGTTGTCTCTGTTACATCTGCCGGGCGAAGTACCAGCATCGAATTATGCCCTTTATGATTCTTCAGTTTCTCCAGCAAACGTAGCTGCGCTTCCTGTTCCACCGGTTCGTGTGTCGGGCCGTCTTCCCCTACGCGGAAAGCATCGTGCGACCAGATAAACTTCACCGGCAGCTCCATCAAGGCAGCCATCCGGACAGCCGGTTTCATATAATCGGAGAACACAAAGAAGGTACCGCAGGCGGGAATCACTCCCCCGTGAAGCGCCATTCCGATGCAGACACAGGCCATCGTCAGTTCGGAGACGCCGGCCTGAAAGAAGGCACCGCTGAAATCTCCCCTCCTGAACGCATGTGTTTTCTTCAGGAATCCGTCGGTCTTGTCTGAGTTGGAAAGGTCTGCCGAAGCGCAGATCATATTTCCTACCTGAGTGGCGAGGGTGCTCAGTACGGTAGCGGAGGCTGCACGTGTCGCCTGTCCCGGCTTTTGTACGATGGTTTCCCAGTCGATCTCAGGCGCAGCGCCTGAGAACCATTGCTCCATCTGGAAGGCTAAAGCAGGATTCGCCTCTGCCCAGGCTGTTTTTTCCGCATAACGTGCGGCTGTAATGTCTTCGAGTTCGGCAGCGCGACGGGCGTAGAGCGCTGCTACATCGGGGAAGATGCAGAAGGGGTCGTCCGGGTCTCCTCCGAGGGCTTTGACGGTTTCGGCATACGAGGCACCGGCAGCGGACAGGGGTTGTCCGTGGGTAGATACTTTATTTTCGTACGGACTCCCGTCGGCAGCCAGGGCGCCTTTTCCCATCCGGGTTGTCCCGATGATGAGGCTGGGCCTTCCTTGTTCGGCTTTTGCCTGTGTCAGGGCCGTGCGTATCTCGCTGGTATCGTTTCCGTTGACAGAGAGTACGTTCCATCCCCAGGCGCGGTATTTGGCCGCCACATCTTCACAACTGACATCTTCCACCGCAGTAGAGAGCTGTATATTATTCGAGTCGTAGAAGAGTATCAGATTGTCTAAGCCCAGCGTTCCGGCGATGCGTCCGGCCCCTTGTGATATTTCTTCCTGGATGCCTCCGTCGGAGATATAAGCATAGATCGTCTGGTTCATTTGTTCTCCCAGGCGGGCTTTCAGAAATTTGGCCGCAATAGCAGCTCCTACGGCATAGGTATGCCCTTGTCCCAATGGGCCGGATGTGTTTTCCACTCCGCGGCTGAGGTCTAATTCCGGATGTCCGGGCGTAGGGCTGCCCCACTGGCGGAAAGCCGCAAGTTCTGCCGGGGCGTATTTACCGCTCAGAGCCAGCACGGCATACAACATAGGCGACATATGTCCGGGATCAAGAAAGAAGCGGTCTCTCCCTTCCCACCCTGGATTATGAGGGTCGAAAATCAGAAATTCAGAGAATAAAACATTTACAAAATCGGCGCCTCCCATTGCGCCACCCGGATGTCCGGATTTAGCCTTTTCAACCATGGATGCAGCCAGGATACGTATGTTGTCGGCTGCTCGGGTCATTAAATTAAGATCGTTCATTTTAAATGATTTTTTAGTTGCCCCGCAAAGATAAAAAAAATCTTTTTCAAACGCTTGAAAACGAAATTTTAGGGGTGCAATTCAAATTGTCGCATCGTCATTGCGAACCCCGAGGGTGAAGCAATCCAGATCGGGGGCGCCCTGGATTGCTTCGCTTCACTCGCAATGACGGCCCTCCCGTCATTGCGAACCCGGGAGGGTGAAGCAATCCAGACCGGGCACACCCTGGATTGCTTCGTACCTCGCAATGACGACGGAAATCCATTGAATCTGCGACCATTTGAATTGAAAATCGACGTAGTCAAATGCACCCTTCA
>JAISZA010000020.1 GCA_031269535.1 Tannerellaceae bacterium
CCGTAATGACGATGCGACAATTGGAATTGCACCCCTACCACGTTATTTTTATTGAATACTTTGTTTTTAACTTATTTTATTTTGAAACTATGCAAAAGAGAACATTAGAAAAAAAATTGCCGACATTCTTCATTCGGAAGAATATACTTGAAATCGTATTTATTTTTCTGCTTGTCTTGTCTTTCCAGTCAAAAGCAGAAACTTTGTATCCGACATCTCTTCAACAAGTGCCTCCGGTCAGCGGAGTAATTAGCGACGAAAAGGGGGAACCTATTATTGGTGCGAATATCATGATAAAAGGCACTACTACAGGTACGGTTACAGATATCGATGGGAAATTCTCCATCCATGCCCCGTCGAATGCAACTTTGGTAATTTCCTATGTGGGTTTCGCACAAAAGGAAGTACCTCTTTCCGGAAGAACGAATGTGTCCATTGTGCTGGAGGAAGATACCAAAACTCTGAATGAAGTAGTAGTGGTTGGATATGGTACGCAGAAGAAAGGCGAAATCACCTCATCCATTACCAGTATGAAAGCAGCAGATTTCAACAAGGCGCCTGTTGTCAACGCCATGCAATTGGTGGAAGGACGTATTGCCGGCCTTACGATTTCGCGTACAAGTACCGACCCTAACGCAACAGTGGGTATTCAGATGCGCGGGGCCTCTACACTCACCGGCAACAATGAGCCTTTAATTATTATCGATGGAGTGCCCGGAAATATGACCTCCCTGAATGCCATTACCCCTGAAGACATAGAAGCTATAGATGTATTGAAAGATGGTTCGGCAGCAGCTATTTATGGCACACGTGGCAACAATGGTGTGATTATTGTTACCACCAAACGCCCCGTAGCCGGCCTATCGCAGGTGGAATATTCCGGCTATCTGATGCGCGAAGGAGTTTATAAACGGCCCGATATCCTCAGCGGACAGGAGTTTGTCGATTATGGAAAGCAGACCAACAGTACCGTTATCAAAGACTTTGGAGCCCGCGACATGGCTTATGATTTGTTACTGAATGACGAAAACCTGACACATGTGCATAATCTGACGGCTACCGGTGGGACAAGCGCTATGAATTACAGAGCCTCTCTTAGTTACCGAAATTATGAAGGTATGGCTATTGCTACCAAACGGGAAACCATCAACGGATCGCTGGCTGTGAATCACTGGGCACTCAATAACAAACTGCTGTTGGCGTTTAATCTCTCCAACTCGTATATCAATGCCGGTTTTCTCCCCGACAATGGCGTTTTCTACGAAGCAATCCGCCGGAATCCAACCATTCCGATCTATAACGAAGACGGGAGCTTTTACGAAGATTATGGCGGATACGAGGATTGGAATCCTGTCGCACGTTCCTATCAACGTACCCGGGAACGCGAATTTAAAAATCTGTTAGGAAGTTTTAAAGCGACTTATGAGATTCTTTCCGGACTGAAAACCTCCATCTTTATTGCTCTGGAGAATAATGACGAATTCCGGAACGAGTTTTTCAGTCGCAAGGAATATACATCCATTAAGGAAAGTACCAACGGGCGGGCGGAAAAAGAATATCTGAAATGGAAAAACCGCACGTTGGAATGGACGGCCGATTACAACAAAACGATTGAACAGGTACATAATGTGACTGGATTGGTAGGATATAGTTTCCAGGATTTTGATTATGAACAAATGCGTATGCGCAATATAAGCTTCCTGACCGATGCCTTTACGACGCATAATATCGGAGCCGGCGCCTACCTGAAACAGGGGCTGGCAGAAATGGAAAGCAATAAGACGAAAAGTACCTTGATTGCTTTCTTTGCGCGCGGTAATTATAATTATGACGGGAAATATCTGCTCTCTGCCTCGCTTCGCCGGGAAGGTTCATCCAAGTTTGGAGCCAACAATAAATGGGCCTTGTTCCCTTCCGTCAGTCTTGGCTGGATGATTTCGAAGGAAGGGTTTATGAACAGCATGCCGGCTGTCGATATGCTGAAATTCCGTATCGGCTATGGGGTGACCGGCAGCTTGCCGAATGATCCGTATATGTCGCTGATTAAATACGGCACGGGCGCAGGAGGCTGGGATGCTATGAACGGCAGGTGGATTACGGCAACCTATGGGCCGGGTAATAACCCGAATCCCAATCTGAAATGGGAAAAGAATAAATCACTGAATATTGGTTTCGACTTCGGATTCTTCAATGATCGAATCAACGGGACCTTGGATTGGTATCAACGAATCACTTCCGATTTGATCGGCAGCTACACAGCACAAACACCCCCCTTAATCTATGATGTGATTACAACCAATGTGGGAGCCATCCGGAACCGGGGCGTGGAACTGGCGCTAAACCTGAAGGCTGTCCAAACCCAGGCGTTTACCTATACGGCCAACCTGACGTTCGCTTATGAACAGAATATGCTCACCTCACTATCCAATGATACCTATAAATCCAGCTTCATCAGTAAATACAGCTTCCCCTCCCCGGGGAATATCGGGTATGCTCAACGCTTGCAGGAAGGACAGCCGGTCGGTTCGTTCTACGGGTTTATTTGCGAGGGTATAGATGCCAGCGGTTCTTGGATACTCAAGGACCTCGATGGAAAAGAAGGGTATTCGGAAGACGACAGGACCTGGATTGGCAACGGGCTTCCCAAAATAAAGGCGGGGCTGCAAAATTCGTTTACTTACAAGAATTTCGATTTCAGCTTCTTCCTCAGGGGCATGTTCGATTACGACATACTCAATGAAGGGCGTATTTATTTCGGTACCACAACCAGTATTGACAAATCGGGAACGAATGTCTATAAATATGCTTTGAAAGAAAAGATAACCGAAGATCCGGTCTTTTCTACCTATTATCTGGAAAAAGGAGATTTCCTGAAGATTGATAATGTCACATTGGGATATTCTCTGAAACCGAAAAACAGATACGTGAAATCATTCCGCATATACGGGAATATAACGAATCTGGCAACCATTACCGGTTATAAGGGATTGACGCCGGATATCAATGTGGTGGGTATTGAAAATCCCGGTATCGACCGGCGCGGCGTTTATCCGATTACCCGTACCTTTAGCTTAGGAGTGAATATTGGATTCTGATTGTGAAACTTTAAAAAGACAAATGAAATGAAAACGATACAATATGTATTTTTAGGCGTTCTTGCCTTGTTCATGGCGTCCGGCCCGTTTACTTCCTGTACGAATCTGGACGAAACTATTTATCATGAGATTACTGCGGATAATTACTATCAAAGCTCGGAAGAAGTTATTACCGCTCTGATGCGTCCCTGGGCACATTTATGCGGCGCCCTTACGATCACCAAAAATCCCTGGATACTCAATGAATTGTCGGCAGACGGCGTGGCCTGGCCACAGAAAGGCCGCCATGGATATGATAACGGCGACTGGATTCGCATCCACAGGCATCAATGGACTTCACAGGAAACGCGCGTACGCGGCTCCTGGACTTTATTGTTCCAGGGAGTGGGCTATGCCAACAATATGCTGGCGGATATCGAGAAAATCGATTTCGAAAAACTGAACGTCCCCATCAGCAAGGCGCAGGCTATTGCCGAAATGAAAATATTCCGCGCTTACTGTTACTGGTACCTGTTGGATATGTTCCGCGATGTTCCCATTGTGGAAGACCTGACTACCTTGAACCCGGAAACCAGAGACCGCACAGAGGTGTTTGCCTACATCGAAAAAGAAATCAAAGAAAACCTCGGTAATCTTTCGGAAGACCGGAGCAAAACCTATGGACGTGTGTCCAAATGGGGTGCTTATGCACTTTTGTCGCGCCTGTATCTCAATGCCGAAACCTATACGGGGACACCACACTGGGACGATTGCATCAGCGCAAGCAATGAAGTGGCAAAGGGTGGGTTTGTCCTCGATGCCAACTGGAACGATCCTTTCAAGGTCAATAACGACCAGGTGTCTAAGGAAAATATCTGGGTGATTGTTTGCGACCAAGTCTATGCGGCCGGCAATGTCTGGTATCAACGCTGGTTCCACTATGCACATCAGTTGGCCTGGAACCTCAAGTCGAGCACTCATAATGCACTGGTTTGCCAACCAACATTCTACGACAGCTTTGATGATACCGATAAACGGAAAACGGAAGGTTTTCTGATCGGAACGCAGTATCCGAGGAAAAAAGACGAAAACGGGAATTACTATTTCGATACAACTGCCGGTCCCTTGTTAGGCTCGGAAGAATATAAAGGTGAACCCTTAGTGTTGGTCAACCATATCGTAGCCATGGATAAAGGTGAAGAAAACAGCGGTGCCCGTTCGGTAAAGTATGAAATTGTGGAACAATCCCTCAACAACCAGGACAACGACTGGGTGTTGTTCCGTTATTCGGAAGTGATTTCTAATAAAGCGGAAGCACTCATGCGAAAGAACGGAGGAGCTGCTACTCAGGAGGTAGTTGACCTGATTAACAGCGTTCGTCAACGATGCTTTGATCCGGCAGATTGGGAGAAAGCCAAATACGCGGTGTCCACCTTGACAATGGACGAGCTGTTAAGCGAAAGAGGACGCGAGTTTGCTTTTGAAGGAACACGCCGTTCCGACTTGGTGCGTTTCAATAAATTTGTGACGGCAAGCTGGTGGGACAAATCTGCTTCGAATGAACCAAGGTACAATATTTTCCCGATCCCTCAACTGCAATTGGAAGCAAACCAGAATCTGAAACCGAATGAAGCTAATTCCTTGTTCTGATTCTATTGATGGTATAAGAGTTACGAGTTACAAGTAGAAAGAGTCAAAAAGACGGCTGTTCAGCTGAAAGCTTAATAAGCTGTTTCTCTTGTAACTTGTAACTCGTCAAAGAATAAGGGGTGCATTTGACTACGTCGATTTTCAATTCAAATTGTCGCATCGTCATTACGGGCCGTCATTGCGAACCCGGAAGGGTGAAGCAATCCAGGCCGGGCACACCCTGGATTGCTTCGTACCTCGCAATGACGATAGAAATCCATT
>JAISZA010000029.1 GCA_031269535.1 Tannerellaceae bacterium
ATCCTCTGGCTCGGAAGCGGAGCCCTGAAAGGGGATGATACCGATGCACACGTGGATACACTGGCACGCTTCTGCAGCGAAGAGACCATTGCCTACGTACAATGTACCGACGAGACGGACGAACATTTTACCGCCCTGCACGCGATGGAGGAAGAGCTGAAAGCCTTCCGCCGGGAAAACGGACAGCCCTACCGCCTGTTCCCCCTCCCCCTGCCCGACAGGATAGAGTGGGAAGGGGAACGGCTACCGGCAACGTATGCCAACTTCTTAATCATCAACGAGGCCGTCTTACTCCCGTTTTACAACTCTCCGAAAGATGAGGAAGCAGCGGCTGTACTCCGGAAAGCTTTCCCCGACCGGGAAATCATCGGTATCAACTGCCTGCCGCTCATCAGACAACATGGCTCGCTCCATTGCGTAACCATGCAATACCCCCTGAACTTCATATCCTGAACTAACAATGAAAGTAGGAATCATACAGCAGGCAAACACCTGCGACATAGCCACAAATATAGAGAAACTCAGAAAGCATATCATTATGTGTGCCCGGGAAGGGGCGGATTTGGTCGTTTTGCCTGAGCTGCACAACGGGCTTTACTTCTGTCAGACGGAAGATACGGCTGTCTTCGACCAGGCTGAAACGATACCCGGCCCTTCCACCCGCCGCTTTGGGGAGCTGGCAAAGGAGTATGGCCTCGTGCTGGTGCTTTCACTCTTCGAGAAACGTGCGCCCGGACTGTATCACAATACGGCGGTGGTGCTCGACAAAGACGGCTCCATAGCCGGTATTTACCGCAAGATGCACATCCCCGACGACCCGGCTTATTACGAGAAATTCTATTTTACGCCCGGCGACCTGGGCTTTCGTCCGATACCGGCTTCCGTCGGTTCGCTGGGCGTACTGGTCTGCTGGGACCAATGGTTCCCCGAAGCCGCCCGGCTAATGGCCATGCACGGAGCGGAAATACTGATATATCCCACCGCCATTGGCTGGGAAAGCAGTGATACGGAGGAAGAGAAAAGCCGCCAGCGGGATGCCTGGCAGACCATCCAGCGTGCCCATGCCGTGGCCAACGGCCTGCCTGTCGTAGCCGTCAACCGGGTAGGCTACGAGCCGGACCCTTCCGGGCGTACCGGCGGTATCCGCTTCTGGGGAAGCAGCTTCGCCGCCGGCCCCCAGGGTGAACTCCTGACACAGCTGCCGGACGGGAGCGAGGAAGTACGGGTGGTGGATATTGACCCGGCCCGCAGTGAGAACGTCCGCCGCTGGTGGCCCTTCTTCCGCGACCGCCGCATCGACGCCTACCACGGGCTGAGCGAACGCTTTCTGGATTAACACCTGTTTACGTCCGGACGAGTTTCCACTATTCCGAGGGGTGTATAATTTGATTTCACCCTTTATCAGCTCTTGTAATAGACTCTTTTTACACGTGGCGAAATGGAGGTGAGTATCTCGTAAGGGATGGTATGAAGTTTGTCGGAGAGCCGGGTGATGGGGTATGGGCCGCCGAAAACAATCACGGTATCGCCCTCGCGGGCATCTACATCGGTGACGTCGATCATCGTGGTATCCATACAGATATTGCCAATGACGGGGCAGGAGTGCCCGTTAATCCATACTTCCCCCAGGCCGTTGCCGAGGTGGCGGTCGAGGCCATCGGCATACCCTATCGGGATGATGGCGATGCGGGAGTCGCGGGCGGCATAACTCATCCGGCTGTAGCCGATGGAATCGCCCGCCGGCACGGGCTGTATCTGAAGGATGGTCGTTTTCAGGGTAGCGACAGGCTGTAAGTCCTTGCATGAGGAAAGGCTGACCCCGTATAAACCAATCCCCAGGCGAACCATATCCATTTGATACTGAGGGAAGCGCTCGATACCTGACGAGTTGAGGATGTGTTTGAGCAGTTTGTATTCCAGGCCTGCCTCCAGGGCTTCGGCAGCCTTCAGAAAGGTATCGGCTTGCTTTCGGGTAAATTCGTCGAAAGCCGGGGAATCGCTGCCGGCCAGATGCGAAAACACCGAACGCACAACCAGGCCGCTCCGGTTCTTTATCATGCGGCATATCTCCGGTATATCGGCGGGCCGGAAGCCCAGGCGGTGCATCCCGGTATCTATTTTGATATGGACGGGATAGGAGGTAATCCCCCGGCGCCCGGTTTCCCGGATCAGTGTCTCCAGCAAACGGAAGCTGTATATCTCAGGCTCCAGGAGGTTGTCAAGGAGAAGATTGAAACTGCTCTGCTCAGGGTTCATCACCAGGATAGGGATGGAGATGCCTTCTTTGCGAAGCTCGGCCCCTTCGTCGGCCACCGCTACCGCCAGATAGTCACAGGGATACTCCTGCAAGGTCTTGGCCAGTTCGCCGGAGCCGATGCCATAACCGAAAGCCTTGACCATGGCAATGATTTTCGTATCGGGTCTTAAGAGCGAACGGTAGTAGTTGAAGTTATGCACGATGGCATCCAGATCTACTTCCAGTATCGTCTCATGCACTTTCTTTTCAAGCCGTTCGGAGATGCGTTCAAAATGGAAGCGGCGCGAGCCTTTGAGCAGGATCAGCTCATCGTGGAAAGTTTTCAGAGAAGGAGAAGCAATAAAATCATTTGTCGTCAGGTAAAACTCCTTGGGCACATCAAATAGGGAACCGTATTCCATAATATCCCTCCCGATGCCGATGAGACGCTCTATTTTCTTGCGCTTCACAAGGTCGGCCACTCTTTTGTAGAGCGATTTCGGAAGGGTACCCGACTGTAGGATATCCGAGAGGATCAGTGTGGCCTTCAGCGGCTTGTCTGCCCGGCGGCTTTGCATGAAATCGAGGGCGATATCCAACGAATTGATGTCGGAATTATACGTGTCGTTTATCAGCAGGCAGTTGTTTCTGCCCTGCTTTACGTCCAGACGCATCTCGACCGGCTCCAGGCGTAAGAACCTGGAAGCATCTTTCATATTGGTAGGTTTGAGGTAGAGCATGAGCGCCAGGCAGTGGAGCACGTTCTCTACCGAGGCATTATCGGTAAAGGGGATAGTATAGGTAATGCTCAGCCCCATCACCGTACACACGATCTCCGTCTCTTCTGCTTTCTTCTTGACGGATTCTACATAGAGAGGGGCCTCCGAATTGAGGCGGCTCCAGGCGATCGCGCGGTGTGAGAGGACAGACCTTTCGACACAATTGGCAATGAATGCGTTGTCGGCATTATAAATAATCGCCTCGCAATCTGCAAATAAAGTGAGCTTCTCCATGCATTTCTGGAAAGCGGAGATAAAATTTTCCTGATGGGCTTCGCCAATGCCCGTAAGGATGCCGATGGTAGGCGAGATGATGGGGCGCAGCCGTTCCATCTCGTCGGGCTGCGAGATACCGGCTTCGAAGATGCCCAGGGTATGCTTTTCGTTCATCTCCCATACGGAAAGGGGAACACCCAATTGCGAATTGTAGCTGCGGGGCGAACGTACGATATTAAAATCGTTGTGCAGCAATTGATATAAAAATTCTTTCACAACAGTCTTCCCATTACTCCCGGTAATACCGATGACAGGGATATTGAAGCGCCTCCGGTGGTGGGTGGCCAGTTTCTGCAGAGCCTTTAAGGTATCTTTTACGAGCAGGAAATCGGCATCGGGCATGTCGGCGGCATCCGGAGGGAGAACGCTCACTACAAAATGACGAACCCGTAAATTATACAATTCCCTGATGTATTTATGTCCGTCGTTGGTTTTTGTCTTTAATGCAAAAAAAAGACTCTGTTCCGGGAAGGATAACCGGCGGCTATCGGTAAGCAGGATGCCTACGGTCGCATCCCTGAGTTTGTCTGTCTTTGCGCCAATGATTGCGGCTACTTCTTTTATTGAATATTCCATTCTCTTATTTTACATCTGTTTTAGACCTCAATAGTTTTATCTCTTCCGAGAGATCAAAGAAAGGGAATTTTTCTGAAAGGCGCTCTGCCTTTAACAAAGTTTGCAGGATAAACTGCCTGTGCGATTCGCTGCCGGGATGAAAAGCCTGGTGGCGGATAGCTTTGCGGATATGTGCCCATTCGTTCAGAAGGCTTTGCGATTCGGAGGTCAGACAGTGGCGGCAGAAGCGCTCCCATATATAGTCTATCGCCAGGGAAGAGGGGTGAAGCATATCGTCGGCATAGAAACGATAGTCGCGCAGTTCGTCCATCATGATCTCGTAAGCCGGGAAATAAGCGACGCGCTCAGGGAAAAGGCTTTGCAATTCATGTATCGCCAGTAAAAGCCGGGCTTTGCTGAGCTGGTTTGCATGGGCTCCGTCTTTCCAGTGGCGGATGGGGCTAAGCGTGAACAGCACCCGCAGGGCGGGATTCTCTTCCCAGAGCGAAAGGAGCAGCTCCCGCCATTCCTCTGCCAGAGCATCGACAGACAGCATCTCGCGTTCAAACATCTTTTCCGGCAGCTTATGGCAATTGGATACGGGTTGTCCGTTGCTTTTCAGCCGATAGACATACGCCGTCCCGAAGGTAAGGATAAGCCGCGTAGCTTTTCTCTGATGGCCAGCCGACAGCGCCAGCTGCTCATTCATCCGACCCAGTGCCTCCGCTGCCGATGGAGAAGAGAAGCGGCTGTGGTGGGCAAAGCTATGGTACAGACCTTCGTATTCAAACAAATCGGAAGCCGTAAAAGGCTCCGGATGCATTAATTTACGAAGCGAGAGGGCGATGGAAACCGGGTTGTAGAGCGTACCGAAAGGATTGACATCGACCCTGAACTTATGCCCGCTCAGCTTACTCCCGATCGTTTCTGCAAAACACGAACCCATCAGCATCATACTGTCGTGATACGAAAACCTGAAACCTGCTTCAGGAATAGAAACCGATGTCTTAAATTCCATAACGACCCGTATTAAACCATGGCTTGCATTTTGAAAACAAACTCCATCCATACCCAGTAGCGGAGGGTTTTGCCCACTGTCATGAAGAGGGCTACGAGCCAGATATTCGCGCGGAGGAAGCCTAGCGCTACAGCGATAAAATCGCCTACACCGGGAAGGAAGACAAAGAAGGCGCTCCAGGCTCCTTTCCTTCTTACCCATTCCTGCACTTTATGGAGCTTTTCTTTATTCATTTTCAGATACTTCTCTACCCATTCTGTTTTCCCCAGCCTGCCTATCCAGTAACAACTCATCCCTCCCAGGGTATTGCCTATGGAAGCGGCTATCAGGCAAGGCCAGGAAGAGGCGCCGGCCAGTAAAACACCCGTCAGCACCACTTCGCTGCTGAACGGAAGGATGGTGGCTGCCAGAAAAGAGGCCAGGAAGACCCCTAAATAACCATATGTAATAAGGATATCCATGGCGAGCGCATCAGGGAAAGAACAATAAAAAAGAAAAGCAGCACATAATAGAGACGGAACATCTTCTTCCCCATCTTTACGGTGAAGAAATGCGACAGCAGGATGGAAAAAGGCATGCAAATGATACCCAGAAACTCATCAGACGACTGCTGATACAGGAGGAACAGGCAAAACGAAGCGATAAAGAACAGAATAAGAAAATACAGATACTGCCGCGTACGCAGGCTATCCTCATGCTCATGCAGGAAAATATGGACAATAGATATCAAGACCAGAAAAGCTGCATACAGCACATAAATCCAGTCTGTCAGACGCAGAGTAGAGGCAAGCGGGAAGCCCGGCGCCGGCAGCAAGGCAAAAGACTGAGTAAACGGCGTATAATCAAGATGCCACACACACCAGCCCAGAAGGAACCAGTAAATGACCCCGACACCGGTAAGCGAGGCAAGAAAAGTACGCAGACTAAGCACTTTAAAGTTGTACATCCCCCACCAGCAGATGGGAAGAAACCACAGGATATGCACCCAGAACAGGCTACCTGCACCTATGAAAAAGGCGGAATTAAAGGAATTGCGCACCGCCCCGGAGTCGTGATACGAAGTAAACAACTGATAAAAAGCCAGAATAAGGCAGAAGATAGCCGGAGATGTGGAGTTCAGAGGGAAAAAGCCCGGATTGGAGCTGATAAACAGAATGTACAGGAAAAAGGGCATCAGCGTCTTCTCACGGATGATCGCCAGCACATAATTGGCGCGGTGTATCAGAAAGGCGCCTCCGACAGTCAGCCAGATGCCGACCAGGTAGGTGATGGTTTTATCCGGCAATATCCGGCAGACAAGCCGCCACAAAGGAGTAGCCGAGGCATCGCTCTGCACCGGATATCCCACCGAACCGATATACCCGGCTAACCAGAAAAAAAGAGATATCCCCAGCAAAAGAACGTAATTGAAGGGGGTATCTATCTTGTATTGCTTATCGTATCCGGAATACCTGCTCCTCATCTCTTACAAATCAAAGCCGATATCCTTGCGGAAATACATCGTATCGAAATGGAGCGTGGATATTACGCTGTACGACTGCGCCAGCGCTTCTTTCATGCCGGAGCCGCAGGAACTGACGGCCAGCACGCGCCCCCCATCCGTCAGGATACCGTCGGCCAATGCCCGCGTACCGGCATGAAAGACGTATGTGTCGGGGAGCAGGGCATCGCTAAGCCCGGTAATAGGTTTGCCTTTCTCGTAAGCTCCGGGATAACCTCCGCTGACGAGCACGACTGTGGCGGCGGAGCGGGGGTCTTCCCGAAGGTGCTGTTCGTGCAGGCTCCCTTCGGCTACGCTCTCCAGCAGCGACACCAGGTCGTTTTGGATACGGAGCATGACCACTTCCGTCTCCGGGTCGCCCATGCGACAATTGTATTCGATGACGAAGGGGTCGCCTTTTACGTTGATAAGGCCGAAAAAGATAAATCCTTTATAATCGATAGCTTCCGCTTTCAGCCCTTCGATGGTAGGGCGGATGATGCGTTCTTCCGTCTTTTGCATAAAAGCGCTGTCGGCGAAGGGGACGGGCGAGACAGCTCCCATACCGCCTGTATTTAGCCCGGTATTTCCTTCGCCTATGCGTTTGTAATCTTTGGCTACCGGCAAGATACGGTACGTGTTTCCGTCGGTAAGCACAAAGACAGAACATTCGATCCCGTCGAGAAACTCTTCAATGACGAGCTTCCTGCCTGCCGCACCGAATTTACCGTCCAGCATTTCGCGTACTTCCTTTTTCGCCTCGCTGAGGTCGTGGATGATTAAGACTCCTTTTCCGGCCGCCAGCCCGTCGGCTTTCAGCACATAAGGGGGTTGCAGGGAGTCGAGGAAGTCAAAACCTTCCGGCAGGTTTTCGTCGGTGACGCTTTGATAGCGGGCGGTCGGGATTTGGTGGCGTTGCATGAATGCTTTGGCAAAGTCTTTGCTGCCTTCCAGCCGGGCGCCTTCCCGGCTGGGGCCGATTACCGGAATACCGCAGAGGGAGGGATCGGCCTTAAAGAAGTCATAAATCCCCTTGACCAAAGGGTCTTCCGGGCCTGGTACCACCATCTGTATCTCATGGGCTACGACGAAATCCTTCAGAGCGGCGAAATCGCTGACACTGATGGCAACATTGCTCCCTTCGAGGGCGGTTCCTGCATTGCCGGGTGCGATGAATAGTTTATCCACCTTTTTGCTTTGTCTGATTTTCCAGGCCAGAGCGTGCTCCCGTCCACCCGAACCTAACAAGAGTATATTCATATAGGAGATAGTTCATTATCCGACGCATCCTTGTCATCGGGGTGAGCGGCAGCAAAACGGCGTTCCGGCCGGTCAGCCTTGTCTGTCTTGTAGTTGAAGGGGCGGTTTTCCTTCCGCGGAGGCTGTTCGTCCTCGTACAAGGCTTTCTTGTATTCCTTATTCTTACCTTCAAATATTTCGTAAGAGCGGTATTCACACTCCAGAGGGCCGTTCATCAGTTTTATTTTCTGGCTGGGGTGAAGGCCTATATAGTCGAAGCACTCTTCTTTATAGCTGATTATCCATACATTGTAACCCGTAAAAACATGTTTCACCCGTTCGCCTATCATGGTGTAAAGCCCCGTCAGGTCGCGCATGGAGATGCGTTCGCCGTAGGGGGGATTGGTCACCATAATTCCCGGACGGGGCGCTTCGGTAAACTGCTGGAAGGGGAGTACTTTCAGGTCGATATATTTCAGGAGGCCGGCATTACGGATATTTTTGCGTGCTGACTCGATAGCAAGCGGCGAGATATCACTCCCGTAGCATTTGAAGGTAAAACAGCGTTCCCCGCTTTCATCGTTATAGATACGGTTGAGCAGTTCCGGGTCGAAGTCTATCCATTTCTCAAAGGCAAACTCTTTGCGGTAGATGCCCGGCGCGATATTGAGGGCAATCATAGCGGCTTCGATCAGCAGCGTGCCCGAACCACACATAGGGTCGATAAAATGAGATTCTCCTCTCCAGCCTGTCTTCAGTATCATGCCGGCTGCCAGGACTTCGTTCAGCGGAGCTTCCGTCTGCTCCACCCGGTAGCCTCGTTTATGGAGGCTCTCGCCGGAGCTGTCGATAGACAAGGTGCAGTCGTTATGCGATATATGGATATGGAGATAGAGATCGGGATTATTGATACGTACCGAAGGGCGCTTTTCGTACTTCTCCATGAAGTAATCAGTGATGGCATCTTTCGTTTTGTAGGCGACAAAACGGGAGTGGTTGAAATCTTCCGAGTGTACGACCGAGTCGATAGCAAAGGTCTTATCCAACGACATATAATCTTCCCATCTTACTTTTTTTACCTGGCGGTACACCTCGTCTGCGTCTTTGGCCTTGAAGTGGTAAATAGGTTTGAGTATGCGGAGGGCGGTGCGGCAGTGGAAATTGGTTTTATACATCAGTTCCTTATCGCCTGTGAAGGAGACCATCCTCCGCCCGATCGCTACCTCATTCGCTCCCAGGGCAATCAGTTCCTCTGCCAGTATTTCTTCCAGGCCGTAGAGGGTCTTGCCCACCATTTCGAATATTTCGTCTTGTTTCTGCATGGCTTACCAGATCATCATTAGTTTAAACGTCATGGAAGGAGGGCGCACGCTTGTGGCAAAATCATTGTATGCCACATAAAAAGCGACCGAGCCCGGCATATAATCGAAAGTAATATGTTCGGTCCAGTAATCCGGGCCTTCGGCTATGGGCCAGGTATCCGGTAGAGGGCGTAAGACTTCCTTATCCGTTCCGGGACTGGCCACCACATAAGCTATCACAACACCTTCCTGGTAAATGAAATCGCTAAGCGCCGGTTCGTCAAAGACATATTGGTAATAAGAGTTCGGATTATCTTTTCCGCCTTCCAGACGCCAGTCCTGGGATTTTACCGTATAATAGACTGCTTTCCATTGTGTTTGTACAGCCGGTTCGCCCGGAGGCCCCATCGGGCCTTCACAAGATAAAAGACAAACGACAGCCAGCATGGCCGGCAATAACTTTTTCATATTGATAACATTTACACATTTAGTTTATTTCTTATGAAGGGCAAAAATACATATTCTTACTCATACTTACGCATCTTCAGGGTAAAATTAAAGCCCGGACATTTCATTCCTTTTGTCTCTTTTCCGAAGGAGGATAGTCCAGCGTATAGTGCAGCCCCCGGCTCTCCTTGCGGTCGATAGCCTGGCGCATGATCAAGTAGCCGACATTGATCATATTACGCAGTTCGCAGATATCTTTGGAGGCTATGGAGCGCTTGAACAGGTCTTCCGTTTCCAGATAATTAATGTCTAAGCGTTGCCAGGCGCGCCGCAGGCGGAGGTCGGAGCGGACAATGCCCACATACGTACTCATAATCTGCCCGACTTCTTTGGCACTCTGTGTGATGAGCACCATCTCTTCGGAGGCGTGTACGCCTTCGTCGTTCCAGGTAGGGATATCCTCCCGCCAGCTCAGGCTGTCGAGAAGCGGGAGGCTGTGCCTGGCGGCGGCATCGGCATACACCACGGCTTCTATCAGCGAATTAGATGCCAGACGGTTTCCCCCGTGCAAGCCCGTACACGAACACTCGCCTACGGCATAGAGCCGGCGGATCGAGGAACACCCGTTCAAATCCACCTGAATCCCTCCGCAGAGATAGTGTGCAGCAGGAGCTACGGGGATATAATCTCTTGTGATATCGACGCCTATCTCCAGACAGCGTTTATAGATGGATGGGAAATGCGCCTTCGTCGCTTCCGCCTCTTTATGTGTGACATCTAAGCAGACATAGTCGTCGCCACGCAGTTTCATCTCGTTATCAATAGCCCGCGCCACGATATCACGCGGGGCCAGCGACAAACGTTCGTCGTATTTCTGCATAAATTCTTTCCCGTCCTGTGTGCGGAGTACGCCTCCATAGCCTCGCATGGCTTCGGTGATGAGGAAGGAAGGGCGGTCGCCTTCATGGTATAAGGCCGTCGGGTGAAACTGTACGAACTCCATATCCTTCACCGTCCCCTTGGCGCGGTAAACCATCGCTATGCCGTCGCCGGTAGCCACCAGGGGGTTGGTCGTCGTCTGATACACTGCGCCGATGCCTCCGGTAGCCATTAGGGTGATCCGCGAGAGGAAGGTGTCGATCCTCCCCGTGTGGATATCCATGATATAGGCGCCGTAACATTCAATATCGGGCGTCTGGCGGGTGACGGTTACGCCCAGGTGGTGCTGGGTGAGTATTTCGATGGCGAAATGGTTTTCAAAGACGGTGATCTGCGGATGCTTTTGAACGGCTTTTATCAGGCTGTCCTGTATTTCGGCTCCGGTGCTGTCTTTGTGGTGGAGGATGCGGAACTCGGAATGCCCTCCCTCCCGGTGCAGGTCGAAGTTCCCTTTATCGTCCTTGTCGAAGTCCACCCCCCAGCTGATCAGCTCCCGTATCTGCCGGGGGGCGTTGCGTACTACCATTTCGACGGCCTCACGATTGCTCAGCCGGTCGCCGGCTATCAGGGTGTCTTCTATATGTTTCTCAAAATTATCCGTTATCAGGTTCGTGACCGAAGCAATTCCGCCCTGGGCAAAATACGTATTCGCCTCTTCCAGGTTTGTTTTGGCAATCAGAGCGACACTCCCTTTATTTGCCACTTTCAGAGCGAAACTCATTCCGGCAATCCCCGAACCAATGACCAGAAAATCAAATTTTTTCACCATTCCGATTCTATATTTTAGTAAAGCTGCGGCGCCAAAGGTACGAATAAGTAACCGTTATTTATATGGGGGAGTCCTAAAAACTCATCTTCCCCAAAGAAACAACAATAATATTTTGATAATCAAATTCCGGGCGGAGATGGGTGCAATTCAAATTGTCGCATCGTCATTACGGACCGTCATTGCGAACCCGAAGGGTGAAGCAATCCAGACCGGGCACACCCTGGATTGCTTCGTACCTCGCAATGACGATAGAAATCCATCGAATCTGCGACCATTTGAATTGCACCCTCGCGCGGTTTAAAATAGTGAGATGAAAACAGAAAAAGACACTATCGTCTGCTCTACCAGACAAAACGAAACAGGCTTGCTGATACAAAACTATAATCAGAGAAGCTGCGTCAAAAATCCTTACCCTATCAAAATGTCAGAAGTATAAAAATGTCAGATTTTGTCATTTGAAAAACCGGTTTTTTGCCCTCCGGCTGCTCTTCAGACGCAAAAAACGCCGTAATCCGAGGGGAGTAAAAAAGCAGAATGCTTTTTTAAATGAACAGTGAATAACGAATAGCGGATAATTGACTGAAAAAACGATAAAAAGAAGGATATTCGAACAAAAGTAGAGCGATCTGGCAATCCACCCCGTGCCTCGTAATGGGTCGTTTATAACTGCAAAAATTCCTGTTTTTAACGGAATTTTCAGTAAAGTTCAGTGACTTTAAGCATTCAATGAGACATTTCCGGAAAATCATTGCAACGATTTTCCGAAATCATTGCAATGAAATTTTGAAATCATCCCAATGATTTCCGGAAAAGACCACGGTGTTTTCCGGTAAAACAGGTGATGAAACTATCAAATAGATGCAATAATTATTATAAAATGATAGAATCGGCCGGATTAACTTTAAAATACAATAGCAATCTGACAGCAAAAAGATTGATTTAACTATTAAAAAGCACACGAATTAACTGAAATTAGAATCAGTTAATGATTATTGATTTGCTGAAATCTGCCTGTTTTCATAGGGTATTTCCTGTTTCACCTGTCTTATAAATAAACGGATGATTAGTAAACATTAATAAATATAGGATTATGAAAACAAGGAACAAACACATCGCAGGGTATCTTCTGGCCTTGATTATGTTGATCGGTGTCTATCCGATTCAGGCACAGGAAGAAACGGAAGATTATTTTACCGTTAGCGGGACAGTAAGAGACGAAAAGAGCAAAAGACGGCTGGAGTATGTAAATGTCTCCGTCCCTGGCAGCAATATCGGGACAGTGACGAATTCCGATGGAGGGTTTTCGATTAAAATAAAGAAATCTATCTTTGCCAAAGTCGTGGAAATATCCCATATTGGTTATCTGAACGAAATTATCCCTCTGAAAAATACCGATATATCAGGCTATTCCGTGATGATGACGCCCAATGCGAATCTGCTGGACGAGATAATTATCCGGGCCCGCGAACCGCGTTATATCGTAGAAGAGGCTATCAGCCGGATTGCCAAAAACTATTCTGCCCAAAGCAGCCTGCTGACAGGCTTTTACCGGGAGACAGCCCAGAAAGGACGCCGGTATATCAATATTTCCGAGGCGGTTATCGACATCTTCAAAACAGCCTACCACCAGAATGCCGACCGCGACAGGGTGCAGATATTCAAAGGACGTTCGCTGCTGAGTCAGAAAAAGAGTGATACCTTAATCGTGAAACTGCTGGGAGGGCCTAATCTATCTATCTATGTAGATGTCGTGAAAAACCCTGAAATACTGCTGGATAAAGAGACCTTGTCGTATTATGCCTTCCGGATGGAAGAGTCGATAATGATAGACAGCCGCCCGCAATACGTAATCAGTTTCCAGCCTCAGGCTATCCTGCCTTACGCGCTCTATTACGGCAAATTATTTATTGATAAAGAACGACTTTCGTTCACACGTGCGGAGTTCAACCTCAATATGGATGACCGTAACAAAGCCACCGAAGCTATCCTGAAGAAAAAACCTTACGGACTGATATTCCGCCCCCTGGAAGTATCTTTCCTCGTAACCTATAAAGAGCGCGAAGGAGTGACCTATCTGAGCTATATACGCAACGAGGTGCGCTTCAGGTGTGACTGGAAACGGAGGCTGTTTGCCACCAATTATACCATCCTTTCCGAAATGGTAGTCACCGACAGTAAGGAAGAGAATGTCAGCGGCATCCCCTACCGCTTATCTTTTAAGCCGAACCAGTCGCTATCCGATAAAGTGTCTGATTTTATGGACGAAGACTTCTGGGGAGCCTACAATATCATCGAACCTACCGAATCGTTGGAATCGGCTGTAAACCGGCTTAAAAAACAATAATAATAAATTAAACAGGCTCATGTTTTTTTCGTAATTTTGAAACAGGTTAACATTGATAGTGCATGACAAACGATTTATTCGTACTTAAAAAGATTAAGGAGGGTGATATACAGGCCTTTGAATCTGTTTTCCGGCTTTATTATTCCCCTCTTTGTCTTTATGCCGCCGGAATAACCGGACGAATGGATATATCGGAAGAAATCGTACAGGAGTTGTTTTATGTATTCTGGAAAGAAAGGGAAAAACTGCAATTATATCATTCGATCAGGAGCTATTTGTATGGAAGCGTGCGCAACCGCTCCCTTCAGTATTGCGAACACCGGGAAGTTGTGGAGCGCCATCGCCGGACAATTTCTCCGGAAGACGACGGAAGTGAGAACGTTTCAGACCCGCAGCATCTGCTGGAATATAAAGAGCTGGAAAACCTGATCAACCGGGCGCTGGGCAAATTACCCGGACGCCGCCTGCGTATTTTTCAGATGCACCGTTTCGAAGGGAAGAAATATGCGGAAATCGCTTCCGACCTCTCCCTATCGGTCAAAACGGTCGAAGCTGAAATGACCAAAGCGCTTCAAACATTGCGAAAAGAAATAGAGAGCTATACCTGAAAAGTCTTATGAATCAGCAAATAAATGATATGAATACCGACCGGGCCTGGAACTGCCTGTACGCCCGCCTGCACGAAGACGGGCTTATCCCGGAAGCAACCGAAAGAAAGCCCCGGCGCCTCCTGCCACCTGCCGGATGGGCAGCCGCCATACTGCTGCTTTGTGCAGGCACTCTCATCACCCTGGCGCTCCTGCAAAAGGAGGCCGGCGGAGCAGAGACGCCCCTCCTTAGCCTGCATAACGAAAAAGGAGCCGTCACATTGGTAACGACTCTCGAAGACGGCTCCATTGTCTATCTGGCAGACGATACCCGGCTGGATTACCCCGAGCATTTCATGCCCGACAAGAGAGAGGTCAGCCTGAGGGGAGAAGCACTCTTCGACGTAAAAGGCAACCGCGAACGGCCTTTTCTGATAACGACCGGAGCGGCCCGGATAGAAGTAAGAGGGACGGCCTTCAATGTACAAAGCACCGACAACAAACTGCTTGAACTATCTGTCAGACAGGGAGAAGTGAAAGTAGTACACACAGAAAACGGGCAGTCGCTGTATGCGAAAGCCGGAGAAACCGTGAAGCTTAGCTCCTCCGGACAGCTAAGCCTGGAGCCTAACCCGGATACCGCTTTCAGCCGGTATAACGGCCGCATACGCTTCAAGGACGAGAAATTATCGGACATACTGGAGGTGATTAACCGGAAGGGAGGAGACGGGTTACTTCAGACAACACCGGCTTTGGAAAATCGGAAAATAACCGTTACCTTTGCTGATGATACACCTGAAAGCGTAGCTGCACTGATATGTATCGCGTTTAATCTGATATGTAAAAAAGAAAACAATGTCCTGTTGATTTCAGAGCCATAAAGATTGTATGTCGAATGAGAGCAATGTCTCCATATAGGCCTGTATGTTGCCTTCTGTGGTTGTCGCTGCTTACAGCGCTGCCCTTGCAGGCAGAGGAGGAGGGGTTGAACCGGAAAATCAAACTCCCCCAATCGAAAGGGACTGTTTATGAATTGCTGGAAAAGGTTACCGAACGTTCCGGTTTCCTTTTCATATACGATAACAGCGTAATAAACAATGAACAGCCGGCTAACATAAAAAAAGGAGAATACACGGTCAGCCAGGCGATCTACGAGATAACGGGCAACCCGCTGTTGAGCCTCCGTATCTCAGGAAGCCATATCCTGATTCAACAGTCTCCTTCCGCCGCCCTTCCCTCCCTTCCCTTGCCGGACACGGCCCCGTCGGACAGCCTCCGCTATTTCACCATCGAAGGGACCCTCCTCGATCGGTACACCCGTGAGCCAGTTTCTTACGCTACCATAGGCATCCCTTCCGATGCCATCGGTACCGTCAGCAACCGGAACGGCGGTTTCCGCCTCCGTCTTCCCGATTCCTTACGCTATGCCTGTGTGCAGTTTTCGCACATCGGCTACCTTATCCAGGAATTTGAGGTACAGCGGCTGATCGACTCAGAGCGAATCTTTCTGCTTGAGCCAAGGGTGATTTCCATTCAGGAAGTGGTGGTACGCCTCGTAAATCCCCTGCGCCTGCTCCACACGATGCTGGACAACCGGGATGCCAATTATCCGAAAAAACCCGTTTATTTCACCTCTTTCTACCGCGAAGGCGTCGAACACAGGAAAGGGGTTGTAAACCTGACGGAAGCGGTTTTTAAAATATACAAAGCACCCTACACCATCGCTCCTTCGGGAGACCAGGTCAAACTGCTCAAAATGCGCCGTATCAGCAATGAAGATGAACAAGACACCCTGATCACCAAAATAAAATCAGGAATCAATGCCTGCCTTATGCTCGACGTGATAAAGAACCTGCCCGATTTCCTGTTACCTGAAAATGAATACCAGTATAATTACCTGCATGGCGATATAACCGTAATCGATAACCGCATTGCCAATATGATATCCTTCGAACAGAAAAAAGGAATAAAAGACCCCTTATACAAGGGAGAAATCTTTATCGACGCCGAAAACAGCGCCCTGCTCTCGGCACGTTTCGAGATACACCCTAAATACGTGGAAAAAGCAACCGATATGCTGGTCACACGGAAAAGTAAAAACCTGCACATTGTCTCCCGGCAGGTCGTTTACACCGTCTCATACAAGCCCTGGAACGGAACGTATTACGTGAATCACATACGTGGAGACCTGTATTTCAGAATCAGAAAAAGAAACCAGCTTTTCAGCTCCACCACCTTACACACCTGGTTCGAAATGGCAACCTGCAAAATCGAAACCGAAAACATCACCCGCTTTACCCGCAACGAAACCTTGCAGACAAGAACCATTTTCGCCGAAACCAACTTCAACTACGACAACGATTTCTGGGGAAACTTCAACATCATCCTGCCCGAAGAAAAACTAAACGAAGCGCTCGCCGGAATCACCTCCCGGATAGAAGAATTTGAGGAGAAAGAAATGATACGTTAAAAAATATCATAAGCCGGAGCAACTGAATTTTTTATTCTATATTTGCCGCTGTGGGCGAACACAATAGAGAGAAGAAAAGAAATACATCTTTATTTAATACTAACTCAAATAAACTAACGAATTAATAATTAATAATATGAAATTGAAAGACTCGTATCAGTGGGCCTTAGTTGTTCCCACAAGTATGGGAATACGTCTGACACCTGCCGCACAGGGACAGCCCGTACATAAGAGTGAGCACCTGTTTATGCAGGCTACCAGTGCGGAATCCAATGTAGCAAGTATTCCCGCTTATCTGGGACTGCCCGTTAAAGTACTGACTACTTTTGTGAAAGGAAGTCCGGTAGCACAGTTTATCAAAGACAACCTGCACAGCCGGCACATCGCCTACGAAGGAAAGGAAGTAGAGCAGGGAGGCCCTTGGGGGCTCCGCCATCAGATCAATATTGCCGACAGCGGATTCGGTTCACGCGGCCCGCGCGTATGGAACGACCGTAGCGGCGAAGTAGGACGTACCCTGAATGTGAACGATTTCGACCTGGAACGGCTGTTCGGACAGGAAGGTGTACAAATCCTGCACTTATCCGGGCTGATTGGTGCCCTGTCGGCAGAGACCAGCCGGTTCTGCCTCGAATTGGCAAGAACGGCCCGGAAATACGGAACCAAAATAGCTTTCGACCTCAACTACCGGGCCTCTTTCTGGAAAGGACGGGAAGAGGAGCTGAGCGCTGTCTTTAAAGAAATAGCCTCTGTCGCAGATATATTGGTAGGCAATGAAGAAGATTTCCAGCTCTGCCTCGGCATCGAAGGCCCCGAAGCCGGAGGAAAAGATATTGCGGCTAAAACAGATAGTTTCAAAGGTATGATACGGCAGGTGAAAAAGAGTTACCCCGACACCTCTGTCTTTGCTACGACCCTGCGCGAAGTAGTCAGCGCCAACAACCACCTCTGGGGAGCTATCATGCTGGCAGGCGAAAAATGGCATGTCATAGAACCCCGACCCATCAACGTACTCGACCGTATCGGTGGCGGAGATGGCTTCGTCGGCGGATTGCTCTACGGCATACTCAAAGGCTGGGAACCGGAAAAATGGGCCGAGTTCGGATGGGCAACAGGAGCACTGGCTACAACTTTCCTGACCGACTACGGACAACCGGCCGACGAAGACCAGGTATGGAGTATATGGAAAGGAAATGCACGTGTACTGAGATAATACAAGAAGAAGATGCTCTATTTTGAAAAAGGACGGCCTGACTATGCTTTCAGCCGCGACGAAATAAAAAAAGCAGTTTTCAGTGCACTCGATAAATTAGGCCCGAAAAGAAAAGTATTGGTTATCCCGCCCGATTTTACCCGTTTCCATTCGCGCGCCGGCGAACTGACACACTATATTTACGAATATTACGGCGAGCGGCTGACTGATATCCTGCCCGCACTGGGAACGCATTTCCCGATGACGGAGGCTGAAAAAGGAAAGATGTTCCCAGGTATTCCGCCTGAGATATTCCGGGTGCATAACTGGCGGGAAGATGTGGTGACCATCGGTATCGTGCCGGGAGAATACGTGAAAGAAGTATCCGGAGGCGTCGTTGACTATCCCTGGCCTGCACAAGTCAATAAACTGCTGATTGAAGGGGGCTACGATCTGATTTTATCGCTGGGGCAGGTTGTCCCTCACGAAGTAATCGGGATGGCAAGCTATAACAAAAATATTTTCGTAGGAACCGGTGGGGCCGAAGGGATCAACAAGAGTCATTTCATAGGCGCCTCTTACGGCATGGAGCGTATCATGGGAAGGGCTTCCAATCCGGTACGCAAAGTGCTGAACTATGCTTCTGAACATTTTGCGCTCCGCTCGCCGGTAGTTTATATGCAGACTGTTGTCTCCCAGGGGGATGACGGCCTGCAGATGAGGGGGCTTTATATAGGCGACGATTCCGGATGTTTCGAAAAGGCTGCCGCTTTATCGCTCCGGGTAAACTTCCGGATGCTCGATAAAGAGATGAAAAAAGTGGTCGTTTACCTCGACCCCGAAGAGTTCAGAAGTACCTGGGTAGGCAATAAAAGCATCTACCGCACCCGTATGGCCATTGCCGACGGAGGCGAACTGATTGTCCTGGCGCCCGGACTGCATCAGTTCGGCGAAGACCCTACAAACGACGTACTCATCCGCAAATACGGCTATGTGCATACCCCGCAGGTGCTGAAGTACGTAGCAGAGAACGAGGATTTGCAGAACAGCCTCGGCGTGGCCGCTCACCTGATACACGGCACTTCGGAAGGACGGTTCACTATCACCTATTGCCCCGGACATCTCACCCAGCAGGAGATAGAAAGCGTGGGCTTTCAATATGCCGGTCTGGACGAAATGATGAAAAAATACAATCCCGCTACACTGAAAGACGGCTGGAATGAGGTAGATGGCGAGGAGATCTATTATATTTCCAATCCCGCCCTGGGATTATGGGCATACAGAGAGCGATTTAACGGATGAAGCAACTGAAAATAACAGCCGACGATAAGATTCCTTTCCTCCGGGGTGTGCTGGAACCTTATGCCAGGGTGGTCTATCGGCCCGGCGCCCGGATATCGCATGAGGATGTAGCCGATGCCGATGCCGTTTTTACCCGTACCCGTACCCGTTGCGACGCGACCCTGCTGCACGACACTCCTGTCAGGCTGATAGCCACTGCCACCATCGGTTACGACCATATCGATACGGCTTATTGCGAGGCAAACGGCATCCGCTGGGTGAATGCTCCGGGCTGCAATTCATCCTCCGTACAGCAATACATCACCGCAGCCATCGTGACATGGGTGAAAGAACAACGACTCCGGCTGGCTGATACCACCCTGGGCGTCATCGGGGTAGGCCAGGTAGGGAGTAAAGTGGCAAAGGCCGGAGCGGCACTGGGGATGCGCGTCCTGCTGAACGACCCGCCGCGTGCAGACAAGGAAGGCTGGGAGCCGTTCGTCTCTTTGACCGAACTGCTCCGGCAGAGTGATATCGTCAGCTGTCATACCCCGCTTACCCGCGAAGGGCCTTACCCTACCCTGCATCTGGCTTCGGACGCTTTCTTCGGGCAGATGAAGCCGGGAGCCTGCTTTATCAACTCCTCGCGGGGGGCCGTATGCAGCTCTGAAGCCCTGAAACGGGCAATGCACACGAAACTCTCCGGCTTTCTGCTGGATGTATGGGAAGGAGAACCAGCCATTGACCCCCTGCTGCTGGAAAAAGCCTTCATCGCTACACCCCATATCGCCGGATACTCTTCCGACGGCAAAGCCAATGGAACGGCGGCCTGCATCCGTGAGTTCTGCCGTTTCTTCCGACCGGACATCCTGCCCGGCTGGTATCCGGATACAATCCCACCGCCCCCGATGCCCACCTGCTTATCCATCGACTGCAAAGGCAAAAGCAATGAACAGGTGTTCTACGAGGCAGTGACGCATACCTATCCGATAGGGGAAGACAGCCGGCGCCTGAAAGAATCGCCGGAACACTTTGAAAAACTGAGGGGAGACTATTGGGTACGCCGTGAATTTAACTGCTTCACCCTGCATCTGACCCATGCCGACGAAACAATGGCCGGCAAACTCAGCTCTCTGGGATTCAGAATATCTTAAACAAACGAATAACAGAATCATTTTAATTAAAAAGAATTTATGGGAAATAATTTAGCAGACATCGGGCTGATTGGTTTGGCCGTAATGGGCGAAAACCTTGTGTTGAACATGGAAAGCAAAGGCTTTACCGTAGCGGTATTCAACCGTACCGTATCCAAAGTAGATAATTTTATCAACGGACGCGGAAGCGGGAAAAACTTTATCGCGGCACATTCTATTGAAGAATTGTGTCAATCGCTCAAACGACCGCGCAAAGTAATGATGCTGGTCAAAGCCGGGCAGGCTGTGGACGACTTTATCGGACAGATCATCCCTCACCTCGAACCGGGAGATGTGATCATCGACGGCGGAAATACCCACTTCCCCGACACCATACGCCGCACGGCTTATGTGGAAAGGCAGGGCTTGCTGTATATCGGCACCGGCGTATCAGGCGGTGAAGAAGGCGCACTGAACGGCCCCTCTATGATGCCCGGCGGCTCCAGGGCTGCCTGGGAACTGGTAAAACCTGTCTTCCAGTCGATCTGTGCCAAAGCCGATGGCTCACCCTGTTGCGAATGGGTAGGAGAAAACGGAGCCGGCCATTTCGTGAAAATGGTACACAACGGGATTGAATACGGGGATATGCAATTGATCTGTGAAGTTTACCAGATAATGAAAGACCTCTTAGGCATGTCGGCCACAGAAATGTACGAAGTATTCAAAGAATGGAACGAAGGCGAGCTGAACAGCTACCTGATTGAAATCACCCGCGACATCCTGGGCTATAAAGACGAAACAGGCGAAGTCGTGGTGGACAAAATCCTGGATACGGCCGGACAAAAAGGTACCGGGAAATGGACGGGAGTGGCTGCCCTGGATTTAGGCGTGCCCCTGACGCTAATCGGTGAATCGGTGTTTGCACGCTGCCTCTCCGCCCGGAAAGCAGAACGTGTGGAAGCAGCCAGACAACTCTCAGGCCCGAAGATTGCTTTTACAGGCGAACGGACTGAATTTATCAACGCCCTGAGAAACGCCCTGTATGCTTCCAAAATCGTTTCCTATGCACAAGGGTACCTCCTGATGCAGGAAGCAGCCAAAGAATATAAATGGAACCTGAACTACGGAGGCATCGCTCTGATGTGGAGAGGGGGATGCATCATCCGTTCCGTCTTCCTCGGCAAAATAAAAGAGGCATTTGATAAAGAACCGGAACTGACGAACCTCTTGCTCGACCCCTTCTTCCGGGAAAAGGTGATAACGGCCCAGGACAGCTGGCGAAAAGTAGTATCAACGGCTATCGTAAACGGGATTCCCGTCCCGTCGATGAGTGCAGGACTTACCTATTTCGACGGATACCGTACCGAACGCCTGCCTGCCAACCTCCTGCAGGCGCAACGCGACTATTTCGGCGCACATACGTATGAACGCATCGATAAACCCCGCGGAGAGTTTTTCCATACCAACTGGACAGGCAAAGGCGGCGATACGGCTGCATCCACTTACGTTGTTTAAACGGAGACAAGCCTGAAACACACAGAAGCACGCGGAGCCTGCCATCCCGGAGCGGCTCCGTGTGCTGCCCGGGGATTCATCATTGCGGGCAATGCCGGCAAAGGCCTTTCAGTACAAAGTTTACGCTTTCGAGCAGGAAGCCGGGAGGGAGTTGCACTTCCGGGATAGAGATGTTTTCAAGGCAGAATGTTTTCCTGCACCTGGTACAATAGAAATGTACGTGCAGGTCGCTCAGCGAACAAGTACAATTGCTGCTGCATACCGAATATTTGACAGAGCCGGACCCATCGTCGATACTATGAATAAGCAGTTTTTCGTGGAAGAGGGAAATCGTGCGGAAAAGCGTCGATTTATCCACTGTATCCAATCTGCTTTCCAGGTCCATAAGGCTGAAAGCCTGTGGATACTCCACCATAGCCTTAAATACCAGCAAGCGGATAGCCGTAGGCTTTATCCCTCTCTCTTTTAATCTTTCGACATAATCATTCATTGCGTCCCCTCTTTAGATAAGAGCCTTCAAATATACAGAAAATATTTCTTTTATATCGGCATTTCCCTGGAACCTGCATCTATTTCACTCCCGTCCGATTTATTCCCGGACGGGAGCAGATTTATCGCGGACGGGATCGGATTTATTCCGGACGGGAGCAGGAGAACACACAATTCCCCATAGACTTTTAACGAAAAATCCTTCACTCCTTCACAGAGGGTATAAACATCTGAATGATATAAAATTAAGGTGTGAAGGACGAGGGGTTCATCCTTCACCTCTCCCCGGCCTTTTCCC
>JAISZA010000119.1 GCA_031269535.1 Tannerellaceae bacterium
AAAACCGTGAGCTCGGGCTTGTATATCCTCAAAACGTATGAACCCGAAATCGGTAACGAATACGGCGAACACCTGGCTACCACTTACTACCTGATGGGCGCGTATTCTCTCCTGATCGAACTTTGGGGGCCTCCTACGCCCTTTGCCGATACGGATGGAGACGGCGCGATCTCCGACGATGAATTTAAGAAATGGGCAGAATTAGACCTGGGCGGAAATGTTTGGGTCGTACCCCACCAGGCAAAGCACCCCCAATTGGGAAATATCTGGATAGGCGGAACACCCAAAAAGCATATCGGCCGCACGCCGCCTCCCCGGTATATCGAACAGGAAGCCGAGAAACAAGCGCTTTACGTAATGTATTGTATCGATCAGCTACCCCGGCTGAACTTCGGGAATTACGCCGTGAAGAAAATAGCGAACAACCTGTACGAGGTGGAAGTAGAAGTGGTGAACGATAAGGTTTTTCCTACCGCTTCCGATCGCTCGGTCATCCTGAAGCGCTATACGCCGGACAAGATACAGGCGTCCGTCTCTTCGGGGTCTATCATCCGGCCGGTAGAGCCGGATGCAAAGAGCGATACGCCGGTTAGCATCTTCGGCCGGTCTCTCTACCGGAAAGAGGCCACGCCGGCAGGCGACAAGGTGGAATTTCGTGCAAAAGGCAATTCTACGCAGGTATTCCGTTACACGGTGCTTACGTCTGACGCCCATGCCGTATTAGACCTTTCGCTCACTTCCGCCAATGGAGGGAAAGATGCTGTCCGGATCAAACTGTCTGAAAAACGATAATTCTAATCCCATGAAAAACGTAATATTAACTTCCTGCCTCCTGCTGCAATCCCTGGTTGCGGCAGGCCAGGTGCTCCCTCTCGGAACGCCTTCGTTTCCGGAGTCGGACACCTCGAAGATCTACACCGTGTCGGGCTACCGGCATGGCGTCAGTTTCTTCCCCAAAGTCAGAAACCAGCATGTGCAGTATGAAGCCACGCCACAACTGACGTTCGATAAGTTCCATTCGGCCGACGTTATCTATACTTATATGAAGCGTTTGGCCGAAACCTACCCCGATCTGGTTGATCTCTACGAAATAAGCCGAAGTTACGAAGGACGTCCCATCCTGCAGATGACGGTGACCAACAAAAAGTCCGGGAAAGCAACCGATAAACCGGCGGCTTTCTTCGAGGGCAACCGCCATAGCGGAGAGGTCACCAGCGCCGAATCGGTCTTGTGGCTGATGCAACACCTGCTGACCGGCTACGGAAAAGAAGAAGACATCACGCACGTCGTCGATAAGAACGCAATCTACCTTCGCCCCATCAACAACCCCGACGGGCACAATATGTATATCCATACCGCCCAGATGAACCGCAGCACAGTGCGCCCCTACGACCAGGATGGCGACGGCCTGCTGGACGAAGACAGCCCGACCGACCTCAATGGAGATGGTAATATTCTGAGAATGCGCCATAAAGATCCCAAAGGAGACTATATCATCGACCCGCGCGACACCTCCGGGCGTATCATGAAATACGTAGGCGAGGGAAAGGGTGAATACAAGGTGGTATCCGAAGGGATTGACCTGGATGGCGACGGACGCATCGGCGAAGATGGCATCGGAGGATTAGACCTTCACCGCAACTACCCCGAAAACTGGCGCCCCATGAAAGAAGCCACCGGAAGAGGATGGACGCAGGGCGGAGCCGGCGAATACCCGCTCAGCGAAGTAGAAACGCGGGCTGTCGTATCCTTCCTGCTGGCCAATCCGCACATTTATATCGTCAATTCGATGGATACCCGCGTACCCATGCACCTCCGGCCGCCCAGTACCTCCAAGTCGGAAGACCGCATGTACCCGGAAGACCTGAAATGGTATAAATATTTCGACGAAGTAGGCAAAGGCATCACCGGATACGAACGCGCCGGCGATGTGTACAACGATTACAGCAATGGCGCCCTCACACCCCTCTTTGGACATGGCCCCGACTTCGGCTACTTCTATTACGGCGCCATCTGGTACGGCGATGAGCTATGGGATAATGCCCGGCCGAAAGAAGACCTGAATGGCGACGGCGAAAAGGATGAATTGGACCAGCTTATCTGGGACGAAAAGGAAAACGACGGTGCCGGCTTTATTCCCTGGGCAGCCTTCAACCATCCCACACTCGGCCCGGTAGAAATCGGCGGCTGGGACCCGAAATTCTTCAACCAGAACGCTCCCTCCAAACACTTGGAGCCCTGGATAAAGAACGAAGCACTCTTCAATCTGGAAATGGTGAAGCACCTGCCGGCGCTGGCATGGGGAGATGTGGAAGTGAGAAAGATAAAAAGCTATAAGAGCGACTCAACAGACTATCGCGTGCGTATTTCCTACAAGAATACAGGCCGGTTGCCTACCGCTCTCCGGCAAGCCGACTTAGTCAAGATCGTACGTCCCGATCGCCTCAACATAGAGTTCACCGGCGATTTGGCTAAGCCTGCCGAAGAAAACAGGCTCCGCTATCAGGTGTTAGACAGTACGCTCAGCCGTCCGCGCTCCGGAAGACCGACGCCCGGCGTGACGCCTCCTCCTTCCGGTAAGTATTTCAAGGAGACCGGCTATGCCGGTGGCGGAACAGTCCAAACAGCCGAGTTTAAGGTACGCACCTACGGCAGCGAGTCGCTCCGCCTGAAGGCATCGCTCACCACTACGCGCGCCGGCCTGCTCGAAGAAAAAGAAATCGTCATACAATAATGAACAAGTACACCGCTACCCCGCTCTTTTATGGCACATAAGAGATAAATACGGTTGATTCGCAGGTATTTGCTAAAAAATTGATACTGTTGAAAAGTATGCAAAATAAGAAAGTATTAGTGTTTCTGGCAAAGGCATTTGAGACGATGGAATTTTGTGTTTTATAGATGTTCTTGGTTGGGCCAGAGTTTATTATGGATATAATTTGGTCAAAATATATGGGTGCATTTGACTACGTCGGTTTTCAATTCAGATTGTCGCAGATTCCCGTCCTTGCGAGGTACGAAGCAATCTGGAGTACACCCGGGCTACACGTTCTGATATTTTTCCAGCATCCGGCGCTCATTTAGCCCGATCTCTGAGGCGAAATGAGCGTCGTGCGAAATAACCAGCAGAGAACCCCGGTAGGCAGCCATCGTTTGTGCCAATATCCGCAGACTGGCAAGGTCGAGATTATTGGTCGGCTCGTCTAAGATAATCAGGTCGGGAGTCTGGTTGCCAATCATCAGACAGCAGAGGTACAGCCGCATCTTTTCGCCCCCACTCAGGCTTTTGCATGGCTTATTCCACGTATCGGAAGGGAATAAAAACCGGTTTAACCGCAGCCTCACCTCGTGCGTTTCCATCTGCTTCACATTGTATCGCTCCGCCAATTCTTCAACGCTCCCGTCTATATCTACCTGGGAGTAACTCTGATCCAGATAAATCCAGCGGAAATCCGCCCGCCGGACCTCTCCGCACGAGGGCGTCAGCATACCTGTCAGCAGTTTGACCAGCGTAGTTTTCCCCGTGCCGTTATCCCCCAGAAGATGAATCCGGTCGTGGCTGTAAAGCTTGAAATCCAGCGGCTTTTTCCATAGCGATGCATCGTGTGGCGGATAAGTAAAATTGATTCCGCTGGCTTCGATAAGCAGTTTTCCCCGGTGAATGGACGTATGGTCGAAATCTATCTTCAAATCCCGCAGTCTTTCCTGCTGCTGCTTCAGGTTAACCAGTTTTGTCTGATGGCTACCGATGATTTCTTCGTGTTTTTCCCTCAGTCCGGCTGCTGTGTTTTCCGACGAATTAGTCAGCAGTTTCCGCATGGCGCGAGGGACTTCGGTTTTCTTTTTCTCCCCTTGGGACAGGCGTTTCTCCTGCCGCTGCTTCATTTCCTGCGCCTTGATACGTGCCAGACGGAGAGCCTTTTCCTCGGTATGGATACTGTCTTGCAAGGCTTTCTCTTCCGTCTCTTTCTGCTTCTGATAAAAGGAGTAGTTCCCCCCGTACGTCCGGATGCCGTGAGCGGAAAGCTCGCAGGTGAACGGCAACTGATTGAGGAGGGTGACGTCGTGGCTGACCACGACCATCGTCGCCCTGCTCTGCCGGATGTAGTGATAGAGCAACCGGCTGCTCGTTTCGTCTAAGTGATTGGTCGGTTCGTCCAGCAGCAGGATGCGGGGTCTATGGACGAGCAGGCCGGCCAGGAACAGCTTGGTTTTCTCTCCTCCGCTCAAGCTATCCGCAGGCATGTCGAGGCTTACGGAAGGTAACTGCCAATAGGCGAGCGCCTCCCGGCAGCGCTCCTCTATCGTCCAATCATCTCCCAGGACGTCGTAGTCTGCTTGAGACAGACTTCCGCTCTCAATGGCACGAAGCGCTGATAATTTGTTGTTTACATTCATCACTTCCGCTATACTTTGATTCAGCAAGCCGGTATGCTGAGGAATATAATACGGTGGGGAGGAAGACTGAATACTCCCTTCGACAGGTTGCAGCAAACCCGCTATCA
>JAISZA010000127.1 GCA_031269535.1 Tannerellaceae bacterium
GGAGTTTGCCAGGTGCCGAATCCTATACAAGGAATCTCGATTCCGTTATTCGTTTTAAAAGTGTCGGTTAGTGATTTCATGTTACTTGTTGTTAGATTTGCAAATGTATTGAAAATAAATCGGAGAACTATCAAAATTGTTAGCAGATAAAAAGCTGTTTTTCGTGATTAATCCTGTTTTTTCGTTTCAATCGTGCACCCAAGTCAAGCTATCGTTTTGAGGTATTCAAGCACTCTTTCTCTGTCATTTCCTGATTTAGGTTGACTGTATGTCAGTCTTATCTCGTAGAAGAGTTGACTCGGATTAATACTTATTAACGGCTAAATCTTTTTTTGAGGGGCTATTGATTTTTTTTATCGCTTTGTCTGCTGTTAAAACGGACCCATTATGGGACGCAAGAAAAAGATTTAGCCTAAACAGCGGCTATTTGGAGTTTCAATAATCGTGTACAGATTTTAAAAATGTTGTTTTTTGGAGTTTTCGTAACTATGTATAGACTCTGAAAAAGTGTTTCCGGAGCTTTCGTAACTATGTATAGACTCTGAAAAAGTTTCCGCGGAGCTTTCGTAACTATGTATAGACTCTGAAAAAGTGTTTCCGGAGCTTTCGTAACTGTGTATAGACTCTGAAAAAGTGTTTTTGGAGCTTTCGTAACCGTGTATAAAGCTTGAAAAAGACTTTTTGGAGCTTTCGTAACTATGTATAAAGCTTGAAAAAGACTTTTTGGGACTTTCGTAACTATGCATAAACTTTTTTCAATAATTCTGTGAACCTTTGTAAGCATTCAGGGCAACCGAATCAAAATCCGATTAAATTTTTCATATAATTTATATTAATGCTGCTTTGTACTGCCTCTTCTTTAAAGAGAGTTTATCATTTGCATTTGATATTATTTGCAGGGCGAACTTTCTGATAGTCGATAAGTTTTCAGGGGCATTGCCTGATCTTGCTCTACATCGATCTTCTTTAAAATTCTATTCTCCAATGTCCTCTTGCCAAAGCATTGTAATAAGCTGCATTTTGCATTGGGGCAAATTATTTTGATGCGGTTGCCCTGAATTAAGGTAATTGATGTTATACTTGACACAAACAAGCTTTGTGCAAAAATTCGCCATGAATGCACAAAGCTTGAAGCGGGATAAGTTTATAATAACTTCTTCTCCTATTATCTGAAGAGCAAGGGTGCGAAGGTATTGAGATACTTACGCCAGTTGGCCCAGGTATGGCCACCATCGGTTATATAAAATGTATGTTCAAGTCCGTTCTTTGTCAGCGCAGCGTCGAGTCTCTTTGCGCTGTCCCATACAAAATCATCGGTTCCGCATGCTACCCAGTAAAGTTTGTATCCTGCCTTTTTAACAGCCTGAAAAGCAGCATCATTATCGACTCCTTCTCCTATGCCCATACTCAATGGAAGAATCCAGGAAAAGAAACCGGGATAGTTATTGGTAGCTGCCAACGTATGCCCACCTCCCATTGAGAGGCCTGAAATGGCGCGATTGTTGGCGTTGGCGATAACGCGATAATGAGACTCGATGTAAGGCACAATATCCTTCACCAGCGAGTGGATATAGAGATTGGCAAAGGCCGGATCGTTGCGGTTGAAAGCCCTTTCGGGGAGAAGCTGCGTCTGTGCCGCCTGCTGTCCCGGATTGCCATTGGGCATGACTACGATCATCGGGACTGATTTACCCTGTTCGATCAGGTTGTCAAGAATCTGGCACGCACGTCCCATATTACTCCAGGCATCCTCGTCGCCACCGCCGCCGTGAAGCAGATAGAGGACGGGATATTTCTGTTTGGAATCGGCATATCCGTGAGGAGTATAGACAAACATGCGGCGCGTTGTCCCGATGGTAGGCGAATTATACCACACATGTTCAAGATTGCCTCGTTTGTTTGCCTCGCGGTAATTGGCTGTAAGCGGTCCGTCGATGAGCAGGATACTCAGAAAACGACGGCCGTCGCGCTGCATGAAAATATTGAGGTCATCGCTTTTCGACACACCATCTACAATAAAATTGTAGGTGTAGATTTCAGGTGCAGGCGCATTGATGGTAATACTCCATACCCCTGCGGTGTCTCTTGCAAGTGGCTCGGAGGCAGTGTATGATGCCATCCACGAACCGTAAAGCCTGACCTGATATGCCTGCGGCGCTGCAATACGGAATGTAACTTTGCCATTGGCAATTTCCGGAGAAACGAGCTGCTGAGGTCTGAAATTCTGAAGCTCCTGCCCTGACAACATCACGGCTATAAGAGCAAAAACGGAAAGAAATAAATACTTTTTCATGACAATAAAATTTGTTTAAATAATTAATAAGTAGGATTATAGTTGATAAATTCATAACTGATTTCAATAATCAAATCGTTTTTGACGACAAATCCCAAAATGGAATTACCTGATAAAAACAGCCTAAATTACCAATTTATTTTTTATATGTTACTTAATATCCGGGATTTTGTTCAATCTTTCGGTTGGCATTGAGTTCCGTCTGAGGAATGGGTAATAGTTCATGTTTGCCCTTCTTCCAGCCATATATATCCATAATGTATGCCTGATGGTTTACAGTTATGCCGTCGAAAGTAGGAATATAATGCCCCTGTTCGCCAAGCATTCCGGAGGCTGTTATCCCGTCGGCATCGTTGAGAACTTCCCAGCGTACCAGATCAATATAGCGGCTACCTTCGCGATAAAGCTCAAGGCGTTTTTCCTTCTTTATATCGGTAAGCGTTACCGATGCGAGAGGAGCAAGGTGAGCACGATCACGAACTAAATTAGTGTATGTCAGTGCGCTGCCTGTATCGTTGGCACGGATGCATGCCTCTGCTGCATTAAGCAGCACTTCTGCATAACGCATAGGCTTCCATGAATTGAACAGACCCCATATCTCGAATCCCGTACCAGCCATCCATGCTCCCGCCTCACTGAGAACAGGGCGGTATTTGAAATCCCAATAACCCTCGCTGGAGAAATAAACGCCGTTAATACTTATGCCGTAGGCCTGAAAATCATCCCATGTCATAATGCTACCCTTGAGGCGAAAGCCATCAGCTCCCTCCATCTCTTCGAATGCGTCATAGATTGACTTGCGACAGACGCCCGTACCGCCCCATCCATTTCCTGCCAAGTCTAATTCAGGGATATTACCGACCACCTTACCATTGTACCAGAGTTGGTCGCCACGCCAACTGTTTCCTATACTGCCGTAGGCAGTACCGCCGGAGTTGCCGGTCTGATCCTTTTTTGAGTTGAATTCGAAAATGGCTTCCGTACTAAGGTTGTTTTTTGCGCGGACGACATAGCCGAAATCGAGTTCGTTATTATGGTTTCTGAGTTGGGCGTCGCCCATAAGCTCATATTTGCCGCTATTGATAACGTTTTTAAGTTGGGTGGCCGATTCGCTCCATTTCCCCTGCCAGAGCAAAGCCTTGCCATACCATGCCTGCGCAGCCTCTTTGGTGATGCGAAGAATATTCTCCTTGTCGCTTACCGAACTCTTCGACGGAAGGTCTCCCGAAGCGATAGCGGTTTCGAAGTCCTTGTTGACAAAAGCCCATATATCAGCTACAGGAACACGGGCTACCTCTGCATTTAGTCCTGTAATTTCTTCTTCGAACAGAGGCACGCCGCCAAACAACTGAACCAGGTACGAGTATGCCCAAGCGCGTATTACGTGACATTCGGCATGTATCCTCTTCTTTACGGGAGAATCGGGGGCAACGCGAGCAAGAATAGTATTTACACGCCTGACTATGCCTGCCGGGCTTGCGTATAATCCCGCACTGCGTGTAGCATCAAAAGTAAAAGTGTTGAATGCGTGTGCATTGCCGGCGTTATCACCTATGTTCTGCCATCCGCCGTAAGAGTCGTCGGTCATAACGTCAAGTGTGCCGAGCAATGTCGAATATGTATTTCTCCACTGTGTGTAGAGGTCGGCTAAAGCATTCATGGCATCCTCATCCGTTTTATAGAAATCATCAATACTTTGAACCCCCTGCTGCGGAATATCAAGAGATTTCTCACAGGAAGCAAAAGCGCCCGCCGCAACTAAGAAGACAAGCACGAAATATTTATTGATATTTTTCATTTTCATAATGTATTTATCGTTTTATAATTATTTTTACATTGATAAGCCTTTAGAAAGTTATATTGATACCTAAAGTTGTCTTCTTATATACAGGATATGCGCCTTTGTCCAGACCGACACCGCTGCCTGTAACTTCGTCTGTAGAAGTACGGGTATTCACAGATATTTCGGGATCGAATCCGGGGTATTTGGTAAATGTAAAATAGTCGTCCAACGAGATGTACAACCTCACACTGTTTACAAATATCTTGTTTATGATACTGCGCGGAGCCGTATAGCCTAATTGTATCTGCTTGATTTTGAAAAATGAGCCTTCGAAAATCATGCCGTTCGACTGGATATACTTGTCGAAGTTGTTTGCTCCCGGCCTCGGATGAGAAGCATGGGTGTTCGACGGTGTCCAGCGTTCGTCAAAAAGGAGTTGAAGGCGATTGCCTGTGATCCGATCGGGACGGTAGAGGCACATGAACATATCGTTGCCTTGAGAGCCGTTGCCGAAAATCGTAAAATCGAAACCCTTCCAGGAAGCATTGAGGGTGATACCATAGGTGAAGTCGGGAAGGCCGCTACCTATCATCGTCTTGTCGAGTTCGTTTATCTCGGGGTTGTCATCCATATTCTTGAATATGGGGTCGCCATTTTCCGGATCAATACCCTCGAGAACATACCCCCGCATATACCAAATCGGATAGCCATTCTCGAAGACAGTGAAGTCGGGCGTGAGGAAGAATCCAGTACCGTTAATGCGGGTGATCGACGGGTCGAGGTAGGTAACCTTATTTTTGAGCGTTGCCAGATTGGCTTTTACGCCATAACGGACATTGCCGATCTGATCGTTCCATCCGAGGTCGAATTCAACACCGGTATTTTTGATATTACCGCCGTTAACATACAAAGAAGAGTATCCGGTAAATACCGGGGGCGTTGCGGAAACCAAAAGGCCTTCGGTATTCTTGTCGAACCAGTCGAATGTAAAAGTCATTCGGTTGTTGAAGAAGCGGGAATCGATACCGAAGTTAAGCTGGGTCGAAGTCTCCCATTTCAGCTTGGGATTGGAGAGCTTGTTCGGGGCGAAACCGCTTGTATAAGTGAATGTGGCAGGATCGGTGGTAAAATCGTATCGACGGCCGGCGCTCGTTCCCATAGCTGTCGCATACTGATAACCGGAGAGGGCGCGGATAGAACCGTTCTTTCCCCACGACGCCCGCAACTTCAGCGATGACAAGAAAGTTATGCCTTTCATAAATTCTTCGTTACTGATTGTCCAGCCTGCAGATAAGGCGGGGAAATATCCCCAGCGGGCCTGTCTGGAAAGCTTCGAACTATCGAAAGCATCGGCGCGTAGCGTAGCCTGTGCCATATACTTGTTGGCGTATGTGTAGTTCACACGGCCGAAATATGAAAACTGAGCCGCATCGGAATAGCTACCCCCAATCGTTCTGGATGCGTCGGGGTGCAGCCAGCTGAAGTCGCGGTAGAGCGGATCGTCATAGAGAAGGCGGTTCGCTCCGGTGCTGAGCCGCTCAGTATGAGTCTGGTTGAATGATATACCTGCCATACTGTTGAGGTCGTGCTTTCCGAAGCGTTTCGTATAGTTGGCAAAATTCTCCCACTGATAGTAGAAAAATTCTGATCCGTCACGGCTTAATGTCGGATTAGCATTACTTGTGACATTGTTTGCATAATACGGGGTGCTGTAATTTTTTCCCATTCGGTTATTGACTCGTACACTGAGGCGGGTGGTTACGACGAGGTCTTTGATAGGCTTGAAGTCGGCAAAGACTGTCCCCATAGTCGAATTGTTATATCCCTCCCCCAGGGAACGGTTAACCGTTGTAAGCGGATTGATATTCTCAGCTATATAAAATGCCGATTCAGCAAAGTAACCCTTATCGTCTGTTAGGAGCATTCCGTTTTCAGCAAAAGATTTGTAGGATGCGGGAACGTCGTCGATCGTAGGCCAATAGGCGGGAGTAAGAGGGTCCATAAGCAATACCGAACCCAAAACGTTGCCATATTCGAGATTTGAGATTACAGATTTGTTTTGGGTTCTGGTATAAGTGAAGTTAATCCCCACTTTGAGCCATTTTCTGATATTACGTTCGGCATTGGTAAGGAATGTCCATCTTTCGAATAAATCCCTGTTGCCGGCCACGGGGCCATCTTGTTTCTGATAGCTCAGAGAGGTGAAGAAGGTACCTTGATCGCTCGCCTGAGAGAATGAGAGATTATGGCGATGGGAGAAACCGGTCTCGAATGCTACTTCGCTCCAGTCGGTATCGGTTTTGCCATCCCAGTTTGCATCGATCAGATTTTGAGTTGTATAATTGCCCTCGAGCATATAAGTTTGATAGTCGCGGGCATTGAGCACTTGGGGAATTCGTGTGGTATTGTTGAAAACAAACTGGTTGTCATAACTGATTGTGCCTTGCACAGACCCAGAACCTTTCTTTGTCGTAATCAGTACCACTCCGTTACCGGCTTGTGCTCCGTAAATTGCAGCTGAAGCGGCATCCTTCAGAACCTCCATCGACTCGATATTGTTAGGTTCGATAAAATCGATACTGCGAACCTGCATACCGTCCACTATGTAGAGTGGAGAGGAACCCGAATTGGAACTGATACCGCGGATGCGAATATCGGTCTGGGCACCCGGCCCTCCGGCAGCGGAAATCAACTGAACGCCGGCTGTCTTACCCTGCAGCGCCTGGTTAGCGTCGGAAATTGAGCGGTTCGTGATATCCCCGCTCTCGATCTTTGAAATGGCGCCTGTCACATTACTCTTGCGCTGTACGCCATATCCTACCACCACTATTTCTTCGATATCCTGTGCGGTTGCTGCCAGTGTCACATTGATCGTTGTCTGTTCGCCTACCCTGATTTCCTGCGAGACAAACCCCACGAATGAAAACTGCAATACGGCGTTCCGATCAGGCACAGTAACGGTATATTTCCCGTTTATATCGGCTACGGATCCTGTCGTAGTACCTTTTACCACGACATTAACCCCTGTCAAAGGTTCGTTGTTCGTGTCGGTGACAGTTCCTGTTACGCTTATCCGGTTTTGAGCAACCAGACAAGAAATACTCATAAAAAGAAGAAAAAAGGATGTAGTTCCTCTTTTCAACAAGGTGTAATTAAAATTGTTTATCATCTGATATTAGATTAAGTGAATATAATTGTTTGAGTTTTATGAGGTACTATCTTATTAACCTAACTTCATTCTTGCCTCTCTGTCCGGGTCACTTTTCAATTCACAAATATCGTTTAGTATCATGGTTTTACCCTCTTCTTCCGTAAATTTATCCCAATGAGGAAGTGAGGCATTATCCGGGTCTGCTGATTGCATAAAAGCGAGCAATGCGTCCATCATCTTATACGATAATTTTCTGGGACGTGAACCTCCACCTGTATGCGTAACCATCCTGTCGGTGTTCCCGAACCAGAAGCAGATATCCAGACAATGGAATGCTCCCATCCGGTTATTAAACAAAGGAGGCTGCCATCCGAACCAGGCCACATAAACCGGTGAAGTCTGTTTCAGTTTGGCATGGGCTGCATCAATAACCTGTTTACGATTACCTAAAATCAGTAACCATATTTTTCCTGGGGAAACATGGGGGAAACACTTGGCATAAGCCTCGTAAATGTCGCCTGCATTCTCTTTATAATTGCCTTTAATTCTCTCAATAATATCTTCTTTCGTCAGTTTATCTGCTGCCGGGTCATCCCGTAAAGCACTCCATTCCTCAAAAGTTGTACAGTATATCATAGGGACGTCCGGTGAAGCCGGGTCTGAAAAATACGTTCCCTTCGGAATATGAATTCCATCAGCAACCGGAGCAAATCCTCCCGTAAGTGTTCGTTGTTCATTCGGATGTTCTTGATTATATCGGGCAAGTGCGCGGTTGGCTATTTCCAGGTATTCTTTCCAGGGTATTGTTTGTAATTTATCTGTCTCAGATCCGCGAAGGCCTGCTTCTTTAAGTATATAGGTTCCTAAAAGCCTCGATGTTTCCTGATTTTTAGCTTCAATGGACGAACCGCTCAGGCAAACAGCTTTCGACACAAGGCTTTTAGCTGCCGGCATATTAGCTATAGCAGAAACCTTCGCTCCCCCTCCTGATTGCCCCATGATCGTTATATTGTCCGGGTCACCTCCGAAATCAGCCATATTCTCCTTTACCCATTCTAAAGCGGCGATAATATCCAATACTCCAACATTCCCGGAATGTTTGTATTTCTCGCCTCCTACACCCGATAAATCAGAGAATCCGATAGGGCCTAAACGGTGGTTAATGGAACAAAATACGATATCGCCCCGCTTACTGATGTTTTCACCATGGTATCCGTCCTGTTCTATTCCGCTCCCGGCCGTAAATCCTCCACCATGCAACCAAACTAATACAGGGCGTTTTTTCCTGTCGGTAATGCTCGGTGTCCAGACATTAATCATTAAGCAGTTCTCACTGAAATTATAATAATTCCAGTGGTCGACAAATGTGCCGTTCTGATTGGGGTATTGCGGGTCTCTTTGCGGAGCCGAATCACCATAAAATACAGCCGGACGAATGTCATTCCACGGCTTTGGTTTCTTCGGGGGCATAAACCGGTTTATGCCCGACGTATCAGCTCCATAAGGAATTCCCAAAAAGGTATAAATATCATTCATAATATATCCACGCACTTTACCGTAAGTCGTGTTTGCTATAGCAATATCATCACCAATAAAGAGTGCTTGTGCATCGTCTGTTGATGGCGAATTGTTCTGATCCTGGCTACATGATGTGATAGTAGCACCTAATGAACCCATGCTAAATGTAGCTACGGTTCCAAGTCCTGTCTTTTTTACAAAATTACGTCTGTTCATTGATCTGTTTTTATTTTGATAATACTTTTATTTTTACCATCCGAGGTTTTTCTGATAACAAATTATGGTAGTTTCTTCCGGACGGTATTGCTGGTATGTTTAAACAAGTCCGGAAAGTAAAGTGGCTATCTTCCGGTTTTGTCCAAATACTGTGTTATTTGTTTAAAACCTGCTTTATAACATGGCTTTTACCGTGTTTTGCCGATCGCTTTACATGTTTTAATCGTTTTTTTATTAGTTTTGTATGATTCCTTATTCAAACACGGGTTGACAATAATCGCAAGCATTTTGCTAACCCCCCCAAATAAACAGAATATAGAGATCGTCAAATTTTGTCATGTACTGGGTGCAATTCAAATGGTCGCAGATTCAATGGATTTCCGTCGTCATTGCGAGGTCCGAAGCAATCCAGGGTGTGCCCGGTCTGGATTCCGGGTTCGCAATGACGGTCCGTAATGACGATGCGACAATTTGAATTGCACCCCATGTACTTAAGCTGATTGACATAAATGTAATTTTTAAAATGAATAAATTAATATCACTACAAACATACGGCATCCCCTGCGGGCGGAGGTAAGGAAACGTTCCCGCAGCTATTTTCCCTGCTTTTCCGGCTGTTTTTTTTACGTTTTTATTTTTTCCTGCCCTCGCGGGCAGCAGAAAAACCGTCATTGCAAGGAGCGTAGCGACGAAGCAATCCAGAGGATACCGGCACTCACTGGATTGCTTCGTCGCTACGCTCCTCGCAATGACGATTTCCGTAATTTTGCCAACGTGCGTCTTTTCCACAAAATAAGGTTCGTTCTCACAATGACGCCGCCCGGACGTTGCTTACCCCATAGCGGCACTTCACTATTCACTGTTTTTAAGTGAATAAATCAATCCCGCCGCTGGCATACGGCATTCCCTGCAGGCGGAGGCGGACGGGGATATGCCTGGTCCGTTCCGGCTCGTTTTATTTTTATCTGTAGGGAAAATCCGGAAGTTTTTCCGGGCTGAAAGCCCGGTATACCCCAGCCCAGTGGCAACGCCCTGGGTATAAAACGGAATAATCCGGTACGCGCCCTGAAAGGGCAGCCTAATGATGTCCGCAGATAATCTCCGGCTGCCTATTCTGCCTACGGAACCTATATTGTTTTTGTATT
>JAISZA010000130.1 GCA_031269535.1 Tannerellaceae bacterium
GTTTATTTCCTGACAACGCCTATGGAGAATGTGTCCTGCTGCTCCCGTCCGGAATAAATCCGATCCCGTCCGGGATAAATTTGTTCCCGTCCGGTTTATTTCCGGACGGGAGTGAAATATATACGGTTTCGGAGGGAAGTTCCTATATACTCTGAGGTGAAAGCCTATTGGTTCTGCTATTCCTTTTATATACCCGGCTGCAGTATCATGATGAATATTCAATATTTTTTCTCAAGTGTACAACAAATGTATCGGAAGAAATTCCTTGATCCTATTAATTTTTTATTACCTTTCGGCTCAACTGGAGGCCGTACCGGCTGACAAGAAACCTGAGTTCCCCGGAATGCAGAATAAATAAATTGAAAATTAAATAATTACAGATTAAAAAGAATAGTTTATGAAAAAGTGGATCATGGTAGCCCTGATGCTGGCTGTTTCCTTCTCCCTGCTTTTTGCGCAAAGCACAGAAGAGTATGTGTTTACACCTCTTAAAGAATTAAAAGTTACCCCTGTGAAAAATCAGAACCGTACGGGAACCTGCTGGTGCTTTTCCGCACTGTCGCATCTGGAATCGGAGCTGTTGCGCGTCGGAAAAGGCACGTATGATTTGTCGGAGATGTTTGTAATTAATCTCTCTTACAAGGATAAGGCCGATAAGTATGTACGTACCGGCGGTAAGCTCAACTTTGCCCAGGGCGGTTCGTTTGACGACGTACGCTATGTGATAGAACATTACGGGATTGTACCCGAAGCGGTTCAGCCCGGACTCAATTACGGGGAAGACCTGCACGTGCACGGCGAGATGGAACGGGCGGCCGGCGCTTACGTGAAAGCCATCGTAGAAAACCCGAACGGCAAACTCTCTACCGCCTGGAAAAAGGGATTCGATGGCATTATCGATGCCTATCTGGGCGAAATACCCCAGACATTCACCTACGAAGGAAAGAACCATACGCCGCAGAGCTTTGCCAAAGAGCTGGGGCTGCATATGCACGACTATGTCTCCCTGACGTCTTATACCCATCACCCCTTTTATTCGTCTTTCGCGCTGGAAATTCCCGACAACTGGCGCTGGACGGAGTCGTACAACCTGCCCATCGGGGAATTGGTCGAAATAATAAAAAATGCCATTAACACGGGCTATACCGTGGCATGGGCTTCCGACGTCAGCGAAACAGGCTTTACCGGTGAGGGTATAGGCGTCGTACCCGATGTGGAAGCCATCGAAACATCCGGTTCAGACCAGGAACGATGGGTCGGACTCAGTACGAGGGAGAAAAACGAGAAAATACGCAAACTGCTCGACAAACCCTGCCAGGAACTGACTGTGACGCAGGAAATGCGCCAGACAGCTTACGATAATTTCCAGACCACCGACGACCATGGGATGCAGATTTACGGCATCGCTCAGGATCAGACGGGGAAAACATTCTTTATAGTGAAAAATTCGTGGGGGACGAATAGCAAATACAAAGGAATATGGTATGTGTCCGAAGCTTTTGTCATTTATAAGACAATGGATATTGTCGTACACAAAGACGCTATCCCCGCTGCCATCCGCGCCAAGCTGAAACTCTGAGTAGTGAAGCACGTATCCCAAAAATGAAGGAAGCTGCCCTTTTTTGTGGCAGCTTCCTTTCTTTTTTATTCCTGTTCAACTCTTTATTCCTGTTCAACGCCCCATTGCTGTTTGGCCAGGCGCTTGTAGTTGTTGTATCTCCACCGGGCATTTTCCTGGGCGGCAGCGAATAGTTCGGCTGCTTCGCCGGGGTACTGCTTCAGTACGGACGAATAGCGCACTTCGCCTTTGAGGAAGTCCTGGAACTTGTTCCAGTCCGGCTCCTTGCTGTCGAGCGTGAAGGGGTTTTGTCCTTGGGCTTCGAGGGCAGGATTGTATCGCCAGAGGTGCCAGTATCCGCAGGCTACGGCGTCGGCTTCTTCCTGCTGGCTCTTTCCCATACCGGCTCTCAGTCCGTGGCTGATACAGGGAGCGTAGGCGATGATGATGGAAGGGCCGTCGTAGGCTTCGGCTTCGCGGATGGCTTTCAGTGTTTGCACCTGGTCGGCCCCCATCGCGATTTGTGCACAATAGACATAGCCGTAGGTCGAAGCAATCAGCCCCAGGTCTTTCTTGCGGATGCGTTTGCCGGCAGCGGCAAATTTAGCGATCGCGCCTACGGGCGTAGCTTTCGACGACTGACCGCCGGTATTGGAATAGACTTCCGTATCCAGCACCAGTACATTTACATTGCGTCCCGATGCCAGTACATGGTCGAGGCCTCCGAAGCCGATATCGTATGATGCGCCGTCGCCTCCGATAATCCATTGGGAACGCTTGACGAGGTAATCGCTCAACTCTGCCAGTTCCTGGCCTTCCTTGCAGCCGGGATTTGCAGCCGCATATTCTTTCAATATCGGTTTCAGCTTATCGGCAAGTTCGCGTGTTTTTGCGTAATCGCTGCGATTGGCAATCCATTCTTCAAAAAGGGTTTGGACATTTTCAGGAAGTCCGCCGTAGCCGATGACTTCTTTCATAATGCGTTCGATTCTGTCGCGCATTTTGTCCACCGCTAAGCTCATGCCCAGGCCGTATTCGGCAAAGTCTTCAAACAGGGAGTTGGCCCAGGCCGGCCCGCGTCCGTTTTCTCCGGTGGTGTACGGAGTAGAAGGCACGGAGCCGGAGTAGATGGATGAACAACCGGTGGCATTGGAAACCATCTGCCGGTCTCCGAACAGCTGGGTCAGCAGTTTCACATAAGGTGTCTCTCCACAACCGGAGCAGGCGCCGGAGAACTCGAACAGCGGGGTGGCAAACTGCGAGTTTTTCACGTTCGCACTGATGTTTACCAGGTGTTGTTTGCTCTTTACTTCGTCTGCGCAGTAGGTCCAGTGGGGAGCTTCCTGAAGCTGGGTTTCGAGTTCCACCATCTTCAGCGCCTTGCCTTGTTTGTTTCCGGGGCATACATCTGCGCAGTTGCCGCAGCCCAGACAGTCTAATACCGACACCTGGATACGGAACTTCATACCGTCGAACTGTTTTCCCGTCGCTTTCACCATATCGGTGAAAGGTGCTCCGGCTTGCTCAGCTCCGTCTAATACGAAGGGGCGGATGGAAGCGTGCGGGCAGACATAGGCGCATTTATTACACTGGATACAGTTGGCCGATTCCCAGACGGGGACGTGTGAAGCCACGCCCCGCTTTTCGTATCGGGCGGTTCCTTGTTGCCAGGTTCCGTCTTCACGTCCTGCAAATGTAGAGACGGGCAGCAGGTCTCCATCCTGTGCATTGATCACATGTACGACGTTTTCAATAAAATCGGGGTCTTTCTTTTTATCTTTCAGGTCGTCGGGCAGGCTGGCCCATTCGGGTTTAACCCTCAGTTGTCTGTAGGCGCCTCCCTGATCGACGGCAGCGTAGTTCTTGTTGATCACATCTTCGCCTTTTTTGCCATACGATTTGACAATGAATTTCTTCATTTGTTCGATTGCCAGGTCAACGGGTATGACCCGGGTAATGCGGAAGAAGGCCGATTGCAGGATGGTATTGGTGCGGTTGCCCAGTCCGATTTCCTGTGCAATCTTCGTTGCATTGATATAGTAAACGGTGATGTTCTTTTTGGCGAAACAGCGTTTGATTTTACCCGGCAGGTTTTTTTCCAGCTCTTCTTCGTCCCAGATGGTGTTCAGCAGGAAGGTACCGTTTTCGCGTAGGCCTCGTATCACATCATACATCCGCAGGTATGCCTGTACGTGGCAGGCCACGAAGTTGGGCGTATTGACCAGATAGGTCGAGCGGATGGGTGTATCGCCGAAGCGGAGGTGCGAACAGGTGAAACCGCCGGATTTCTTCGAGTCGTACGAGAAGTATGCCTGACAATACTTATCGGTATTATCTCCGATGATCTTTACCGAGTTTTTGTTGGCGCCTACTGTCCCGTCGGCTCCCAGGCCGTAGAATTTAGCTTCGAACATGCCTTCGCCTCCGAGAGCAATCTCTTCCTGCTGCGGCAGGGAAGTAAAGGTCACATCATCCACGATGCCGATAGTAAAGCCGTTTTTGGGCAAAGGCAGGGCCAGGTTTTCGTACACGGCCAGTATCTGTGCCGGGGTAGTATCCTTCGACGACAGGCCGTAGCGGCCGCCGATGATAAGCGGGGCATTTTCGTGTCCGTAGAAACATTCTTTCACATCCATATAGAGCGGTTCGCCGTTGGAACCGGGTTCTTTGGTACGGTCTAATACGGCAATGCGCCTGACGGTCTGCGGGATGGCGGCCATGAAATGTTTCACCGAGAAGGGACGGTAGAGGTGTACGGCTACCAGCCCCACTTTCTCTCCTTTGGCGCTCAGGTAGTCGATGGTTTCGCGGATAGCTTCGGTCACTGAGCCCATTGCGATGATGATATGTTCGGCGTCGCTGGCGCCGTAATAATCAAACAAGCCATATGGGCGTCCTGTAATGGCGGAGAGTTCATTCATATATTCTTCTACGATGGCCGGCACGGCTTCGTAGTATAGGTTCGAGGCTTCCCTGTGCTGGAAGAAGGCGTCCGGATTTTCGGCCATACCTCTTGCCACGGGATTTTCGGGGTTCAGGGCGCGTGCGCGGAACTCCGCCAGCGCTTTCCGGTCGATCAGGTGTGCCAGGTCTTCATTCTCTAAAGATTCGATTTTCTGTATTTCGTGTGAAGTACGGAAGCCGTCGAAGAAATTTACGAAGGGTACGCGCGATTTTATAGTCGCCAGGTGTGCGACAGCCGCCAGGTCCATGACTTCCTGCACAGAGCCTTCGGCCAGCATGGCAAAGCCTGTCTGCCGGCACGACATCACATCCTGATGGTCGCCGAATATCGACAGTGCATGCGAGGCTATCGTGCGTGCGGATACATGGAAGACGCAGGGAAGCAGCTCGCCTGCAATCTTATACATATTAGGGATCATCAACAGTAAGCCCTGAGAGGCCGTATAAGTCGTTGTCAGTGCACCGGCCTGCAGCGAGCCGTGCACAGCTCCGGCAGCCCCGCCTTCCGATTGCATTTCCTGTACCAGAACCGTTTCGCCGAAGATGTTTTTACGTCCGGCAGCCGCCCATTCATCTACATATTCAGCCATAGTAGACGATGGAGTGATCGGGTAAATAGCAGCTACTTCGCTGAACATATACGAGATATGTGCAGCCGCCTGATTACCGTCGCAGGTGAGAAATTTTTTATTCTTTGTCATTTGAAATAAATATTATATGTAACACTAGTTTTAATCAATACAAAAACCCGAAGAGCCACAGCGGCATCAGGTTCTCTTGCCCTGTTTCTATTTTATCTATGGCATAATACACATCGGGGTTGTTCTTTCCCCGGAGCGATTCTTCAATTTTAAAATGATACATCCCATCCACCATAAAATGCGTATTCCTGATACCGGTATTCAGTTTATGGTCTTTGTGCAGCAGATTATAGAAGAATGTTTCCCGGATAGCCTGCGCGTTTACTTCCGAGGGACGGATCGGAAACATCAGGTTGGTATTGTGCATATACACTTTAGCCGGTTTCTTGGGGAACGTTTCGTCAGAGGTATAAAGCATATTTGTCAATCTCGCATCGGTCAGGTATTTGATGTAATTCATCACCGTGGCCCGGCTTGTTTCGATATCTTTGCTTAGCTGGCTGACGTTGGGCGCCGATGGCGCATTGATAGCTAATAAATAAAGCAATTTCCTGAGTTTAGGCAGATAGCTCTGTTCGATTTGTTTGATATACAATACATCTACTTCGAGCATCATATTCATGGTCTTCAGCAGATTTTCCGAGAAATTCCTCTTTTCGAGGTAGAAAGGATAATATCCGTGATGCAGGTAATCCGCGAAGAAAGCCAGGGGGTTGACTTTGGAACAGATAGACCCGGCAATACGGGTATGATCGGCAAACAGTTCGTTTAATGGATACACCGGAAACGACATCCCCGTCGTCAGGTTCAGGTATTCGCGGAAAGAGAAGCCACGCAGGTTGTACGAGACTACCCGGCCCGACAGATCGGGGTTCTCTTCTTTCAGGCGCATCACCGACGAACCGGAGAACACAATTTTCAGGTCCGGGTAATTATCATAGCAATAGCGCAGTTCCTTCGACCAGCCGGGGTATTTAAACACCTGGTCTATCAACAGCACTTTTCCTCCTTTGGCACGAAATTCCCCGGCAAAGCCGATAATGGTACATTCTGTAAAATAGAAATGGTTCAGGTTGATATACAGACATTCCCTGTTGCCTTTCCCGAAGTACTCGCGTGCATATTCCAGAAGGAAACTTGTTTTTCCCACTCCTCTCGAACCTTTGATACCAATCAGGCGGTCTTTCCAGTCGATCTCGTCCATCAGCAACCTCCTGACAGGTGAACAAGTATGTTCAAGCAAATAATTATGTGTACGATAGAATGTTTCCACTATTCCCCTGTCTATTCATTGTTAGAGCCAACAAAAATAATAAAATTCCGCGAATTGCCATACAGAGATAGCAATTTCCGCGGATTCTTTTTTGCAGGCGCTACGAAAAAAGAAGCTATCATTCTCTACGGCCGTCATCTGGGGCGCATAGCCATCCTAAATATTTCTCGTTCTATATTTGTCATACCTGTTTCTGCCGGCATGATATGATGCAATTTCATATAATCTCTGACCAACTGTCTTTTTCCGTGTCCTGTTTCAAATGCAAATGTGTGATTATATTTTCTTTCCAGTTCGGTCAGGGCAGCCAGTTTCTCTTCTTTAAACGTTTCGTTTTTCAATCCTTTCCGTATTGTTTGAAAAATATATTTTGTGCTTCTTATTTTCTTTTCATCCGGAGCTAATACTTGTTTTTCTTTTATTCCTTCTGTTTTATTCAGTTGATTGTAAAGTCCTGTTTGTTTTATGAAAACAGGCTCTTCTTCATTCTTTTTTATTTTGGATGCTTTTATCAGAAAAGACAAGCAATAATCTCCATCCGACAGACAAATATCGACACCTCCCCAGCCTATTATATGGGAATATAATTTCCCGAAGCGATCAGACTGCCATTTGTAAGCAACAGGGGTTTTAAAACCGTGCGTATTTTCATCTTCAAATTTGCCCGGATGATAGTAATAAGCTTCTACATGCAGGGGATATACAATAAACTCATCGCTGATTTTAATCACATATTCCGTCAATAATTTCTCATTAATCTTCTGCAGGATTTCTACCTGTCTGCTTTTGTCTGTCTCTGCGACAAGCAGATTTGTCAACTCTTTTAAGTCCTTCATAGTTTTGTATTTTATTTGGATGGAGGGTTTTTGACGGCGACAAAGATACGATTTCCGGTGCAAACTCCCAAAAACAACGTACAATTGGGGTGCAATTCAAATTGTCGCAGATTCAATGGATTTCTATCGTCATTGCGAGGTACGAAGCAATCCAGAGCGGGCACCCTGGATTGCTTCGTACCTCGCAATGACGGCGGAAATGGATTGCTTCGTACCTCGCAATGACGTTCGTACCTCGCAATGACGATAGAAATCCATTGAATCTGCGGCAATTTGAATTGAAAATCGACGTTGTCAAATGCACCCTTCAGCCCTTTTCGCTGTCAGGATGAGTCGGACGGGGGTATGCCTTGTCCGTTTCGGCTCGATTTATATTTATCTGTAGGGAAAATCCGGAAGTTTTTCCGGGCTGAAAGCCCTGTATATCCCAGCCCAGGGCAACGCCCTGGGTTCCGGTGGCAATGACCTGGGTTCCGGCGCCCCGGGTATAAAACGGAATAATCCGG
>JAISZA010000162.1 GCA_031269535.1 Tannerellaceae bacterium
AATGGATGTCTGTATTATTTCACATTGGTTATTTTCAATACACGGACATGATTCTATATTTCCTGACATAGAATCGAAATTTAATTTTTTCTGCTTCATAATGTAACAATCATTTAAAACATTTTTCATTTCACTATCATTAAAACTAAATAATTACTCGAAGTTCACTCTGGGAAATGCCTCTAATCTCCCTCCATATCCTGCGTTGTATATTTTCACACCTCGTCTTCCAAAAAAATCATGGGCTTGTTCAATTTGGCCTTATCAGGAGCAAATGACTTATGTAGTATCACACCATAACTGGGGAGATGAAGATAATGTGCGCTTCATTACGGAAAATATCATTGAAACCATATCTGCTTTGCGTAATGAACCGGGAAAAGATATTTTACTGGCTGGTGGTGGGGAATTGATTTCAATGCTGCTTGCTGTGGATTTGATTGACGAAATACAGATTTGTTACATTTTCGTTATTCTTGGTAAAGGCATTCATTTATTTCCAGAACAACCAACTGAATCGAAATGGAAACTGGTAAAGCACATATCATATAATTCGGGTCTGTTGATGGTAGAATATCAAAAAACAACTTAGTGTCAGAGTTGTACCAAAGACCATTTATTGTCCTCATTAGATCATTCAAATATCTTGTCAAAGAAAATCTTAAGCTAATCTTAAGCATCTTCTTGTTTATACATGCTAATTTTGTGCTTCAAAAATAGCTCTTAAAGCATTAAGTATCAACAATAATGGAACAAATATTGACTGAACACAGCGCATACGGTCTTGTTATCGGGGCGTTTACATTCCTAATAATCGGTATTTTTCATCCTTTGGTCATAAAGGCTGAATATTATTGGGATACAAAATCTTGGTGGTATTTCTTGGTACTTGGAATAGTTTGTATGTTCTTATCAGTCAGAGTAGAAAGTATGATGGTTTCCATATTTCTTGGAGTTACTGCCTTTTCCGCTCTATGGAGTATATTGGAAGTTATAGAACAAGAAAAACGTGTGAAAAAGGGATGGTTTCCCGAAAACCCTAAAAGAAAAAAACAAACCGGAGAGAGTGATAAGAAATTAAACACACATTAATGCTACTTGTTATGAAAAAGAAAATAGGATTGTGTGCATTTATTTTATTGGGATTATTGACAATTATAATGGGGTATGCCACTTGGGATGAACATATAAATGGTAGCAGGCATGCTTATTCACTCTTTTATAATAGCGGTTGGTTTACGATACTGTGGCTTGTCATGACTGTTATAAGTTGTTATTATATAGCCATAAGTTCACTCCATAAACGGCTATCTGTATTTTTACTTCATCTTGCCTTCGTATTTATTCTTGTTGGAGCGTTTACTACTCGTATTTCCAGTAAAAACGGACAGGTGCATTTGCGTAAGAATCAACAAATCGCAACATTTTTTGATCCGGGTTCTCATAAAGAAATTGCCTTCTCTTTTTCGCTATCTCTTAAATCATTTGAAATCGAATATTATCCGGGAACGGATTCTCCTTCCAATTATGTGAGTGTAGTTGAAGTGAAGGATGCAAAAAAAGGTGAAAGTTTTGAGCGAATAATATCTATGAATAATATTCTGCGATACAAAGGCTATAGGTTCTATCAGGCTTCCTTCGATGAAGATTGGAACGGTTCAATCCTTAGTGTTAATCACGATACTTGGGGGATTACACTTTCTTATATTGGATATTTCCTCATGTTTTTTTCTATGCTGTTTATCTTGTTTGATAAACGGGAACGCTTCCGTTACTTATCAAAGAAGCTATCACAGAAAGCAGTCTTGGTTGTAATGCTTCTGTGTATTCCTTTCTTTTCAAATGCCCAAACGGTTCTTATTCCCGATTCGATTATTGTCAGCAAACAACAAGCCGAACAGTTAGGCAAACTGTGGGTAGATTATCAAGGTCGGATATGTCCTATACAGACACTTGCCAATGACTTTACGGTTAAACTTATTGGTAAGCCGCGATACAAAACGGTAAGTAGCGAACAAGTTTTCTTCGGCTGGCTGTTTTATGGCGAAAGTTGGCAGCATATACCCATGTTTGAAATAAAGAGTAAGGAACTCAAAGATATGGCGGATATAGGCGATAACTATGCCAGCCTTGCCGATTTTACAGATAGTAACGGACGGAATAAGCTGGAACTATATTATCGTCAGATGTATGGAAGTAATAAGACCGAAGGGTGGCTTAAGGAAGCGGTGAAACTTAACGACAAATTCCATTTGATTGAGATGCTGCAACACGGAAGACTACTTAAAATATTTCCGATGAAAAATGAAAATGGAAATATACAATGGTACTCTCCAACAATGCAGATTCCGCCACAGGAGGATAAAACTGAAAATGCTTTTGCGTGGCATATACTACCAATGTATTATGAAGCCCTTCAGAATGGTAATGATGAAGAAGCGAATAAATATGTAGATGCGCTGTTGGTTTTTCAAGAGAAACAGGTGAACGACATATTACCGTCCGACACTCACTTGAAAGCTGAATTGTTGAATAATAAAATACGACCTTTTTATTATTTGTTTATGGTATGCTTGACAATAGGGTTCTTATGCCTGTTCTATTTTATATATTCAACCATTCGCAGCAAATCATACCCCAAAATAGAAAATGGATTTTATATAGTTTTGTGGATAGTATTCTGTATAGCAACAATAGGAATAGCGTTGAGGACTTATGTCGGTGGCAGAATGCCTATGAGCAACAGTTATGAGACGATGATATTACTTTCTTGGTTAAGCATGCTTACAGGGATTTTAACACGTCGATACTCCTTTTTGATTGTAGTGTTTAGCTTCTTGCTGGGCGGCTTCACTTTACTTGTAGCGCATATAAGTTCCATGAATCCACAAATCACTCCATTGATGCCGGTATTAAGGTCGCCCCTGCTTAGTATTCATGTGCTTACAATAATGGTATCCTATGGATTGACAGGATTTATGGCTCTAAATAGCATAACTTCATTTGCCGTATGGTTCTTTGGCGGAAAGAAAACAGACCGCGTTGCCTACGTTGAACGTATGAAAGAAACCAGTGAGTTATTCATGTTCCCAGCCGCATTTTTACTGGGGGCAGGAATCTTTATCGGTGCGATATGGGCAAACGTATCTTGGGGACGTTATTGGGGTTGGGATCCGAAAGAAGTTTGGGCGCTCATTACGTTTTTACTTATGGGATTCACATTCCACAAAAAGGCATTAAAATGGTTCAATAATCCTCTTTTTTATCACGCCTTTGTATTGGTCATTCTATTGGCGGTATTGATGACCTATTTCGGAGTGAATTATATCCTTGGGGGCAGACATAGTTATGCATAGGCAGATTTGAAATAGTAACGAAAAACAAGGCTTATGTGTTAAAGATCAAGTATCTTTTCCGAGCAAGAAACGATAAAATATACGCAGCATGGATATTCTTATAATAGAAGACGAACCCGGCATTTACAACTTCCTGAAAGAAGGGTTGGAAGAAGAAGGCTTTGGCACTGCTATCGCTTCTGACGGAATAATGGGAGTTGAAAAATTCTTTCAATACAAACCCGATTTGGTATTGTTGGATTGGATGCTTCCGGGAATGCATGGGATTGATGTTTGCAAAGAAATTCGCAAGCAAGAAACACACATGCCTATATTGTTTCTTACAGCTAAAGATACCGTAAAAGAAACGATTGAAGGATTGAGAGCCGGAGCAAATGACTATATAAAAAAACCTTTTTCTTTTGAGGAATTGCTTGAACGGATAAAAATACATTTCAGGGATAAACAGGAAGATGAAATTTTTACGCTTGGAGACATTTCATTAAACAAATCGTCATACCAAGTATTTAATGACAATCGGGAAATTTCGTTTACACAGCGTGAATTCGCCTTACTCGAATTTTTGATTCGTAACAAAGGGAAAATCTGCACAAGAGACGAGATTATTGATAAAGTATGGGGGATTAATTTTGAGTATGACACAGGAGTTATAGATGTTTTTATGAACTCTTTGCGAAAGAAGTTGAATATGGGCAAAGATAATGGCTATATCAAAACTGTCCGTGGTGTTGGGTATATCGCAAACGATTGAAAAGATGAAGAAACTATCATTACAAAATAGAATAGCTGCGAATGTTATCGCGTGTAGCGCTTTACTCACAATGGTCTTGTGTACAGTAATTTTGATTGTTTTCAAGTTGCATACAGATAAATTGGGAGCAGAAACGGAAATTACTATGGATGATGTACGCTATTTATTCCTGATTCTTTTAAGAGTTTGTTGCGTAGGCGTTTTTTTTACGCTTCTTCTTTTATTTGCCATATCCCGGAAGGTGGCTTACAATACCACCAAGCCGATTCGTGAAATAATAAACATTGCCAATACAATAACCCACAATAATTTAAGCGCAAGAATACCATTGCCAAGCCATAAGGACGAATTGTATGAACTCTCCGAAACCATAAATAATTTACTTAACAGAATCGAATATGCCGTTGAAAGGGAAAAATCCTTTACCTCTTATGCCTCTCACGAGTTCCGTACTCCGCTTTCCGTATTAAAGGGAACTATGGAAGTCCTCATTCGCAAACCACGAAGTGAAGCCGAATACAAAGAAAAAATAGGTTTCTGTATTAAAGAAGTGGACAAACTAAGTGAAATGGTTGAGCAACTGCTTATTTTGACACGATATGAAGAGAGAAAATGCTCGCTGAATTATGACAATCATTCGCTGGAGGACATGATTAACAATAATGTCTGCTTATATTGTGATGCTATCCTGAATAAGCAACTGGAAATTAAGACTTCTTTTTCTCCGCAAGGTTTATCAATATATACCGATGAAAATTCATTTTCAACTATTTTGAGTAATCTAATTTCAAATGCAGTTAAATATAGCAATGAGAAAGGAACTGTAGATATAAAAGCGGAGAAAATTGAGAATCAACTATTTCTTAAAATATCAAATACGGGAAATGGTATTCCAAAAGAAGAAATGGATTCCATTTTTGAAAAATTCTATCGTTCCTATGCAGCCGAACAGCCTAATGTCAAAGGATTTGGATTAGGACTTCCAATCGTAAAACGTTTTTGCTCCTTATTGAACATAAGACTTGAAATAGATAGTGAACTGAATAAGAATACGATAGTCAAGCTGACAATTCCTTTGGAAGAATAACGGTATAGATATACTTTTCAAAAGACCTCGAACTGAAAACGATTTCGAGGTCTTTTTACGTAAAATCTTAAACTAATCTTAAGAAAACCCTAAGCCAATCTTAAGCATTCTTTTTTTGCTATGTCCTACCTTTGCATAAAACAAAAAGGATAGTTTAACTCATTAAAATTCAGTTTTATGGAAAGCAAATCGAACGAACAAAATGTTATTAAGTTGTGCCAACCCGATATGGAACGCGGCACGAATCTTATGTGTGCATTAGCAAACCGGAAATCTATCCGTACCTTCAAGAACAAACCACTGGAATTACAAGACCTTTCAGACTTGTTGTGGGCGGCAAAAGGTGTCAATCGACCGGAGAGTGGAGGCATGACCTCTTTTAATTCGCTTGGAAAGAAAGAAGTAGATGTTTATGCATGTACCCCGAACGGCGCTTGCTTGTATTGTGCGGAAGAACACAGCCTGATTCCTGTTAGCGAAAGTAACTTAATTCCGGCATTGGCAGGAGGGCAAGACTACGTCATGAACGCACCGCTCGTCCTGTTGCTTGTTGCCACAATTCTGTATTCGACGGTGTCCCCAGAACCGATGAAAAGCACTCTTGCTCCTCTTGATACGGGAATTGTTTCTCAAAATATTGCGTTGTTCTGTGCCGCAAACACTCTTGATACAGTTGCAAGAGGAACTATGGATGTTGATACATTGAAAAGAGAGTTGAAACTGAAAGATTCTCACTGTTTGCTTTTGAATCATCCGGTAGGTTATCAAGAATAATCATTATGAACGAACAATTTTCATTGGACATTTATTTGAACAACGGTGTGAGAAACATTATGTCCAACGCTTATAAAGCGGTTTTTAGTAATCCGAAAGAATCGTTGTTCGTGTATAAAATGCAAAGGATATTTGGCAAATCAGAAAAAACAAGGCAGAAATACAAGGAAAAAGAGAATCTTCATATTCCACCATTTCTCATATCAAGCATTTCTACCGATTGTAACTTGACTTGCAAAGGTTGTTATGCCCGCTCAAACAATATTTGCGGGACACCGGAAAAAGACAAAAAAGAGGAACTGACCGCAGAACAATGGAAAAAGATATTTCAAGAAGCGGCAGAGATGGGCATAAATTTCAATCTGTTGGCAGGCGGAGAGCCAATGTTGAGGAGAGATATATTAAAAGCCGCTTCGGAGGTAAAGGATATGATATTTCCGATATTCACAAACGGAACAATAATATCAGAATCATATATTGATTTTTTTGTCGAAAATCTTAATCTGATTCCCATATTAAGCCTCGAAGGTTGTATGGAAAGCACGGATGACAGGCGGGGACAAGGCGTATTTAACCGTGTCATTCATTCTATGGAATTACTGAAAGACAGAGGTTTATTTTACGGTACTTCAATCACGGTTACAACGGAAAACATCGACACGGCAACGTCTTTATCTTATATAAACTTACTTAAAGACTTAGGTTGCAAAATCATATTTTTTATAGAGTATGTACCAACGGAATCCGATACCGAACATTTGGCATTGGACGAAAATGGCATTGCAAAAATGGAGATAAACCTCGAAAAATTGAGGTTGACTTATGAAAATATAATCTTCCTCTCTTTCCCCAGTGATGAAAAAGCGATGGGCGGATGCCTTGCCGCCGGTCGAGGATTCTTCCATATAAGTCCCGACGGAAAAGCCGAAGCCTGTCCGTTCTCTCCCTATTCTGACAGCAGCATAGCGGAAATAGGATTGAAAGAAGCCTTAAAATCTCCATTTTTTGAAAAATTGAGAGATTCGGGATTGGTCGGTGGAGAGCATACGGGTGGATGTACTTTATTTGAATATGAAGAACAAGTGAGAGAAATGTTGAATAGTTAATAAAAAAATGAAATGAAAATCGCAATACGATATTATTCGAAAACCGGACACACCATGAAAATGGCTGATGTAGTGTCCGAAGTAACCGGAGCTAAAGCCGAAACCATAGATGTTCCAATTACAGAAAATGTGGATATGCTCTTTCTTGGAAGTGCAATCTATGTCGCTGGTATAGACAGTAAGGTAAAGGATTTTATTGCCTCCTTGGATGGAAAAGTCAAAAATGTACTCTGTTTTAGTTCGGCTGCGGTTCTTGGCGGCTCTTATCCACAAGTAAAAAAGCTTTTGGAGAAACAGAATATACCTGTCGATAAAAGGGAGTTCCATTGCCGCGGACAGTTCAAAGCCCTACATAAAGGCAGACCGAATGAGAAAGACTTGAATGATTTAAGAGAATTTGTAACAAAAGTATTACAAGGGTAAGTTTTACATGGCAATAATTGATTTCCAGAATAAAATGCTACAAGCACAACGTGCTGAGTTGACTGAATCAAAAGTTTATTACCGTATTGCTGATTTCGAGAAAGACGAAAACAATCGGGCTATCTTACTGCAAATAGAAAAGAATGAAGCTTTTTTTGAGATGGTATCAATCAGTCTCGGCGTGGCAACAATCAGCTTTTTTATAGGGTTGTATAGTAAACAAAGTTTTTAATATTAATGTATAACTCAAATTTGTAAAATTCATGAAGACATCTTCAATCGGAAGAAAATTAGTAATGAGCATTAGTGGAATGTTTCTCATTATGTTTTTAACACTTCACTTAGCAATCAATCTGACATCTGTAATTTCTCGCGAAGCATACGAAACTGCGTGTAAATTTATGGACGAGAATATCTTTATTAAGATTATGGTTCCGGTGCTGGCTCTCGGATTTGTTGTTCACATTGTAATGGGAATTATACTGACAATTCAGAACAGAAAATCCCGTCCCATAGATTATAAAGTAAAAGGGAAGAATCCTAAAGTATCGTGGGCTTCGAAGAATATGTTTGCTTTGGGGCTAATTGTGCTGGGACTTTTAGTAATACATTTAGGGCACTTTTGGGCAAAAATGCAGCTTCAGCATTTTCTCGGCAATGAGGGGGAAAACCCTTATGATCTTGTGAAAACGGTGTTTTCGAATGGTTGGTATGTAGCAATGTATGTCGTATGGATATTGGCTCTTTATTTCCATATATCTCATGGCTTTTGGAGTATGTTCCAATCAATGGGAGCAACAAACAGTAAATGGATACCACGCCTTCAAAAAATAGCAATCATTTATTCGCATATAATAATGATAGGCTTTATGATTATTCCCATTTATTTCTTTTTAGGATTTGGCGGCGCATAGACAAATTAAAAATCTAATTATAAATAAAGATAAAAAGACCGTTTTGTCTATTACAGGAAAATGCCTTACTTTTGTGCTCATACTATTCATTAAGTTTAATGACTAACAACTATGAGTAACGAATTTCTTCGGACGGAAGAGGCGATCGTCGCCGTACTTAAAACGGTTTACGACCCTGAAATACCGGTCAATGTATATGACCTGGGATTGATATACAACGTAGATATAGACGAGGAAAAGAATGTGCGCATTGATATGACGCTGACCGCTCCGAACTGCCCTGCTGCCGACTATATCGTGGAAGATGTGCGCATGAAAGCAGAATCGGTGGAAGGCGTCCGGGACGTGGAGGTAAACCTCGTTTTCGAGCCGGAATGGGATAAAGACATGATGTCGGAAGAGGCCAGGCTGGAGCTGGGCTTCCTCTGAATAACCCCCGGCAGGCATGGAAAAAGAACGCAGGAAAATCTATTTCGTCTCCGACGCCCATTTAGGCGCCCGTTTCCACCCCGACTCACTCGCCATCGAAAAAAAACTTGTCCGCTGGCTCGACAGTATCAGCGATGATGCTGCCGCTGTCTATTTCCTGGGTGATATGTTTGACTACTGGTTTGAGTATAAATACGTCGTTCCCAAAGGATTTGTCCGTTTCCTGGGGAAGGTGGCGGAGCTTTCCGACCGGGGAGTGGAAATCCATTTCTTCCCCGGCAATCACGACATCTGGATGTTTGACTACCTGCCCCGGGAGCTCGGCGCCATCATCCACCGGGATGTGCTTTGTGTCGATCTGCTGGGGAAGCGTTTCTTTCTGGGACATGGGGATGAAGTGGATTACCGCAGCCGCATGTTTCGTTTCCTGCGTGCCTTTTTCCGTAACCGGTTCTGTCAATGGCTGTATGCCGGCATCCACCCCCGCTGGACCTGCGGCTTTGCGCTGGGCTGGTCGCTGAACAGCCGCAAAGAAGGGCTGAAGAAAGAAGCCCCCGGAAGCTATCCCGAAGAAACTCCCGGATACCTCATTGCCTTTGCCGGAGAATACCTGAAGACACATCCGGATATCGACTTCTTTATCTTCGGGCATCTCCATATCATGCTCGACTTCCCCTTAAACCCGGCTTCGCGCCTGCTTATTGCCGGAGACTGGATGAAGTTCTTTTCTTACATCGAATGGGATGGAGAAAAGCTCTCCCTGCTCCGGTATCCGGCTTGATTACTCCCCGACAACGACCTGCTTCCCTTCTGTATTGGCCTGAATCAGATTGTCGTACATAGATTCGCAATAGAGGGGAGGGAGGTAGAACGTACCGGCATAAACAGCTGTGAGACGGACGCGGAAGCTGACTTCGCTTCCCGGACTCAGGTGGTCGATATAGCTGTACAGCCTGTCGTCGCGGATATCCTGGTAGTGGATGCCGTCGGGGGCTTCTGCGCTGTTCGCGCCGAGGTAGCGGGTGTTGAGTATCTCCCAGCCCGAAGGGATGATTTGGCTGATGGCCAGATGCTGTATGGGACTGAAGCCTGTATTCTTAATCCTTATAAGGGCGCTGAAATTGCTTCCCTGCGCGAGGTGGCTTACGTCGATAGCCTGCCCTCCGGCATCTGTATAGCCGACCTGCAGCGAGAGGCCGTTGGCATAAGGGGCTACTTCGCCCTGAGCGGGAACGCCCTGGCTTATGAGCCTCACAAAGAGGGTCGCATTCCCCGGATTACGGATTTCCATATCTGTCGCAGCGGCCGCTTCCCTGAGCAGTGTGGCCGTCCAGACCGGCTTATCCGCTTTCACCCGCTCCGTTTTACCGGCAAGGGTATAGCTGAATTCCATGCCCCCGGAGGCGCTGAAACGATTCCGGTACGAAGAGATACCGATCAGGGCGAAGGCCGTTTCCTGCGTGCTCAGCCATTTCTCAGACGAGAGTACTTCCGTTATTTTACGCGCCGTTTCGGCAGCCTGTTGTTCGCGCTTCAGCAGGCAGAGGGTCTGCAGGGAGATACCGAGGTCGCGGAAGCTGCTGCCGTAGGTATAAGGGTCGTATGTATAGGTATCAAACAGGGGGGAGTTGCCGGAGGGGATCATCTCGTGGGCCACGTCTTCGCGTCCGGCCCCGGCATAGGCGGCAGCCAGCAGCCATACGCCCGTACCCCGGAGTCCTTTCTGTTCCTTCAGGCGGTTCATGGCGCCCATTTCAGGCATTTGTCCCCGTGCGAGGACATAGAGGCGGTATGCCTGCGTCCGCATATCGTAGCGTTCGTCTCCTGCGTGCTCCGTCCGGCTACGGGCTGTCCATTCGCGGGCTGTTTTCCGGAGGTTATTCAGGGCGTTGCGTTTCATGGCAGCCGGCACGAGGTAGCCTTTTGCTTCGGCTTCGAGCAGGAAGTGAGTGGCGTAGATCGTTCCCCATTCATCGGCAGGGCGGTTGTTCTCGTACGGCCAGTAGGAGAAGCCTCCTCCGCTTGTCTGGAAGGAGCGGTAACGGCTGATCACTTCCTTTATCGTGGCTCCGACCGACCGAGCTTCTTTCTCCGTCAGCGAGGCGATGTCGTTCAGGTAGAGCTGCGGAAAGGCTTTCGAGGTGATCTGCTCGATGCATCCGTGCGGATATCCTAACAGATACGCCAGGCGGAATCCCAGATTGAGGGGCGGCATGGTCGATACTTCCAGGCTCAGGGAGTTGGTGCCATCCATGCCGGGAAGCCGGAGCCTGTCTTTCCATGTCTCGCCTGCCCCGAGATTTACAGAGGTGAGTGTGGTGAGCGGACGGCTGAGGGAGCGGATTTCGATATCGGCTTCGTAGGTCGATGTCTCTCCCTTTCCTGTGGCGGTAAGTATTATCTTAGCTGCTCCCGGCGTATCTTTCACGCGGATACGAAAGAGCGCCTGTTTCTCTTCTTTCCGGGTGAAATTCAGTTCCTGCGAGCTGCTGCCTGCGACAGATAGATTGTCGGAGCAGGCAATGCTCACTCTCACAGGGCCTAACCCTTCTTCGGTAGCAAATACGGTAGCCGGGACGAGCATCTCCTCGCCGACGCCTGTCACACGCGGCAGTGTGCCGAGCAGCATCAGGGGTTTGCGTACGCCCACGCTTTGCTCAGCGTATCCATAGGCTTCTCCGTCGCCGGCGACGACCATGACGCGCACACGCCCGTTATAGTTGGGCATCCGGTAGGTGGTATGGCGTTTCTTTTCGCCTTTCTTCAGCAGGAAAGGTCCTTCAAAGTGCACTACCGGCCTGAAGCGGTTGACAAGGGCTTTGCCGGCGCGGATCAGCATATCGTCTCCTCCGATACTGAAAAGCTGTCCGATGCGCCCGCCATAGGCGCCCAGCACCTGATTATACAAATCCCAGGACGCGACTCCCAGGGCTTCGCGGGCATTGAAGGCCTGCCAGGGGTCGGGCGTGGCGAAATGGGTCAGGTCTAACAAGCCTTCGTCCACAATGGCTAAGGTATAGGCCATCGGGCGTCCGTTTTTTTCAGAGACCGTCACTATGCAGGGGCTTTCGGGCTTAAATTCCGTGGCGGAAGCAATTACGGGGTTCAGCCGGCTGGTGGGAGAGACGACCCTTACCGGGCTTATGCCGTACATGCGTACCGGCAGGTCGTTCAGCTTATTGCCGTAGGCCTGCAGTAAGGCGACGTAGAGGTAAGCGTTTGGCTGCATCTCCGGCGTCGCCTCTAATTCGACCCTTGTTTCGCCGGCCTGGCAGAGATGTTCGGAGAAAGCGAGTGTCCGGGTTCCGTTGGCAATGCAGATGAGCGCGCGTGAGCCTGCGGCCGAGGGGAAACGGAGTATTATTTTCTCGCCGGGGGCGTATTCCTGCTTGTCCGTACGGATGTCCAGCAGGCTCAGCGCCTCGTTTCCGCCCGGGCTCCTGGCGTAGCCCGGCCAGTCGAAATAGCAGACCACACCTGTGGAATGTCCGCTGTTTTTGTCTTTCACGCGGACGAAATACGTCCCCCAGTCGCCGCGTTCCATTTCCAGGCTGAACGAAGCCCGTCCGTTCGTTCCGGTCTTTACCTCAAATTGCCTCCGGGGCTTGAGGTACGAATCCGTCATGTATTGTCCCAGCTGCCGGGTAGAAGATTCCCACCACCAGTAGCGGCTCAGGCTGTACACATCGACCTGCAGTCCGGCAGCCGATGGCTTTCCCAGATAATCCACACTGGCGACATCGAACGTATAGGGTTTACCGGTATCCAGCTGCTCCCCGTCTTTCTGCGGCGGGCGGATGCCTGCATAATGTGTATAAGGCGAGTAACTCACACTGCTGCCGTCGATGCTGAAATCGCCGGATTCTTCATACACGCGCGTCAGGATGTCTGCCCTGAGCATACCCGGTGCCGGCGAACTGGTCCCGAGGCGGGCTTCGGCGAGGGCATCTCCCGTTTCGTCGGTCGTTCCGGTGATTAGTTTGTCTGCTTCGCTCCGGAATGTTTTGGAGGGGTCGTCGAAGATATAGCCCCTGAAATCGGGGAAGCCGGTTGTGACAGGGGTAAAGGAGGTCTGAATCTGGTATTTCAGCCTGCGCGCTACGGCTCCCTGCAGCCATTCCGCGTGCAGGGGAAGGAGGGTGAGGGCATCTCTCAGGATCGGTTTCTCCGGCAGGCTGAGGGTAATCTTCAGCCGGTTGGGTTTGATCGTTTCGATGCGGAGTTTTTTGGTGAAGGAGGTTCCTCCTGTTTCCACTTTCGCCTGCCAGGCTCCGGTAGGAGCATCCGCTTCGGTCGGCATATCGAAGGCATACAGACCCAGCTCACCCCGGGTCTGCGTTTTGCGCAGATACAACTGTCCCGACGGATTAAAGAGTTCCATCGTCACCGGATGGCCGGCGGGAAGGCTTTTCAGCCGATCGTTCAACATAAAACCAAGGTGAAGCGTATCCCCTGGTCGCCAGACTCCCCGCTCGCCATAGATAAAGCCTTTGATGCCTTTCTGCACCACGTCGCCGGCTACATCGAAGGTGCTGAGCGACAAGGCCGAACCGGCATCTACGCGCAGGTACGAGCGCTGTTCGCCCTGCGAAGCTGTCAGATAGAAAGGCTTGCCCCGCAGCGCAATGACTGCCTGCCCCTGCTCGTCGGTCACGCCGGTGCCGATTACCTGATGCTGGTAGTTGTGCAAGGCGAGGTGTACGCCTTTTTCGGGCAAGGTATTCAGCAGGTTATGCACCCGGACGCTCATCTCGTCTTCCTTCCCGCTGAAAGCCATCAGCCCTAAATCGGTAGCCAGGATATTTTTCGATTTGACGTTATTATAATAGTAATTGTCCGAACAGGGATTGTCCCGCCCGTACGGGGCGTCATAGTCGTAATCCGTCTCGCCGTAATAGTAATAATAGGTATCAGCCTCGTAATGAGCCAGCTCCTCTTTGAATTTAAGCTCATCGTCCGCCCATACCTGTTCTTTCGTACGTTGCGATACGGTTTCTTCGCAGGGATAGGCCGAGAGTTCGCGTGTGAAAGAGAGCTCGACCCGGTAGATGGCGCCCGGCTCCGGCTCAATCAGTTCATTCAGCCGGATGGCATAGGTCTGCCAGTTGCGGAAACGGCTCTCCTCTCCCTCGAAAAAAATAGTTTTCCGGGCGACCAGACGCCCTACAGAAGTGAGTCCGTAACTGCCCGAAAGGTCGTTCGACTGCATAAACTGCCCTACATTCGTTTCGTAAATCCGGATAATGCGTACGATGACCCCACGCAGGTAGATAGCCTGGAAAGGTAGATTCAGCTCTGCCGACCGGGGGATGATATTTCCTTCACCGGTGAAGCGTACCCCCGGCAGGGCGTTGATGATATCCACTGTTTCGGTGCGGTTTTCGCCCAGGTTCCGTCCTTTCGTCGAGCGGATGGCGGCGCTCAGGAACACCTCGCTCAGACCGGTCCGTTCTTTGTCGGGGTAAAGGCGCAGTGTGTTTCCTTCGGGGGTGAGGGTTTCATTCTCGTTGTCGGCGATATAGGCCAGCCCGTATAAGTCCTGCCCCTCATCGAGTTTTTCCGTAAAGACAACCTCCACATAGCGTTCCGGCTCGCTGACAAAACGCAGTTCGTAAACGGAAAAGTCATCTGCAGCGGGGATAGGGGTTGTTATCAGCTTTCCCTCTTTCAGGCCCAGCTTATTCGGTTTTGCCGAGAGGATAAGTTCGTAGCCTTCCGCACGCGCCGGCACATGCTTCAGCGAGAGGGTATGTAGCTTTCCGTCGGGGCTGTGCTGCCATCCGGTTGTTGCCTTTTCGGAGGCCTGGATAAGCGGCTCCAGGGTCTCGGGCGTTTCCTTGTCGGGCGTCCGGACAGTGTAAACCAGGTCGAAGCCCCCGGCATCGCCGACATTGACCGCCTCACGCTCCAGATGCAGCGCCAGCGGGTAAGTAGAAAAACGAAAGCTGAAATACCGTTCTTTATCCTCTGTAGCAAACCAGGGAGCGAGATCGGCTGTTATCTTATATTCCGTATCCCTTTCAAACGAGGCAGCGGGACGGAAGACTACCGTATGTGCATCGTCGAAAGCAAATTCGCCCTTCACTTCCGGTTTTATTCTGAAAAACTTACTGAGGCCGGTTTCCTGTATTTTTTCCGTCGCCACATTTTCTGCAAATATCAGGTAAACAGGAGCAAAGCGAGAGATTGAGCCCGTAGTAAAACTCTTCACCCAGGGATTGTAAGACGTACTGTCAGCAGCAGGCTCCTTAGAATTACATCCGCCCAGTAAAGGCAGAACAAGAAGGAGCATCCGGAAATAAAATGGTTTGTACCTCATAATATGTCTATATTTATCAGTTTTAAAAGATACAAATATAATCAATTCCGCTTAATCCCTCCCCTCTGTACTCGGACAATCGTGAAATATCCTCCCCCCGGCTCCCACCCCGATCTCTATGCCCTACTGATACCTAAAACAGCAAAGTGTCAGAACTATCATTTCCTGTATTTGTTTTTGTGTAAACCCTCTGCGGCCTTCTGATGCAGTAAAATCTGTTACGCTTGTAATCAGAGGAAGAAGTTCCCACAGAGGAATATACCGGCAGCCTGCCTCTGAAGCTTTTATTTGTCCGACCCAGGTCAAACAGCTGTCCGACCTGGGTCGAACACGTGTCTGACCTGGGTCGGACAGCTGTTTGACCCAGGTCGGACAAATAAAAGTATCCACTGGGCTGGGGTATACAGGGCTTTCAGCCCGGGAAAACTTCCGGATTTTCCCTACAGATAAAAATAAAACGAGCCGGAACGGACCAGGCATACCCCCGTCCACCTCATTCTGACAGGGAAAAGGGCTGAAAGCCCGGTATATCCCAGCCCAGGGCAACGCCCTGGGTTCCCGGGTATAAAACAGAATAATCCGGTAGGCGCCCTGAAAGGGCAGCCTAATGATGTCCGCAGATAATCTCCGGCTGCCTATTCAGCCTCCGGGGTAAAAGTATATAGTTTTGAAGTGATAATATATTAGATCCGGAGGTGAAAGTATATAGGTTTTGAAACGAAAGTATATTAGGAACGGAGGGGAAGAATAACGATCAAGAATTGGTTTTGGCATACGTTGAAAAAGAAATTAAACACAAAACACTATCGTTTTCCGTTGTCGCAAAGACCTGTAAGATGGTAAGTGATTGTGCTTAGCCGCGGGAGAGGCTGACGCGATGGGTGGGAGGGAGTTGTTCGTTGCGGAGGTTTACCTGCCGGCTTATCGTTTCTGCCAGGGCGCGGAAGGCGGCTCCGGTGAGGCTGTCGGGGTTCAGGGCGACGGGGGCGCCGCTGTCGCCTCCTTCGCGGATAGATTGCACTAAGGGGATTTGCCCCAGAAGCGGGAGCTTCAGT
>JAISZA010000174.1 GCA_031269535.1 Tannerellaceae bacterium
ATAAAGGCAGGAACAAATAATGTACCATTCTCTGACGTTGCCAAGTTGAGAATGGCTTTGGTAGGAACCGGCTCAAGGGGATGTAGTATGTGGGGGATGGATCTTGTTAGAAATTTCCCCGACTATATCGAATTTGTAGGGTTGTGCGATAAAAATCAGGGACGGGTAGAAACCTGTAAAAAATTATTAGAAGTAAGTTGTCCTACCTATACCGATTTCGAAAAGATGATGAAAGAAACCAAACCGGATGTGCTGATCGTTACAACGATGGATTCTACGCATCATCAGTTTATTATCCGGGGAATGGAACTTGGAGCAGACATTATTACCGAAAAACCGCTGACTACCGATGAAGTTAAGGCGCAAGCCATCATTGATGCCGAAAAAAGAACAGGAAGGAAATGCCGGATAACATTCAATTACCGCTATTCGCCGCACCGTGCGAAAATATGGGAACTATTGAGGGCTGGAGAAATCGGAGATATTACCTCTGTGGACTTTCACTGGTATCTGGACACATCGCATGGCGCGGATTATTTCAGACGTTGGCATAGGTTAACGGAAAATAGCGGAACGCTTTGGGTACATAAAGCAAGCCATCATTTTGATTTGCTGAATTGGTGGATTGGCAGCGATCCGGAAAGCGTTTATGCATTGGGGGAATTAAATCACTATGGCAAAAACGGAAGTGTTCGTGCCGACAATTGCCGTACTTGCCCGCATAGCAAATCATGTAAATTTTACTTTGATATTTTGAGAAATGCTTATTATAAACAATTGTATGTAGATAACGAAAAATATGACGGATACATGAGGGATGGATGCGTGTTCAAGAATGATATCAACATATTCGATAAAATGGCCGCAACGATTCGCTATGCTAACAATGTACAAGTGTCGTATTCCTTAACAACCTATTCCCCCTACGAAGGATACCGCATCGCTTTCAATGGAACAAAGGGACGAATAGACGCATGGATACAGGAATCACGCCCAGTACGGGATACCAATTATGATGAGATCATCGTATTCAAAAACTTCTCAAGGCGGGAATATATCCAGATTCCATTCAGTACATCCGGACATGGTGGAGGCGATCAACTCATGATGGAGCAAATATTTTTGCCGAACACAGCCGATCCTTATAAACAGTGTGCCGACATACGAGATGGCGTGTTGGCCTGCTTAGTGGGAATTGCTGCCCGTAAGAGCATCGCATCCGGTTTGCCGGTAAAAATTGCAGACCTAACCTCCATCAAACCTCAGGCTGTAAAACAATATACCCGCATTCTGTAAACTGTAAAATACCTTTTCGCATCCCTTAATAGCAGTTGTTTATTTTTTGCCGGATACCTTCCCTGGTACGTAAGCTGGGGTTAAATCATTCTTTCAAGCCATTGGGAGAAAAAGACATCATATACTTTATAGACTGTACTTTCTTCTTCCCTGTAAATCATTTCTTTCTCTATGAGCGCTTTCAGGGAGCGATTCAGGGAACTGACCGGATACTAAAAAAGGAGTACTTTGTTTCATTGTTGTATGTGTTTTTATTGCACATTTTGCGTTACACATTTTGTATAACGCAAAATGTGCAATGCAACTATAATCATAAAGAGAAAAGGTTGATTTTATTATCCGGTATTTTTTGTTTGTTTCTCTTCCGGTATCGAAAAATATGTATATTTGGGGCACTCTACTCATAATTAATTATTTTATGCATACAATAGCCCAGCGTGCACCTAATAGTGCCTCAAATTTCGCTCCTTCCATAGCCGGCAATGTCTATGGGATGAACGAACGGATCCGGCGATTACGGAAAGAAACCTTTGATGCCGAACCTTCTTTATCCATCGAACGCGCACGGATAGAAACACAGTTTTATAAAAAAAATGAAGGAAAATATCCTATTCCCATCCTCCGGGCATTGAATTTCCTTGAGATATGCAGGCACAAAACCATCTATATAGGCAAGGATGAGCTGATCGTAGGCGAACGGGGGCCCAAACCCAAAGCCGTACCGACGTTTCCGGAACTGACATGCCATAGCGTGGAAGACCTCCATGTGCTCAACACCCGCGAATTGCAACGCTATACCATCAGCCCCGAAGATATCGAAATCTATGCGCAGGAGATAATCCCTTACTGGAAAGGACGCACTCAGCGCGAACGCATCTTCAGTCATGTACCCGAATCCTGGCGGGCGCTTTACGAAGCAGGATTGTTCACCGAGTTTATGGAGCAAAGGGCGCCCGGACATACGGCTCTCGACGGGAAAATCTACCGCACCGGACTGCTGGACCTGAAGGCGCGTATCGCCAAGAGACTGGAACAGCTCGACTTCCTGAACGATCCGGAAGCTACGGATAAACAGGAAGAACTGACCGCCATGGCGATCTCCTGCGACGCAGCTATCCTCCTGGCCGAACGTCATGCCGACCTGGCGGAAGAGATGGCGCTGGCAGAACCCGACACCCGACGGGTAGCCGAGCTGCGGAAGATTGCCGAAGTATGCCGCCGGGTGCCGGCGCACGCCCCCCGCACCTTCCGGGAAGCCATCCAGATGTATTGGTTTATCCACCTGGGTACCATCACGGAACTGAACGGATGGGATGCCATGAACCCGGGACATTTCGACCAGCACCTGGTGCCTTTCTACGAAAAAGAACGGACGGAAGGCACACTGACCCGCGACGAAGCCAAAGAACTGCTCTCCTGTTTCTGGATCAAGGTAAACAACCATACGGCGCCTCCGAAAGTAGGTATCACAGCCAAAGAAAGCGGAACGTACAACGACTTTACCAACCTCAACATCGGAGGCCTGAAACCCGACGGCAGCGATGCGGTCAACGAAATATCCTACCTCATGCTCGAAGTAGCCGAAGAACTGCATATCCTACAGCCGGGCTGCTCGATCCACATCAGCGCACGCACACCGGAACGATTCCTGCATGCCGGCTGCAAAGTCATCCGCCAGGGACATGGGTACCCTTCCGTCTTCAACCCGGATGTGTATATCCAGGAGCTGATGCGGCAGGGTAAAACCTTGCAAGACGCGCGCGAAGGGGGATGCAGCGGATGCATCGAAGTAGGCGCCTTCGGGAAAGAAGCCTACCTGCTTACCGGCTACCTGAATGTGCCGAAGATACTGGAAGTCACGCTGAACAACGGCTACGACCCTGTCTCCGGCAAATGCGTCGGCCTCCAGACGGGCGAAGCCAGAAGCTTCCGTTCCTACGACGAGCTTTACGAAGCCTTCCTGAAACAACTCCGCTATGTGGTCGATCAGAAGGTGCGCGTCAGCAATTACATCGACCGGATGTTTGCCAAATATGCACCGGCCACCTTCCTGTCGCTCTTTATCGACGACTGCATCGCGAAGGGAAAAGATTATTACGACTGCGGCCCGCGTTATAACACCTCCTATATCCAATGCACCGGACTGGGAACCGTGACCGACAGCCTCTCTTCGCTGAAAAAACATGTGTTCGAAGATCAGACCTATTCCATGGACAAGATGCTGCAAACGCTTGCCGTCAATTTCGAAGGAGCCGAAGCCATGCGGCAATATATCCTGAACCGGACGCCCTTCTTCGGTAACGACGACGAAGCCGCCGACGCCATTGCCCTGCGGGTATATAACGACCTGTACGACACCATCGAAGGCCAGCCCAATACCAAAGGGGAATGTTTCCACCTGAATATGCTATCGACCACCTGTCATGTGTATTTCGGGAAAATGACCGGAGCAACGCCCAACGGACGTCTGGCCGGGATTACGATTTCCGACGGCACTTCTCCTTCGCATGGAGCGGATACGCACGGGCCTTCCGCCGTGATCAAATCCTTGGGCAAATTAGACCAGGTAAAAAGCGGGGGTACCTTGCTGAACCTGCGCTTCCTGCCCAGCCTGCTCAAACGGGAAGAAGACGTTGCGAAACTGGCTTCCCTGATACGTAGCTACTTTGCCCTTGGAGGACATCACGTCCAGTTCAACATCGTCGATACGGCTACCTTGTACGCCGCCCAGCAAACGCCCGAAGATTACCGCGACCTCCTGGTCCGGATGGCCGGATACAGCGATTATTTCAACGATATGAACGCCGATCTGCAGGCCGACATCATCGCCCGCACCGAACAGGAAGGCTTCTGAGAGACAAGGAATACGGAGATGGCATTATTTTTCGATATTAAACGCTATTCCATCAATGACGGGCCGGGCATCCGGATCACGCTTTTCCTGAAAGGCTGTCCGCTCTCGTGTGTATGGTGTCATAATCCGGAGGGGATTCAGCCCCGGAAAGAAAAGATGTACACCCGGAAGAAGTGTATCGGATGCCGTACCTGCGTGGAACACTGCCCTTACCAGGCTATCTATCCCACAGCCGAAGGGATGAAAACAAATACGGAAGCCTGCCGCTTATGCGGTCAGTGCGCAGCAGTATGTCCTACCAAAGCGATGGAAATATCGGGTACGGAATACAGTGTGGACTATCTGATGCGCGAAATCGAAAAAGAGACCATCTTTATGGACCGTTCCGGAGGGGGTGTCACGTTTTGCGGAGGCGAACCGCTGCTTCATCCGGACGTCCTGCTTGAGTTATTGCGCCGTTGCCGGTCGCTGGGCATCCACCGGGCCATGGATACTACGCTATATGCCCGGGAAGAAGTCGTCGCCGAGGTCATGAAAGAAACGGATTTGTTCCTGGTGGATCTCAAACAGATGGATTCGGGCAAACATCGTTACTATTGCGGCGTCCCGAACGAACGTATCCTCGCCAACCTGCGCAGGGTAACGGAAGCCGGGAAAGCGCTGGTCATCCGTATCCCGCTGATTGAAGGCGTCAATGCCGACGAAGAGAATATCACCCGCTCGGCCACCTACCTTGCCTCACTCCCCTGGGAACGCCGGCTCGTTCATCTACTTCCGTACCACGATATCGCCAAAGGGAAACATGAAAAGCTGGGAACCCGCTACAATCCCGATCGCATCCCGCTCGCCCCTCCTTCCGAAAAAGCATTGGCACACTGCTGCTCCATCTTCAGACAATATGGAATAGAGACTGTTATAGGTGGGTGAGAGGAGAGGAAGTGAACTGTGCCGGGCTCGAACCGGCGACCTCTGCCCTGTCAAGGCAGCGCTCTGAACCAACTGAGCTAACAGTTCCTTTTCGAGAGGCAAAGATAGAAAAACAATTCAGATATGCAAAAAAATAATTTCATGGGCCAGGGCTGACGCATCTAAATTTATGTACTTATGAATAAAAGAACTATCTTTCGGTTCCAAAAAGCATATGAAAAGTCCCCTGAGTTATTTTTCGGATTTAACAGACCCCTCGCGTTGCCCGTACACGTGAGCACAGTTTGGAAGATATATTGTTTATCGCCATTGCTTCGGTCATCTGCGGAGCAGAGAGTTGGTATGAGATGGAAGCGTTCGGCAAGGCCAAAGAGGAATGGTTGAAAACGTTCCTGCGCCTTCCGGGAGATATTCCTTCCCATGATACGTTTAACCGTGTTTTCTCCGGGTTGAAACCGGAAGAACTGGAGAAAAGTTTCATTGCCTGGATGCAGTCCGTTGCCCGTTTAGCAGAAGGAGAGGTAGTGGCTATAGACGGTAAAAGCATGCGTGGAACAAGAGAACAGGGGAACAAAAGCATCGTACACATGGTCAGCGCCTGGACGCAGGAGAACCATATTGCTTTGGGTCAGGTAAAAGTGGATGAAAAGTCAAATGAAATCACCGCTATACCCCAACTGCTGGATTTACTCGTGCTCAAAGGTTGCATTGTGACTATCGACGCGATGGGTTGCCAGAGGGATATTGCCGCTAAAATCGTAGATAAAGAAGCGCATTACATCCTGGCATTGAAAGGGAATCAGGGCAACTTGCAGGAACAGGCCGAAGATTCCTTCCGCTTTCTACCCCCTGTCTCATCGGATGAACAGGTGGATTCGGGTCATGGCCGGGTGGAAACACATCGCTGTCAAGTCATAGACGACCTCTCCCTGATAGAACAGGCCCGCAGGTGGGAAGGAATGAAATGCCTTGTCAGGGTGGAGTCGGTGCGCTATTTTAAAAGTAGCGGAAAGGAAGAAAAAGACACCCGTCTGTACATCACTTCGCTTGAAGCGAACGCGCAGTTAATTAACGCCGTCGTTCGCTTTCACTGGTCGATAGAAAACTCCCTGCACTGGGTGCTTGACGTGGCTTTTAATGAAGACAACAGTCGGAAAAGAAGCGGGTTTGCCGCACAAAATTATTCTATCCTGAACCGCATCGCTTTGAATCTGCTTAAAAACGAAAAAACAACCAAAGTCGGTGTCAGAGGCAAACGATTAAAAGCCGGTTGGGACAATCAATACCTCTGTAAACTGCTAATAAATTAGATGCGTCAGCCCAGCTCCTTCACAAGGGGTAAAGCCTTTGGGTGGCACTCCGTTAAGGTGTGAAGGATGAGGGCCGGATTCTTCACATCTTACTGCGTGATCCGTCCGGAAATCAGCTGAGGGTTTTGTCTGAAACAGCTGTCCGGGTTTATATCCGGAAGTCTCACTCGTATAGTTGGGACATACTTCTCCCCCGGCCCCTCCCACAAGAGAGGGGAGGAAAAGTATCCGCTCCGCAAGGGAAGGGCGGGGGAGAGGTGAAGGATGAAAAACCCGTCCTTTACACCTTAATATTGTATCATTCAGCTGTTTATACATTTTGTGAAGGAGTGAAGGATTTTTTGTTAAAAGTCTATGGGGTGTCTGACTTTTGACACAGCCTCTACAATCGCACCCCGCCTCATCTCGTTATCAGGATAAGTTGCAATCTGCTATTCGGTCGTGATCACCAGCTCTTTTCCTTTTTTCAAATCATCATGAGATATAAAATATCCTTTTATTTCTCGTCCATCGTATGTGATATTACTGATCTTTTTTCCCTTGTTTATTTTACTGATGATAAACAGAGTATCATTCATATTAAAAACAACTCGGTCGAAAATGGGAACCGTAATTATATATTCCGGGTCAGCAGGCGAAAGAGTGTACAGTCCGATAGCATTGAACACATACCATGCCGACAATCCACCGGAATCGTCCATCCCGGCGTATGCTAAACCTTCCTTACCCATGGCATAGTAATGGTTCATAATAGTATCTATTACTGCCTGGGCTTTATCCTGTTTGTCAACAAAATAGTACATGTATGGAATGCCTTGGGAAGGCTGATTACCCGGACAATACTGGCCAATAAACGTGGTAAGGTTATAGGCTTCGTATCCTCTCCACGGAATGATAAACATCGAATCGATTTTTTGTTCGAATGCCTTCTTGCCGGGATAAAGGGCTACCAGTCCTTCGGGATCATGCGGTGCAAAGAAGGTTGACTGCCATGCATTGGCTTCGCGGTACATGAAAACATAATAGGGATAGCCGGGGTCGAAAGGCTCCCACCATTCGCCGTTTCCCAAACGCCCGCGCATGAAACCTGTTGACGGATCGAACACGTTTTTATAATTGCCCGAGCGTTGTATCAACATATTATAATTGTCTATATCCCCTAACTCTTTGGCCAGGAGTGCCACCGCATAATCGTCGTAGGCATATTCGAGCGTTTTGGTCACTGCCGCTTTTGCTTCGTCCACTTCGGTTTGAGTTGTGGGATTTTTAACATCATTCTCGGCAATCCAACCTTTTTCGATGTATTCGTTGAGGTATAACCTTGCCTTGGGGTTTTCGACAGTTGCATTGCGTAGCATGAAATAGTAGGCGCTGTCAACATCAAAACTGCGCAACCCCCGCAGGTACGAACCGGTAATAAACGGTGAAGCATGGTCGCCATGGAAGTATATCGGCATAAAACGAGTGTATTTTGCTCTTTCGATGAGGGAACTGATCACATCGTTAGTCACTTCAGGCGACAACATGCCCAACAATACCAGCTTATTCCTGTAATCGTCCCAGAGCGCGGGAGTAGTGTAGTAATGAAACCCTTTGTTTACAATATTACCGTGAGGATCGGTAAATTCGCCGTCAATATCACTACGGACTGCAGGCCACAAAAGTGAACGGTACAGGCATGAGTAGAATATTCCTTTTTGTTTTTCCGTTCCGCCTGTTACCTGTATTTTCGACAGCAACGCGTCCCATGTCTGGTCTGCTTCATTAAGTACCTGTTCAAAGTTTTTGTTCATAATTTCCACTTCCAGGTTTTTCTTTGCCTTTTCTGCACTTACAAACGAAAAGCCTATTTTCAATTCCAAGGGATCTTTTTGGTCGGAAAAATTGATGACAGTAATTTTTTCTCTGTCATTACTGATTGAATCGACACTTTTGATGTTGTGGTTTGCCACCGCATAAAAGTAGATTGCTTCACGGGTACCCTGGGAGCCGGAAAATGTATTTTTGTCGACCTGTTTGAAATCCCAGATTGATCCGGATCGTCGGCTATTTGTACGTGACAGATTGAGTAACAGTCTTTTGTCATCCTCGTTTCGGTATGTGTATTTGTGAAATGCACAACGCAGGGTGGAAGTCATTTGGGCATTGATGTTGTAACGTTCAAGAAAAACCTGGTAATAGCCGGGACTTGCTGATTCGTTTTCGTGGCTGTAGCCTGAATGGTAATTATCGGCTGTGATTTCCCCTGTAAAAGGCAGGATAGGTACGTGTCCTAAGTTCCAATGCCCCATACTGGTATGAAAAAAAGCAAAGATAACCGTGTCTTCGTACTGGTAGCCCGCCCCACTGCCAAACAGGGTTACAGGAGTAACCTGTACCATGGCATTGGGTAGCGATGCGCCGGGGAACACTTCTGCTCCCCAGGCTCTGTGGGTAGGTTTGTACCCAAGATCGATGCTGTCCCACAGCGTGGCTGTGCCGAGAAAAGGATTCACATAACTGGTAAGTCGTTTGGGAGTAAACGAACAGCTGATAAGCAATGCCAAAACAAGCAGGACAGGAGCGAATGTTAATTTGTTCATGATAGTGAAATTAAAATTTATTATTTAGTTGTGATTACCAGCCCCTTTCCTTTTTTCAACTCATCATGCGAAATGAAATACCCGTTTATTTTTTGACCGTTGTAGGTGATATTGCTTATTTTTCTTCCCTTATTTATTTTACTGATAGTAAACGGAGTATCATTCATATTGAAAACAACGTGGTCGAAAATGGGAACAGTAATAATATATTCCGGGTCGGCAGGCGAAAACGAGTACAATCCGATAGCATTTAATACATACCATGCCGACAATCCGCCATCATCGTCCATCCCTGCATAGGCCAGTCCTTCCTTACCCATGTTGTAATATTTGTCCATAAGAATGTCCAATTTTTCCTGACACTTTTCTTGTTTATCGATGAAATAATACATATAAGCTATACCTTGGGAAGGCTGATTGCCGGCGCAATACTGCCCGAAAAACCCGGTTAAGTTATCTGCTTCGTACCCACCCCAGGGAACGATAAACAACGAATCAAGTTTTTGTTCTAAAGCCTTCTTGCTGGGATAAAGTTCTACCAGTCCTTCGGGATCGTGCGGAGCGAAAAAAGTCGATTGCCAGCCATTGGCTTCGCGATACATGAATACATAATAAGGATAACCAGGGTCGAAAGGTGTTACCCACTCGCCGTTTTCCCACCGTCCACGCATGAAGCCCGTTGATGGATCGAACAGATTTTTATAATTGTCAGAACGTTGCATCAACATGCGATAGTTGTCCATATCGCCCAACTCTTTGCCTAAGAGCGCCACGGAATAATCGCTGTAGGCATATTCAAGCGTTTTAGTCACTGCTGCCTTCGCTTCATCTGTTTCGGTCTTGATAGTGGGATTTAGAACACGATTCTCGGCAATCCATCCTCTTTCAATATATTCGTCGAGATACTGTCTTCCGTTTCTGGGTCCTGTTACGGTAGCGTTGCGCAACATGAAATAGTAGGCGCTGTCGACGTCATAACCGCGAAGACCGCGAAGATACATACCAGTAACGTATGTCGAGGCAAAGTCGCCGTGAAAAGACCTGGGCATGAAACCGCTGACTTTTGCCTTTTCAATATCGGAACTGATTACATCGTTGGTTACTTCGGGTTCTAACATGCCCATCAACACCGTTTTATTCCTGTAAGCATCCCAGAAATTATGACTGGTGTAATAATGAAACCCCTTGTTGACCACATTGCCACGTGGATCGGTAAATTCGCCGTCAACATCGCTGCGTAGCGCAGGCCACTGTAATGCCCGGTACAGGCACGAGTAGAACGTAACTTTTTCCTTTTCTGTTCCACCGGTTACCTGGATTTTCGACAAAAGGTTTTCCCAGGTTTCGTCTGCTTCTTTGACTACCTGTGCGAAGCTTTTATTCATCATTTCCGCTTCCAGGTTTTTCTTTGCCTTTTCAACACTTACAAACGAAAAGCCTATTTTCAATTCCAATGGTTCCTTCCCATCGGCAAAATTGATAATTGTTATTCTTTCCCTGTTATTACTGATAGAATCAACGCTTTTGATCTTGTGGTTGACCGTCGCATAAAAGTAAATTGCTTCGCCGGAGCCCTGAGAGCCGGAAAATGTGTTTTCGTTTTCCTGTTTGAAAGTCCATCTCATTACTGTGCGTAGGCTATTCATTCGTGACAGGTTGAGTAACAATTTCTTTTCGTCTCCCGTCCGGTATGTGTATTTGTGATATGCGCAGCGTAGCGTGGAGGTCATTTCGGCATTAATGCCGTAACGTTCAAGGTAAACCTGATAATAGCCAACTTTCGCCGATTCGTTTTCGTGGCTGTAGCCCGAATGGTAATTACCGGTTGTTATTTTTCCGGTAAAGGGCAGGATGGGCACATGTCCCAAACCCCATTGCCCCTTGCTGGAATGAAAGAAAGCGAAGATAACCGTATCTTCGTACTGGTAGCCCGAACCGCTGCCATACATGGTCACAGGTGTTGCCTGCACCATAGCATGGGGTAACGTTGAACCAGGGTAGCATTCGGCTCCCCATGCCCTGGTAAGGCCTTGTGCCGGCCTCCGGCCTAATTCAGTAGAGACAGTACGAAATTCAGGGGTAGGGCTGAGCTTGTAGCCGAGATCGACACTGTCCCAAAGTGTGGTCGTGCCATTGAATGGATTTACATAACTGGTAAGCGTTTGCGCTTGGGCTTGGGATGCAGCATGGCAACCAATGAATGGCGCCAAAATTATGGCGACCACTATAAGTACTCTTTTGTTCATATTGATAATTTTTTTAGTTAAAATCTAAGCACGTGACAAAAATTTGAAGATGTCTATATTCCAATGGTTTTTTCGGGTTGAGTAGCACATTTACAATCACCGTTAAACCATGCTTGAATAGTGAATTTTCTCTTCTGCCATGTTTTTTTATTTTGATATTCTTCAAGTTTTGGTGGACATAAATGCCCACTACATAGGCCCAGGTAAAAGCAATCAATACCAGGGCAAAGAGTTTATCAATCCGTTCAATATCTGTCAGATGCGTATCTTCGATATTGAATCCGCTTGATTTCAAGGCTCTAAAACGCAGTTTCAATCTGCCATCGTTTTTTGTATATTTCTTGTGCATTATGTTTCCCAATGAATTCCCGGTCTTGCAAACAAGCAATCAATGGTTTCTATTCCAAAAAGACGAATATAGCGGTTTAATAGCTCAATCATCTCTTCTGTATTGGAGTTGCCAAACCTGGGTATCATCCGGTAAAGGATTGGAAAAGCAACACTTTGGTAAACAATGACCAAAGTCAAGATATTGATAGAGGTGCTTTGTTTCAAAGGCGGTAGCTAACTTCTCGAATCCAACAGCTGTACCTTGCATAATGCACAAATAAACATGCCAAAGAACTTTATTCGGGCTAAATTCATATTTTGCTCCGAAATGATCAGTCAATACTGAAATCTTACTTATTTTACTCGTCTGAATGACTACCTGGATAAGCCTCCATGAGCTTCCTGGCTTCCGCTGGCTTAAGAATTGAAACGCAGCCATGGCGTGCTTCAGAGGGAAAACTCACGTCATCCTCAACTGACCAGTTAATCAAATCGCACGAATAAGAGACACCAAAACGGTTGCTCATGCAGTAATCATATAGCAGTAGCCATCCGGGGTTTACCAAATCTTTTACTACTGTTGGACCTTCGGTTATTACCGGAACGATCTGGCCATGATTCAAAGGTCCTTCAACATTTTTGTATGGCCCTTCCAATTTTTTTGATGTGGCGACGCGGATAGCTCTTCTTTCGCTAGTCTTCGTACCAAATTCCTCTTCTTTGTAGAATAGGTAGTAAGTGCCATCATGTTCTTGTAATGTGCCGTCAATAACTGAATAAGAGGGGGCGAACAGCAATTTAGCGGGTGTGAATGTTTTCCAGTCATGCGTTTTGCAGTACCAAAACCGACTTTCTTTCCAACCTGCATTTTTGAATGATGAGGACCAGAACAACATATATTCTTTCGTCTTTTCATCGTAGAACCATTCAGGAGCCCAAATATTCCCTGCCAATGCTCCCTCTTCATTCCTAACATCCTTCATTAACGGCAAAGAACCTTCAACCTGCCAGTTAATCAGATCTTTCGAAGTGGCATACAGACAGCTTGGCCCTATTTTTTTGCGGTCGTCCGCTCTTCCACCACCGGTTGATAAAATTCGCCAAAGTCCATTGGGGTCGCGACGAACGTAAGGATCACGCATATGTTGATCCCATACCGGCTCATTATCATTCAGCGGTGTCCAATTACGACCGTCTGTGGATAGGGCAATATGCAATTTTGCTATCAGCATTGGGTCGGGCAATGGAACCTCGAATGTATTTCCATCAGAATCAATTTCAATGCGTGTCGGATAACGCTGACGGAAATAAGTCAGCATGTAAATGTCTTTATCTTCTTCAATTTTAAACTGCCTCTGAGTGCCAGGCTTATTTGAAACAGATATTTTCTCGGGTTGTGCCAATGCTCCTACAGAAAAGGCAAGCGTCATTAGAATCATTGAAAGCTTCATCGTACAATCTCTTTATGGTTCAGTTTATTAGATGGGCATTTTTTTAATAGGTAGAGAAAGTAGAGACGCAAAATAAATTGCGTCTACTACTTATTACATTCGGTTAATTACCAATTGGGATTTTGCCCAAGTTTGGGATTTATATCCCTTTCGCTTCCGGGTATGGGCCACAAATAATCGCGAGCCGAATTGAATTGCCGAGTGGGTAGCACAATATGAGTTGTATTGTTGTTTTGGAACCGTGCTCCGGTCGGGCTACCGTTCATTACAATCTCGGCTGTTTTCCAGCGGCGCAGGTCGTATAACCGCGTACCTTCAAACGCTAATTCGCAACGGCGTTCGCGGCGTATGATTTCCCGCAGGCCGGACTGGGAAAACGATGCTTTCCAGTCCAACGCGTCGGGATTGGTAAATCCGGCACGTTCGCGGATTTTTCTGATGGTCATATTCCAAACTTGCTCGTTCATCTGATTCTGTTCATTCATTGCTTCGGCATACATTAACAATATATCGGCATATCGGATAAGCATAATGTTAAGTCCCGAGGCCTGGTCCTCTTGTCGCGCTGACGGATCGTACCATTTACGTAGATAATAGCCTGTCTGACTAGCGTTCAAGCTACCGGGTACGTAATTATCCTTGGAATCCGGATCCACCTCCGGTTGGATGTTGATGGTGTAAACAGTTCCGTTTGGTCTTTTCCATTGATAGCCATGGTACACAATCGCATAGGTAAAACGTGGATCACGGTTCACATAAGGATTATTCGGGTCATATCCTGAATTGGGATTTGAAATAGGCAATCCATTCAACATCACAAAATCGTTTACCAATTCCTGTGTGGGAGCATATTCACTCGAACGGGCGCCCGCAGTGATTGGAATATTATCCCGCATATTGTCCCATGTCCTGTTTTCAGGAATATACTCAATGTCTAGCAAAACTTCACTGTTATATTCATTCTCGGGCAGGAATAAACCTTCATAATCGGGGAATAAACTGTATACACCATATTCGCCATCCATGATTTTTTTGCAGGTAGAGGCAATGTTTGCCCAATCGTTTTCATAAAGATATGTTCGTGCAAGTAGCCCCATTGCCGCGCCCTTAGTGATTCGTCCATTCTCGGCAGCAGCATATTGCTGCTTAGTTGAGAGGGAGTTTACAATGCTATTCAGTTCGCTGCGCACCCAATTTACTACCTCTGCGTGAGATTTGCGCTCCACCACCTGCGATTCTGCCAATGTTATTTGATAATCGAAATGAGGAACGTCGCCATATTGGGTTGTGAGGCGGAAAAACAGGTAAGTGCGAATAAAACGGGCTTCGGCTTTCATGCGGGCTTTCTGATTTTCATCCATTGGTACAGGATCAATATTATCGAGTAAAATATTACAGGATTTGATTCCCTGATAAGCGTCTCTCCAGTGTCTGGCAAAAAAACCGTTGAAAGCATCTGCCAAACCCATTCCAACCGTATTTTCGTCAGTGGCTTTTGCTACAAAAATGTTGTCTGTAATCCTTTCCAAATTGAACATATTGGCGGCATTGTCCATTTGATTGTATGCCTGATTTAAGATAGCTGACGCTTTTTCTTCCGACGTCCAATAATTGGCATCCGTAAATTTGTTGATTGGATATTGCTCCAGATCATTACACGATACCAGAATCAGGCACAAAGTACATATAAAATTGAATATTGCTTTCTTCATAATGTTCTTGTTTTAAAATTCTAAATCAATACTTACCCCATAATATCTCAAAAGAGGATAATTTCCGCGAAGATAGAATCCGCCGACGCCTGATCGTCCACCCATATTGTTGCCAAAGTTGGTGCTTTCGGGATCAGCCCATGAATTTTTTGAGAAAGTGAACGGGTTCTGCACGTTTGCGCTGATGTGCGCTTTAGTGATACCTGCCTTTGCAAAAATTTTTTTAGGAAGCATATAACCCAACCTGATATTCTTCACCCGCAGATAAGCCATGTCATACAAAATAATATCCGTTCCTATTTTTTGATAATTGTTTTGTCTCGATGGTCCGTCAGTCGCCAATCGCGGTAGTGTGGCATTCGGATTGTCAGGAGTCCAGAAATCCAATTGATGCTCAAACATCGTAGAGACCCAATAAAGATGATGGAACGGTTCTGACATTTCGCCGCGAATCTGCTGGAGACGTTTGCCTACACCCTGTATAAGGACGTTTAAATCGAATCCCTTCCATGCCACATCGTACGTAAAGCCGAAAGTATATCTCGGAAAGGCATTGCCCAGCACCCGACGGTCGAGTTCGTTGATAACGCCATTCTCATCCGCATCTACATATTTCACGTCTCCTGGTTGAACGATAGCGCCAACAGGAAGAGCACTACGGGCAATTTCTTCCTGGCTTTGAAAGAGTCCGGCAGATTTATAACCATAGTATGATCCCAGCGCCTCGCCTTCTCGTATGATATTCCATGTTTCTTCGCCTTGAGTGATTTGCTCTTTCCCTCCAAAATCAGTCACCTTGTTCTTCGCGTCTGCTATATTGATCCTGACACGATGCAAAAACCCGCCTGATTTTACCTGATAGCCGATGGTGGCTTCCCAGCCGACGTTTTGCATCTCACCCAAGTTTTGCGTGCCTGCGCTGGAAGTCCCAAATACCATTGGAACTACGGGGGTTAACAATATATCGTACGTTCGTTTTTTGAACCAGTCAAAAGTGATATCAAAACTGTTGTTAAAAAATGTAGCGTCAAAACCGATATTAAAATTGGCTGATGTTTCCCATGACAACTGCTCATTGCCGATAGACAAATCGAAACCCGGATAAGCGGTATTGTTAAATCCATATCTGTTTGGCTGCTGTGTATATGTTGTCAGATAGGCATAGTCAGCTACACTTTGGATTCCTAAAAGTCCATACGATGTACGAAGTTTCAGATTACCCACATTGGTTTTGTACGAACTCATGAAATCTTCTTCCGAAATACGGTATGCAGCCGAGAACGATGGGAAGAAACCCCAGCGATAGTTTTTAGCAAATCTCGACGATCCATCGTAGCGGAACGTAAAATCGAGATAATACCTGTTGTCGTAATTGTATCCCGCGCGTCCAAACACGGATGTGATACTTCTTTTGATGGTATTTTGATTGCTTGTATAATTATTGGCTGATTGTCCAACCTGCGTAGCGTTTTCGCCGGTATTGAGTCCTAAATCCGGATCCGTATATCTCCATCTCACCATACTTTGTTCCTGGGTGTAAGATTCATTGGACACGCCCAACATTGCGTTTACATTATGCGTAGAGGTGAAGGTACGGTTGAAGTCCAGCAAGAATTGGGTGTTTAAATTGTAATACTTATTATTATAATCATCCACATCCCGGTTTGAATTTATGTAACGCGCCGGAGTTTCCAGATTAGTCTCCCAGTATAGCGGTACCTGAATCCAGCGGCGGAAACGGTGTTGCTGCACCAGTTCAATACCTGCCAATGCTTTTGCTTTTAATCCTTCAAAGATGGCATATTCAACGTTCAGATTGCCGATGATATTGTCGATGTCTTGTTTCTGCTGTCCTCCCTGTTCCAGTTGTCCAAGCGTGTTTGCATCCACGATACAATCATTGATGAGGTATTTTCCTTCGTCAGACTTCAATTTGTAGTAATAATATTGCGGTATACGAAAAACGTTGGTATTCAAACCGCTTGTATTAGTAACTGGCTGATTGTCCATGATACGATTATACGCCAATATCGCGCCAACCTTAAACCTTTTCCATTCGGTATTCAGATTGATGCGGAAATTATAGCGTTCGCGTCCCCAATCACCTACGAAATTGTTTTCCTGGTTGAAATATCCTAATGAGACCAAATAAGAGGTATTGTTGGCGCCACCTGAAACGTTCAAATTATATGATTGTTGCAGTGCGTTTTTATAAATTTGGTCCATAAACCATGCATCTTCGCTACTATGCGCTTTCAGATCATCGATCTGTGCTTGCGTATAGGTAAGCGGCAGTCCGGTAGCTTCATTCGAATGATTACGCAACTCGGCATTCTTCCAACCTGCCACAGGACGGTACAGGATTTCCGGAGCATTAACACCCATCATTCCGTTGAAACGGATTTTTGGGGTGGCATTTTTTGCCCCTTGTTTCGTTGTGATCAATATAACCCCATTTGCAGAGCGCGAACCGTAGATGGCGGCGCTACCGGCATCTTTCAGAATGGTCACGTTTTCAATATCGTTTGGGTTCAGATTGGTCGTTAACGCATCAAGTCCGGAGGCAATCATTCCATCTATAACCAGCAGCGGATCGCTGTTATTCATTGAAGAGACACCGCGAATATTGATATTCATGGTGTTTTCATTCGGGTTCATGCTCCTTTGCTGTATGATCAGGTTTGGACTAGCTCCTTGCAGCGCCTGCATGGCATTCCCTACAGGTCTGTCTTCGAAAGTCTGCGTCCCTACCAGGTCGATAGCGCCTGAAACACTACTGCGCCGTTTCGTCCCATAGCCAATGGCAACTACTTCATCCAGTCCTATCGTCTCTTCCTGTAGTACAATATTTATTGATGTTTGGTTTTTTATCGGTATTTCCTGAGTAACATATCCGATATAGGAAAATTGAAGTGTAGCGTTTTCAGATATAAAAAGGATGAATTTCCCATCCATATCCGAGGTGGCACCATTACTTGTCCCTTTTTCTACAACATTCACACCAATCATAGATTCGCCGGATTCATCTACTATTCTACCGGAAATCTGCTTTCTCCCGTCTTGTTGAGATGAAACAAGCTTTTTTTCGGAAAGGACAATCAGTTGGTCAACTATTTTGTAATCAAGCCCAGTGTTTTTTATTAATTGATCTAAAACTTCTTTTAATCCTCCATTAGAAGAGTGAATGTTCACTTTGCGTGAAGTATCGACCGCCTTATCTGTAAACACAAATTTGAAATTAGTTTCCTTTTCAATCTTCTCTATAACTTCTTCCACCGTAACATTATTCATGTCTAATGATATGTTCTGTGAGTGGGAGCCTTGTGAGTGGGAGCCTTTTGCATATAACTGAAATAAACACAAACACAAAAGAAATGTCGTGATTTTCATAATACGCATGCATTCACTTAGCACTTTTCTACAAAAGTGCAGTTTGTCTATTCGAATTTTCATATTTTTGTAACGGATTTTAAGTTCAACATAAAATTCTTATCCGGTAACAACGGATAACTCTCTCACAGGAATAAGTTGGAGCTTATTCCTGTTTTTTATAGATCATTGGGATATTATCATAGGCATTACTTTTTAAGGTTAAACAAAACATATTAATTTAATTGATAACAATATCGATATGCTGCCTCTTAAACAATAGATCATTTTGTTGCTTCATCTCTTCTTTTACAGACCAGGTGATCGGTGCTGCCAGTTTCAATACATCCAGTATCTGTGTGATCGTCTCGGTAGAGAAGGTCGCACGAACTCGGTAGTTCACGGACAGCTTGTTTTGTACATTAAATTCCACATTATAATGACGGGAAAGGCGTTTGAATACCTCTTCCAACGGGGTGTCCCTGAATATGAGTAATCCTTTTTTCCAGCCTGTTTTCTCTTCGAGATTAACCACAGTTTTCCACATTTGTCCAGTATTTATGTCCAGGGATACCATTTCGCCTGGTAAGAGATGGATTACCCGGTCATTTTGTATGGCATCAATTTTACCGTGTTGCAGAGTGGCCTCACAGATATGATCGTTAGCATAGGCGTTGATATTAAATGAAGTGCCTTTGGCTAAAATCTTCATTCCTGAAGGAATTTCAACTTCAAATGGGAATTCATGATTCGTTTTTACATCAAAAAAAGCCTCACCGGTCAGTTCTACCTTTCTTTTTTCTCCGGAAAACTGCAAAGGATAACGGAGTGTGCTCCCACTATTTAACCAGACTTCCGATTCATCGGGTAATGATGTTTTAATCACAGAACCCGGGGCAGCAATAATTTCTGTGTATGCGATAGCTTGAAAAGATTTGCTGTCATTGTATAGAAACAGATACATAAAAATAAAAGTACTTAATAATAAGGGGATCAACAATATAGCTGCAACTCTATTGAATATGTTGAAAAATATTAACTTTCGTGATTGATGTTTTATTTTTACATAGGTTTGTCGATAACCTTTCAATACGTCTATTTCTTTGTTTTCCCGGATATCCTGTTCCAGGGCTTTCAGTATTCTGATTTTATCAGATATGTTCTCTTTGATTTCGTTCATAAGTCCAATCGTAAATAAAAGCCTTTTTTAATATATACACTAATTTTCATGATTTACGACAACATATTCTGGGAAAAATAAATATTTTTGTAATGAATAGGAGTTAGGAGGATATCACAGACCTGAAGCTATCCATCCAAGCGTTGTGCCTTGCTCCCGTCCGGGATAAATCTGCTCCTGTCCGGGAATAAACCGGACGGGAGTGAAATATATACAGGTTTCGGGAGAAGAACCTATATACTTTGGGGGGGTGAAAGTAATTGGTTTTGAAGTGGAAGTATATAGGACCTGAGAGGAAGAATAACGGTCCTGCACTCAGGGATGATGAAACTATTATACCTTATTTATTTCGCATCCCTTAATTGTTATCCGGAGGAATATTATGTTGGTAAAGGAACCGGAAAAGATATTACCAGTATGGGGTCATCCTGTTTTTGAAAACGATCAGTTTTATATGCCTTGCATCAAGAGGCTGTTGCAGTAATTTATTGCACCGACATACGGGCTTCTGGCAATGCCTTGCCGGATAGTTTCATACATATTGCCAGCTTTTCCGGCAAGCCGCTGTATCATTTGCACAAGAATGCCTCTACTCATATCCAAACTGAAAATATCCCGGTACATCTCCTTCATCCGATCAAAGGGTATATACTGCCGGGGCTGCAGATATGCTGTCATGCCCAACAGTTTTTTTCCGTAACAGACAGACTATATGACTCCTGAAGATATGTGTTTACCTGATTGTGACCGCAATTGCACCTGCGATTGTAAATCCAGTGTTCGGTCACGCGGGGTAGTGTCGGAGGTATATCTGTCACTTGACGACTCCTGGCCGAGACAGCTTCTTTTTGATATAAATCCCTGCCGTACACTACAATAAACAGGCTGGTGAACGATTACTTCATCTGGATCCGACGAAAACTCCAGACTGTGACCCTTATGGCCCTACTGACCGCCTTGTACGTAAGCTTATCGTGCGCTTTGTCCGGTAGGGGGTCTTGTGAGGGCGAAACAGAACTGTTCCCATTATCTTTCGGATGTTCGTAGTGAGACAATCCTGCTTCCAAATACGTTATGTGCTCTTTCATCCCTGCTGATTCTTCTCTCAACAGGCCATTTTCTTTGCGCAATAGCGTATTGCTTCCAGCAACAGCCTAGCAAATACTTGTACATCCTGTTGCCCACCCATTTATAACTTCTTAGTTATAATTGTTAATGATTCTTTCATTTTTATAGTATTTAAAATCTGTTTTTTTGTTTTATTTGTACTGAATAGTTACGAAAAAAGATAATACCTTTGTACTGCAAACAGTAAGAAATGAGCAGGGAAGGATTGAAAAAACGTATAAATGAGTTGGAAAAACAGTTGTCCACCCAAACACAACTGATAGCATGTCTGATGCGGAGAACAAGGCAACCGGGAAAAGAGTTGTCCATCTATCGGAACAGGCAAGAGAGCAACAACAGTTCTCTTCTCCCCTCTCAATATCCGTTTTGTACCCGTCGGACAGAATCAACGGGCAAAAAGCCAGGCGGTCAAACGGGCTACAAAGGCGAAACGATAGAAATACATGTGGGGCCGGTCGCCGTAATATGCTGTGAACTGTGTTACTGTACCCATTGCCGTAAAGACTTGTCGGAATTTGCGACGGAATTTGCAGGCAAACGCCAGGTGATAGACATCCAGCCGATACGGCCGGAAATAATTGGACACCAAATATACCGGAAAAGATACGGTTGCGGTCATGTTACACATAGTGACTATCCTGCGACTGGATAGTTACAAAAGTTTAGATGACTCCGTTGAATACAAAACAAATACAAGCAGAGTGGTTATGGGATTCCTCTCTAAGTGATGAAGTTGCCTTTCGGAGGATGTTTGAGTATTATTATGCGAACCTGTGTATATATGCCAAACGTTACATACAGGAGTTGGAAACACGAGAGGATATTGTACAAGATGTATTCTGCTCTTTATGGATTAACCGGAAAAAGATTGACTATTCCATTCCTGTATCAAATTATCTTGTAACAAGCGTAAAAAATCACTGTCTGAATTATTTACGGAAAGCAGTGAAACAGGAATTTAATGATGCGGCAGATATAGAAAAACTCCCTGTTTATGCCGAAGAAAATGACAGTTTATTCTTATTACAAGAACTGGAAGAACTGTTTAATCATACTTTGGCAAGTCTGCGAGAAGAATACCGTATAGCTTTCGAAATGTCCCGAATGGAAGATAAACCGACCACGGAGATTGCTGAAATATTAGGCGTATCCGTCCGTACCGTAGAAAGATACCGCAATAAAGCGATAGAAATACTAAGAACTGAGCTAAAAGATTACCTTCCCTTATTTACTGTTATATTGGGTATTAAATTTTGATTGCGTCATCAATAAATACTTTCATAGCGTTCATATATATTGAACAGAGAAAATAATATGCCTAAACGCAGGTTTTTACCGGCGAACCAAAAAGTCACCCCTCAGCCTAAATGTCTGGGGCTGACGTTTCTACTTTGTGTTTCCTTGTAAAGGTACATGAGATTCTCGGATACACACACAAACGTATGTAAAAATAATTTCTTATTTTTGCGACAAATTCAATAATTCTTCTCACAATGAAAATCAATTTTATTATCTCATTAAGTATCATTGCTATGGTAGCTTGTGCATCAACTAACAAACCAGCAATCAGCACCGCAAACTGGGGTTCGGTTGATTCGAAACCAGTATATCTTTTTACATTGACTAATTCTAATGGGGTAACGGCCAAAATCACCAATTATGGTGGTATTGTTGTAGAATTTAATGCGCCTGACAGGAACGGGCATATGGAAAACATCGTGCTTGGACTGGGGGCTTTAGATGATTATCTGGCTGGTCATCCGGCTCTGGGTTGTATTGTAGGACGCTATATTAACCGTATCAGCGGGGCGAAGTTTACCCTTGACAGCACGGAATATGTTCTGGCTACCAACTGGATCGGCAAGCACAATATCCACGGTGGCAGAAGAAATTTCAGCAGTAAGGTATGGGATGCAACAACCTCAAGCAACAAACAATTGGCTATGTTGTCGCTTACTTACATATCTGCCGACATGGAAGAAGGCTATCCAGGCAACCTGACTATAAAAGTGGATTACGTACTGAACAACGATAATGAATTACAGATACGCTACACTGCCACCACTGATAAGCCGACTGTGTTAAATCTTTCCAACCATAGTTATTTCAATCTCACTAATTGTAAGGAAAATGTACTCGGTCATCAGGTTATAATTTACGCCGATGCTTATACGCCAGTGGATAATGAACTTATCCCTACGGGAGAAATTGTCCAAGTGGAAGGTACGCCATACGACTTGCGCCAATGGACTGTCATCAACGATCGCTTAACCGACCTGCCTAAAGGTTACGACAATAACTTTTGTATAAAGGGAACACCCGGCAATGCTGTGTTGGCTGCCGAGATGTACGAACCGAAAAGCGGCCGTTTGTTGCAAACCTACACTACAGAACCCGGCCTTGGATTTTACACTGCCTATGGCTTGAACGGCAGAAATAAAAGCCCACAAGGCGTTGCATATACTTCATACATGGGCGCCTGCTTCGAAGCGCAACATTATCCCGATTCACCCAATAAACCCAATTTTCCATCAACGGTGCTGAGGCCTGGCGGAACATATACGCAACTGACCATATACAAAGTGGGAGTAAGACCGTAAAGATATCAAGCAGTAATAAAAAAAATCAATCAATAGTAAAGACCATCTCTGAAAGGAAGTAACTTTCCGGAACTGCAATTCATATTATGAACATACAGGGTTGGCTACGAGGAATACATAATAAGAGCCGCAGGGTATGCTCATTCTCCACTCTCACATCCCTGCGGCTGCACAAACCCACTACCCTGTATTTATTGCTTCCAGGGAGCAGGCTGCGTTAAGTAGGGCTGACCGTTTTCGTCATTCCCCATCATATCGATCTGATTCTGAGGAACAGGCATCATCACTTTGCCGGCCTCCAGTTTAGCGGCGGAGCTGAATTTGCCGATAAACTGTTTTTCGTAGTCGATATAGTCGGCCAGTTGTCTGGCCATATAATCGCCTCCCCAGCGGGTGAGGTCGAACCAGCGTGAGCCTTCCATGGCGAGTTCGAGCTTGCGTTCCATGCGGACGGCTTGGATGCAGGTCTCCTTGTCGGAGAAGGCGGCATGCGAGGCGGGATAGGTGGATACCTTATAGTTGGCAGCCGGCTGTCCGTCTGCGCCCTTGATGATGTTCACGTCCAGTCCGGCGCGTGTACGGATGCGGTTGACTAATTCCATAGCGGCACTGAGTTCGCCGTCGTTCGCCAGACATTCGGCATAGAGGAGCATGGCGTCGCGTACGGAGAGGTACTGTATGTTCATGGCCGATCCGGGCGCCCATCCGCCGCTCATATTACCACGTCCGAGTCCGGCATCGGCTTCGGCCTTGCTGTAAACATGCTTCTTGGGAAGGAACTCGCCTCCGTTCGGTTTTTCGCGTACCCATCCTTCGAGGGCGGGGCCATAGTCTTTATAGGGGATGCCGACCCGTCCGACGGCGAAGTCGAGGCGGGGATCGACGGCCTGGGCGTCACCGACGGTGATGCTGGGCGAACTGCGGTATTCGTTATTGAGGAAGGGCAGTCCGTTGGCATCGACCTTGAACGAGTTGGCCAGTTCGTACGAGGGCTGGTAGAATCCGCAGCAGCCTCCGGGGGCGCCGGTGTTGTGCGGATAGCAGAGAGACATGCCCATGTTGCCGTTATTGTTCCCATCGGCCGAAAACTGTATTTCGAAGATGGATTCGGGGCTGGTATTGTCGCGGAACGAATCCCAGTTGTCGGTCAGGTCGTTGGCCAGGGCGTACTTCTTGCCCGTAGCGGTAGCGCCATTGTCGATCACATCCTTGAGCAGGGGCTTGGCGGCGGCCAGGTCTCCTTTTTGCATCAGAATCCGGGCCTTGAGCGCTTTGGCAGCCCATTTATAAGCCCGTCCGGGGGCGTCGGGTTTTTCGGGCAGGTTGGCAATGGCTTTATCAATGTCGGTCACGACATTGTCGTAGATGTCTTTGTCGTTCTTCACCTTGGGGTTGTTTTCGGTATAGGATTCATCGACATAGGGGATGTAAGGGCCAAAGACCTTGATACCTTCAAAGTAGCAGACCGCGCGGATGAAGTAAAGCTCGCCGGTGCGGGTCGCTTTAAGGGTGGCATCCATATCGTCGGCCGCTTCGGCCAGCGTCAGGGCCTGGGCGATGCGCTTGGAGCCGGTATAAATCCAGTTCCATTTCTCGTTGAGGTAGCTATTGGTGGCTGCGAGGTTGTATGTTTCCAGACTGTTCAGTACGCTCTGGTCGTTATTATCGGAGCCTTTGTTGGCATCGCCTCCATACACTCCACCGAATGTCCAGTTGAAGATACTCGAACCCCATTGGTGTTCGGGACTGGTCAGGAAGGCATAGGCATTGACAACGAGCAGTTCCACACCCTGCGCATTAGACAGGGCTTCGGAGTCGAGACTTCCCTGGGGCGCCTTGTAGAGGAAATCTTCCCCGCAGGAAGCCAGGAGGGCGCATACGATGGCGCTGAGCAGCGCCGCTTTCATATATTGTTTCATAATGATATACTTTGAGTGATTAACATGTCAGAAAGTAAAGTTCACACCAACGAGGAAGCGCATAATCGTAGGCCAGCCTCCCATATCGATACCTTTGCGGAGGTCGGCGCCTTTGTTGTCGTCATCGACATCGGCGCTGATATCCGTATTGGTAAGTTCGGGTGTGAGGCCGCTGTATTTGGTGAGCATAAGCGTATTTTCGGCCTGTACATAGAGGCGGAGGCTCTGTATCGTAGCCTTGCGGAGCAGTTCTTTGGGCAGGGTATAGCCGATAACTACGTTCTTGAGCGCCAGGAAGGAGGCGTCTTCCACATAGTACGAGCTTGCGTATTTGCCGGAGTATCCGTCCTGTGCATTGAGCAGCGGGAGGATGGCGTTGCTGTTGTCGGCGCCCGGTTTCCACGACTGATAGAGCGATTCGGGCGAGCGCTGTCCGCGGAAGGTATTGAAGTCGAGGAAATACCTGACGTTATTGAACAGCTCGTTGCCGATGGTGGAATACCAGAACATTGTCAGGTCGAAGTTTTTGTACGACAAGTTGGCATTCAGGCCGGCGATAAGGTCGGGGTGAGCCGAGCCGAGGGGCACGCGGTCGTCCATGGTAAGTCCCTTCACACCGTCGGTATCGGCAAACCGGAACCGTCCGATCCAGGCTTTGGCTTCTTCGGCATTCGGGGTCGCTCCTACGGGCGGACGCGCCAATACGTCTTCGACACTTTCATAGAATCCGTCCACCCTGAATCCGTAGAACTCGGCGATGGGCCGTCCTTTCATGGTGCGGGTGATGGTGCTTTCGAGGCGAGTGCCGCTTCCGTAGATGGCATAATCGTCGGCTTCGGAGAGCCTGACCACTTCGTTGCTGTAGTGCGAGAGGTTGAGATTGACGTCCCAGCTGAAGTCGCCGCGCGAATCGCGATAGTTGAAGTTCATATCCCAACCGATGTTCTTCATATCCCCGAAGTTGATATAGGGTTTGCTTGCTTCGCCGGCCAGTCCGGAGTAGGTGGCCGGAAGGAGCATATTGGAGGTCTTTTTATTGTACCATTCCATGCCCAGGCCGAATTTGCCGTTGAGGAAAGTTGCATCCAGCCCTACGCTATAGGAATCGACGCTTTCCCATTGGGTATCTTCGTTGCCATAGCGTTCGAGGCGGTATCCGGTGAGGCCGGAGGTATTGGCTCCGTTCAGGTCGTAATTGGTCTTCTCCGAGTTGGTGACGTATTCGTAGGCGAAGTTGGTTTTGCGTGGGATTTCCGAGTTCCCGGTTTTCCCGTATCCGATACGCGCTTTCAGGTCGTCGAGCCAGTCGCGGGTCGTTTCCAGGAAGGATTCTTCCGAGAGGCGCCATCCGGCTGAGACGGAGGGGAAGGTACCGTAGCGGTTGTTGGCCGAGAAGCGCGAAACGCCGTCGCGCCGCAGAATACCGGTAAAGAGGTATTTGTCGGCAAAAGCGTAATCGACACGTCCGAAGATACCAAAGAGGGCAAACTCACCCTTGTATTCTGATTTGGCTTCGCGCTGGTCATTCCGTTCGCCCAAGTCCAGCACCCAGGTGTTCTGGTTTTCCGGGAAAAGATAATTATAACGCTGTCCGGTCATTTTGCGTCCGAGACCGTCGCGGATAGCTTCCGTACCTACGAGGGCTGTTACGCGGTGTCGCTCGTTGAAGGTCTGGGTGTAGCTCAGCGTATTGGTCCATACCCAGCGGAAGTTGAATTCGGATATTTCTTCCAGGTTGCTTTGTCCGCCGCCGCCTTCCGAAAATTCCGGTTTTTGCTTATCCATACGATAGGAATAGCTGTTGGTATAGTCGAGTCCGAAACTGTTCCGGTAGGTCAGGCCTTTATACAAATCCACTTCGCCCCATACATTACCGAACACGCGCGAGTTGCTCCAGTAGTTTCCCCGCTGGCGTTCTATTTCACCTACGGCATTCTGCCAGTTACCGGTTCCGGCGATGACCGATCCGGCGTAGTTACCCTGAATATCACGCACCGGCGCCCAGGGTGTGGAGCGGTATCCTGCCCAGGAATAGATGGAAGCCTCGCTGGTTTCGGGCGAACGTCCGAGGTCTTTGCTCCAGGTGTAGGAGAAGTTTTCGCCGAAGCGCAGCCAGGGACGGATGTTATACGACGAGTTGGCGCGCGCCGTATAGCGTTTGTAGTAAGTTTCGATAATCGTTCCTTGCTGGTCGAAATAGCCTGCGCTCATGCTGTACTGCCCTTTGTCGTTACCGCCTGCGATGCTGACCTGGTGGTTTTGCATGGGAGCGATGCGATCGACTTCGTCCCACCAGTCGGTATCGGAGAAGGGGGCCATCCGGTTGTCGGCCGCATAATCGGCCGGATTGATGTTCTGCCTTCCGCCGGCTCCCTGAGTTGTCATCAGGTTCGGTGTAATGAAATGATCGCCCCCGTCGGCAAACTGCAGGTGGCTGGGGCGTCGGGCGCTTTCGGCCAGGTTTTCAGCGCCAATGAGGTTGATGTAGTTCATCTGGGCTTCCCATTCCCATTTCAGGCGCTCTTCGGA
>JAISZA010000218.1 GCA_031269535.1 Tannerellaceae bacterium
TTCCATACTTCATTGGATTAATGCCACGATCTCAGAGCTGAGACTTGAAGTTGAAGATCGAGACAATTTCTTCGGTTCGGTGTTGGAAGCTGCAAGAGGCGGTCGCATTGCCGTTGATTTTGCTCACCGGCCGACCTTTGTGGCTATTTGCGCTTCTCTATTGAATTCAGAGCTTTATGAATCGGTTTGTGGTCAACTCAGCGACGAAGTTACGATAGAGAACGTCTTTGATCGTATTCGATTCTTGTCAACAACTCGATGCGACATTTCTACAGAGCTCGAATTCCTTGCGTCCCATTTCTACGATTTCTTACGTCGTCCTGATGCATTGAATGCCTTGCCTTTTTCAATGATTTACATGATTATCAAAGGATACGGCGCAGGTGAAGACGTAACCGCCGCCGGCGTATTCGCCGACATCATTTCCATTGCCAACATACGCTGATGGGGGATTTCTGATTCCAGACTGACGATTGACGATGGGTGCATTTGACTACGTCGGTTTTCGACCGTCATTGCGCACCTGGAGGGTGAAGCAATCCAGACCACCGGGCCCCCTGGATTGCTTCGTACCTCGCAATGACGGTGTAGTCAATTGCACCCTTGACGATTGATAAATCTGAATCCCTACCTGCGCTCGCGCTTCGTATCGCCGTAATCTGAAATCATCAATCGGAAAAAAGGGGGGTTATACAAAAAAAGTGATTAGATTTGCATTGTCCGGTTTTATGATGATTAAAATTAACAAGACAATGAAAAGTATTATCATTTTAGGAGACGGAATGGCCGACGAGCCTGTCTCCACCCTTGGAGGAAAGACTCCCCTGCAATACGCGCATACGCCCTATATGGACATGCTGGCGGAAAGGGGAGTTACCGGAAGGCTGAACACCGTGCCCGACGGGTTTCACCCCGGAAGCGAAGTTGCCAACCTGTCTGTTTTAGGCTACGACCTGCCCGAAGTATATGAAGGGCGGGGCGTATTGGAAGCCGCCAGTATGGGCGTCACACTGCAGGCGGGCGAACTTGCCCTGCGCTGCAACCTTATATGCGTGGAAGGGGATATCATAAAGAACCATTCTTCCGGGCATATACCGACGGAAGAAGCCGCCGAGCTGATAGAGTATCTGAATGAAAACGTAGGCTCGGAGCAGGTGCGATTTCATACCGGCGTTTCCTACCGCCACCTCCTGGTCATTAAAGGAGGAGATAAACGGGTGGATTGCACCCCGCCTCACGACGTACCCCTGCACCCTTTCCGCCCCTTGCTGGTCAGGCCCCGCGTTGCCGAAGCCGAAGGAACGGCCTCCCTGTTAAACTTCCTGATAGAGAAGTCGCAGAAACTCCTCAAAGAGCATCCGCTGAACAAAAAACGAATGGCCGCAGGGAAAGACCCCGCCAACAGTATCTGGCCCTGGTCGCCCGGCTACCGCCCGGCCATGCATACCCTGCACGAGATGTATGGCATCAGGAAAGGCGCCGTGATATCTGCCGTCGATCTGATCCGTGGCATCGGCGTCTATGCCGGACTGGAAGTGATCCGGGTGGAAGGAGCGACAGGACTCTACGATACCAATTACGAAGGAAAAGCCAGAGCCGCCCTGGAAGCCCTGAAAACCAACGATTTTGTTTACCTGCACATCGAAGCCAGCGATGAAGCAGGCCATGAAGGCAATGTCGGACTGAAAGTAAAAACAATCGAATACCTCGACAGCCGGATCGTAGGCCCCCTATACGAAGCCTTGCAGACGTGGGACGAACCGGTGGCCATCGCCATCCTCCCCGACCATCCCACCCCCTGCGCCCTACGGACGCATACCAACCAACCCATCCCCTTCCTGATCTATAAACCGGGACAAAAACCGGATTCTGTAAAAATATATGACGAATTTTCGGTAGAAAATGGTAAATTTGCCGTATTAAAAGAAAATCAATTTATGAGGGAGTTTTTATAGTTACAAGTTACGAGTGAAAGCGGAATCTCTCTTTACTTGTAACTCGTAACTTGTAACTTGTAACTATAAAAACTCGTAACTATAAAAAAACATGAAATATTACAGCACAAATAAAGAGGCGCCGCTTGCCTCACTGAAAAGAGCCGTTATCAAAGGACTGGCAGGAGATAAAGGATTGTATATGCCTGAAAACATCGATCTGCTGAAAGATTTTGTAATCGGAGAAATGAAAGACATGAGCTTTCAGGAGATAGCCTGCGTCGTCGCCCGGGCTTTGTTCGGCGATGATGTGAACGGTGATACCCTGGATCAGATCATAATCGATACGCTCCCTTTCGATACGCCCGTCGTCCCTTTGCACGACAATATATACAGTCTCGAACTCTTTCATGGCCCCACGCTGGCCTTCAAAGATGTAGGTGCCCGTTTCATGGCGCGCCTGCTGGGATATTTTATCGACAAGGAAGGAGTGAAAGACGTAAACGTACTGGTCGCTACTTCGGGCGATACCGGGAGTGCGGTAGCCAACGGATTCCTGGGTGTAGAAGGGATCAAGGTCTATGTACTCTATCCGAAAGGGAAAGTAAGCGCTATCCAGGAATGTCAGTTCACCACCCTGGGGCAGAACATCACCGCTCTGGAGATAGAAGGTACGTTCGACGATTGCCAGGCGCTTGTCAAAGCAGCCTTTATGGATGAAGAGATGAATGAACATTCGAAACTCACATCGGCCAATTCCATCAATATTGCCCGCTTCCTCCCCCAGGCTTTCTATTATTTCCATGCCTATGGCCAGTTAGACAAGAAAGGGAAGGCCGACAAACTGGTGGTAAGCGTACCCAGCGGCAATTTTGGCAATCTCACTGCCGGACTGTTCGCTTACTGGATGGGCTTGCCTATCAGACGCTTTATCGCTGCCAACAACCTCAATGATGTCTTCCTGGATTACCTGAAGACCGGTATGTACACGCCACGTCCCTCCGTGGCGACCCTGGCCAATGCCATGGATGTTGGCAACCCAAGTAATTTTGCCCGTATCATAGACTTATTCAGTATCTATCCCCATCCATATGCCGCTATCCGGAAGCGAATCTCCGGCTACCGCTATACCGACGAAGACATTGCGGCTACCATGCGGCAGGTGTACCGGCAATACGGATACGTATTAGACCCTCACGGGGCCTGTGGCTATCAGGCATTGGCAGACAATAAACTGACGGAAGGCGAAACCGGACTCTTCCTCGAAACGGCCCACCCCGCCAAATTCAAAAACACAGTAGATGAAATCCTGGGTACAGACATCGTAATCCCCGCCAGGCTCCGTGCCTTCATGGAGGGCGAAAAGCAAAGCATTCCCCTGGGCAAAGATTTTGCAGGCTTCAAAAATTTCTTCCTGCAACAATAAGGGATGCGAAATAAATAAGGGAGGGGGCAATTCAGTATAAACAAGAGCAATAACGCCGCGATGATGTACATTACTTATTTCCATATACTTTAAAAAAAGACCAATTGTCGTATTTTTTGTCTCCTGATTTGGGGAATAAGCGCATAATCCTAAACAGTTGCAAAATAGCAACCAATTTATGTGGAAAAAACGGACTTTAGCAAGCGAAAAATCAAATAATATTTGCTCCCGTCCGAAAAAAAATAGGACGGGAGCTATTTTTTTTCGGACGGGAGCTATTTAAAATAGGACGGGAGCAAAATCTCTCCTTCCGAAGGAGGGGGGGGAGCTGATATATATAGACCCTGTATATATATGTTCCCCGTTTCGCATCATGTGAGGAACAAGGAACGCGTATATACATACTCTGGGTGCAATTCAAATTGTCGCAGATTCAATGGATTTCTATCGTCATTGCGAGGTACGAAGCAATCCAGGGTGCCCGCTCTGGATTGCTTCGTACCTCGCAATGACGCCCCGTAATGGCGATGCGACAATTTGAATTGCACCCCATACTCTCTTCTTTCATATTATTTGCCTGTTATATTAACTAAGAAGAGAGAGACAGCATTGACTGTTGAGAACAATCTGTGTCTTGGACAAGTGGCCACAGCTGAAAAATTTGTTAGCAAAAGACAAGGCAGACAAAGCAAGCTACAAGAAAAAAGAGCAAGAGCTGCCCTCAACCAAGGTTACAGAAATCAATTGCTCAATTTTTAAATGCGTTTGCCCTGTTATTTACCGGAATTATTCTGTATATTTGCCGTGATATGTATAGATAGAGATTGTTTTACACTTTTAAAAGCCTTATTATGATGAATTGGCGTGATTTCTTATATTTCTCGAAAGGAGAAAGGCAGGCTTTAATCTTACTGCTTGTATTGATTGCCGCCGGAAGTATATTCTTAGTTATCAATGATAAAAAGAGGGAGGCTGTTGTTGTTGCTGCAACGCAGCCTCGTTATATCGTGCACCCGGAGAATGCCCCGGTGCCCCGGCCTATCGACCGGGCAGAAAAGCCGGCGAAGCCTCAGCCGGTTCGCAGCAACCGACTCCCCCGCCGGAAGCTGCCGGGGAGAGAGTCGGTCCGCAGGGATAAATTACCTGCCGGAAGCCTCGTCGAACTCAATACAGCGGATACGACAACGCTGAAAAAAGTACCCGGCATAGGAAGTGTCTTTGCCGGACGCATCGTAAAATACAGGGCGTTGCTGGGAGGTTTTTATTCCGTTGCCCAACTCCGGGAAGTGTATGGGATAGATGAAGAGCGCTACCTCTCCTTGCAAAACTGGTTCTATGCCGACACCTCTTTCCTTGCGAAACTGGCGGTCAACCATCTCTCGCCCGATGCACTGGCCCGGCATCCCTACCTCAGCTATAAACAGGCATACGCCCTCCACCAATTGTGCCGCCGGAAAAGGCGCCTCGACGGATGGGAGAACCTGCGCCTGCTGGAAGAATTTACTGAAGCAGACCACAAACGTTTGTCTGCCTATCTGTCTTTTCAATGAAATTCTTTGCTAATCCTTGCAGAATGTTTATCTTTGTCTTCGTTTGATGTGTTTTTTAAAATCAACTTACTAATTTACAAAGCTATGTTAGATTATATTACCTGGACGGCAGACCCTGCTATATTCAACTTCGGATCGCGTGAAGTCCGTTGGTACGGGCTAGCTTTTGCCGTCGGATTTGCTATCGGTTACCTGATTGTGGCACGTATGTGGAAGAATGAAAAGCTGAATCCTGTCTGGATCGATTCACTGCTGATGTACACGGTGCTCGGAACGGTCATAGGCGCCCGTCTGGGACATTGTCTGTTCTACGATCCGGGGTATTATCTGGCCCATCCGGTGGAAATACTGAAAATATGGGAAGGTGGACTGGCAAGTCACGGGGGTACACTGGGCATCGTTATTGCCATTTACTTCTATTCCAGGCGTGTGTCACACCGAAGTATGCTCTGGACATTCGATAAATTAGTAGTCCCTACCGGTCTGGTAGCCGCTTTTATCCGCCTGGGGAACCTGATGAACCATGAGATATACGGGCATGTGACCGACCAGCCCTGGGGATTCCGTTTCATCGGGAACCTTCATGCCTGGAAAAGAGGGGCTGAGCCGGTCTTTACCGCGCCGAGCCATCCGACCCAGTTGTACGAAGCAGGCTGTTACCTGCTGACCTTCGTCCTTTGTATGTGGCTCTATTTTAAAAAGGATGCCTGGAAAAAAGAAGGACTGATCTTTGGTCTGTTTATGATCGGCATCTTCGGCTCACGTTTCTTCATCGAGTTCCTTAAAAACAACCAGGAAGATTTCGAGGCCGGTATGCTATTGAATATGGGCCAGCTACTGAGCATCCCTTTTGTGCTGGCCGGCATTTATTTTGTCTGGAAAGCTCTTAATAAGAATAAATTGTATGAAATCAAAAGAAATAGCAAATAACCTGTTTTATGTGGGCGTAAACGACCGCCAGAAAGAATTGTTTGAAAATTTATGGCCCTTACCTTCCGGAGTATCGTATAACTCTTACCTGCTCCTTGACGACAAAACTGTATTGATTGACACCGTAGATATCTGTTACTCAGATATTTTCCTGAAGAAAACAGCCAGCGTCTTAAACGGCCGTCCGCTGGATTACCTGATCGTAAACCATATGGAGCCCGACCATTCGGGGAGTATCCGCCTGCTGCGCCAGCAGTATCCCGACGTACGGATTGTGGGCAACAGCAAGACTTTCGGGATGCTGGAGGGCTACCACGGTATCACCTCCGGCCTCCACGAAGTGAAGGAAGGTGATACGCTCCAGGTAGGAAGCCGCGAACTGCGTTTCTATATGGCGCCGATGGTGCACTGGCCGGAAGTGATGTTCACCTACGACCCGAAAGAAAAAGTGCTGTTCTCTGCCGACGCCTTCGGCACTTACGGTACGCTGGACGGAGGCATCCTGGATACGGAGATACATATCGCTCCCTTCCTGGAAGAGATGCTGCGCTATTATGCCAATATCGTAGGCAAATACGGAAACCCGGTGCAGAAAGCGCTTCAGAAACTCTCCGCCCTGGATATCCGGACCATCTGCTCTACGCATGGCCCCGTCTGGCGCGAACACCTGGCGAAGGCCGTCTCTGTTTACGACCGCCTGAGCCGATACGAAGGCGAAGAAGGCGTGACAATCGCCTATGGCAGCATGTACGGCCATACCGAACAGATGGCGGAAGCCATTGCGTATGCACTGGCCGAAAACGGAATAAAGAACATTGTGATGCACAATGTGAGCAAAACCCATGCTTCCTATATCCTGCGGGATGTTTTCCGCTACAAAGGCCTAATCGCAGGAAGTCCGACCTACAGCAACCAGCTCTTCCCCGAACTGGAATCCCTCCTGAGCAAGATAGAGATACGCGAAGTGAAAAAACGCCTGTTCGGCTATTTCGGCTCTTTCACCTGGGCCGGAGCCTCGCTGAAACGCCTGGCCGCCTTTGCCGAACGGATGAACTGGGAAGTCGTGGGCGAACCGGTAGAACAGAAGCAAGGACTGAAAAACGATACCTACGAAGCTTGCCTGGCGCTGGGAAAAGCAATGGCTGACAAACTAAAAGAATTATAAACTCCAGAAACTACATAATATGAGACTGATCATTGAACCTGATTACGAACAACTCTCTCAATGGGCGGCCAACTATGTCGCCTCCAGCATCCGGAAAGCCAGGCCTTCGGATGCGAAACCCTTTGTGCTGGGATTGCCTACCGGCTCCTCGCCCTTAGGTATGTACCGCAACCTGATCGGACTGTATCAGCAGGGGAAGCTGTCGTTCCGCCATGTGATAACTTTCAATATGGATGAATACGTGGGACTGCCGCAGGACCATCCCGAAAGCTACCACTCGTTTATGTGGAACAACTTCTTCAGCCATATCGATATTCCCCGGGAGAATGTCCACATCCTGAATGGAAATGCACCCGACCCGGAACAGGAATGTGCGGCATACGAAGCGGCAATGAAAGCCGTCGGCGGCATTGACCTCTTCCTGGGCGGCATAGGCCCCGACGGGCATATTGCCTTCAACGAACCCGGCTCTTCGCTGGCTTCGCGTACCCGTGTCAAGACGCTGACTGCCGATACGATTATCGCCAATTCGCGTTTCTTCGGCAACGATGTGAACAAAGTCCCCGGGACGGCTGTTACGGTAGGCGTAGGCACTGTGCTGGATGCCCGGGAAGTGCTCATCCTGGTAAACGGACACAACAAAGCGCGCGCCCTCCGGGAGGCAGTCGAAGGAGCCGTCAGCCAGATGTGGACAATCACGGCCCTGCAACTCCACCCCAAAGGCATCATCGTAGCCGACGAAGCGGCTTGCGCCGAACTCAAGGTCGGGACGTACCGTTACTTCAAAGACATAGAGAAGGAACATCTCAGCCCTGAGAGCCTGCTCGCATAAGCGCAGGAGAATGGAGAAGATACAGTTTGCCGTAGCCGGCTGCGGACATATCGGTAAGCGTCATGCGGAAATGATTACGCGCGACGGGGGCGCCGGATTAGTCGCCCTATGCGACATCCGCCCCCGTGAAGAACTGGGCATCGGAGCCTACGACCTCCCTTTCTTCATGGACTTTACCGTTATGCTGGCCGCCTCGCTCCCGATAGACGTCGTCAATATCTGCACGCCGAACGGCCTCCATGCTTCGATGGCCATCCGGGCGCTCGAAGCAGGGTATCATGTCGTGATAGAAAAACCCATGGCGCTGACCCGCGCCGAGGCTGAGAAAGTAGTCTATACCGCCCTCAAACACCATAGGCAGGCCTTCTGTGTGATGCAAAACCGCTACTCTCCCCCCTCGGTATGGATCAAAGAGATGCTCGGATCGGGCCGGCTGGGAGATATCTATATGGTGCAACTCAACTGTTACTGGAACCGCGACGAGCGCTACTACAAACCAGGCGGCTGGCATGGCGACGCCGTGCTGGACGGGGGGACGCTCTTCACCCAGTTCTCACATTTCATCGACATCCTGTACTGGCTGTTCGGCGACATCACCGATATACAAGCCCGCTTTGCCGATTTCAACCATGCCGGCCTGACAGCCTTTGAAGATTCGGGGATGGTGAATTTCCGCTTTGTGAACGGAGGACTCGGTTCGCTTTGCTATTCTACTTCCGTATGGGACAAGAATATGGAAAGCAGTATGCTGATTGTCGCTCAGAACGGCAGCGTAAAAATCGGCGGGCAATACATGGATAAGGTAGAATACTGCCACGTGAAAGACTACACCCTGCCCGACCTCCCTCCCACCAATCCCGGCAACGACTACGGCGCCTACAAAGGCTCCGCACAAAACCACCATTACGTAATCCGCAATGTAGTAAACGTTCTCTCCGGCTCTTCCTCCGAATCCATCACCACCAACGCCCTCGAAGGCATGAAGGTGGTGGATATCATCCAGCGTATCTATCAGAGGCGGCAAGACGGTTCGTCATCACAAAATAATTAATTTAGCAGAAATGAAGAAAATCAGTATTTCCCTTTTAGGGCAGGTGGCGCTTGCCATAGGGTCGGGTATCCTTTTCGGACAGTTTTTACCCATAGCTGTGGCACGTATCTTTGTCACGTTCAACTCTCTTTTCGGGAATTTTCTTTCGTTTGCCATTCCGCTGATTATTCTGGGGCTGGTGGCTCCGGCTATTGGCGAATTGGGTAAAGGCGCCGGCAGATTGCTTGCCCTCACGGCGATCATTGCGTATGGCTCGACTATCTTTTCGGGCTTCTTCACTTTCTTCAGCAGCGCAAGCGTTTTCCCACAGATACTGCCCCGGAATGTCGAGCTTTCCGCGCTGGAAAATCCGGAGAACCTGATGCTTACTTCTTATTTCAGCATCGATATGCCGCCCCTGATGGACATTATGACAGCCCTGCTGCTCTCTTTTATCATCGGATTGGGTATGTCGGCACTTAAAAGCACCGCCCTGCAAAACGTATTTATTGATTTCCGCGACATCATTACCCAACTGATAAAGTCGGTCATTATCCCTCTGCTGCCGCTGCATATCTTCGGTATTTTCCTGAATATCACGGTGAGCGGACAAGTGGCCAACATCATGTCGATGTTTGTCAAAGTGATTCTGGTTATTTTCGTCCTGCACATCCTGTTGTTGCTCATTCAGTTTACCATAGCGGGGCTGGTGGCCGGGCGCAATCCGCTGTTCCTGCTGCGGAATATGTTTCCGGCTTATGCCACGGCTTTAGGTACCCAGTCGTCTGCCGCTACCATTCCCGTCACTTTGAGGCAAACGCTCCGGAACGGCGTCAAAGAATCGGTAGCCGTATTTGTCATACCACTTTGCGCGACGATTCACCTTGCCGGAAGCACGATGAAGATTGTTGCCTGTGCCATGGCGACCCTGTATATGGTGGGCGAGCCTGTCACCTTTGCTCATTTCAGCGGATTTATTCTGATGCTGGGTATTACGATGGTGGCCGCTCCGGGTGTTCCCGGCGGTGCTATTATGGCGGCTTTAGGTTTGCTGGGTAGCATGTTAGGCTTTAACGAAACCCTTCAGGCGCTGATGATCGCCCTCTATATCGCGATGGATAGCTTCGGCACCGCCTGCAATGTGACGGGCGACGGCGCCATTGCCGTAGTTATGAATAAGATCGCACGAAATCATCCGGAATCCATCCGGTAGATAGCCTCTTAAAGCGAAGCTGAGATACTGATCATCAGCGACAGGGCGGAGGGATGGTAGCGGGCGATGGATACGCCGGTGTCGAAGGCTTTGATCCGGATGCCGCCACCGGCTGAAAAGCCGCCTAAACCGTTACCGCTTTGCAGTTTCATGTCTGATTGGGTTTTCGGGTTGTATCCTATGCCCAACCAGAAGTTTTCAGACGGGATGAAATCTATGCCGATGACAACATGCTTGATGAGGGTCTGGAAGAACGTATCTCCCGCATACGATGGGTTGGTATCGTCTATGTAGCGAAAATCCCAGGTGTTCAGATACATTGCTGTGAGCGAGAAGCGGAAGGGCGCATGTGCCAGGCGTTTGCTGAAACCTGCCTGGATATCCCAGGGCAGTCGCTGGCGTTCATCATAATACGCTTTCAGCTGTGCACCGGCATGTTTCAGTACGATACCTGCGGAAAATTCTTTTTCCGAATCGTAATAGCTCAGACCCGCATCTGCCGCCAGGCCGAAAGAGGTATAGCTCTCCAGGGATGAATACAGGAATTTCAGGCTAAGCCCGCCACGCCAGCGTTCGGAAAGGTTACGCGAATAAAAGACATTCAGGCTGACATCTTCTACAGAGAACTCGCCTTCTGTCTGCTTTTCCTCCGTTGTCTGCCTGAAATTGCCGTAGCTGATAAAGTTCGCGCCGATGCCCCAGGCACCGTTCTCACCCAGCGCCCGAGTGTAGAGGGCACTTCCCAGGTGTATGTCGGAAATGAAATTCAGATAATTCAGGTTCACCATGCCATCCATCTCGGCACCTGACAAGGCGGGATTATGAAAGACCAGCGAAGGGTCGCGCTCTACAACAGAGACATTGTTTCCTCCCAGGGCACTGACCCTTGCGGAGAAGGGATAACGCAAAAACGTAAACACTTCTTCTCCATTCTGAGCTGTTGCCCCGTGAACAACCAGGAAAAAAAACAATATACAGGATACATTTCTCATCATTCTTATCGAAAAAAATCTGCTAAAAGTACAAACTATCCTTCATACTAACGAGAAAAAGCATGAAAGATTTGAAAATAGCTGTTTATTATCCGGTTTTCTGTCTGTATGCTCTTCCTTTTATTTTTTTAACTGATAATATTTTTCTTATTCAAACTCATCCTGTTTCCTTTGCATATAAATCAGAATATAATTTGTAAGGAAAATGAAAAAGATTAATATTATCAGCGGCTTATTGTTGATTTATTTAGGAGTAATGGCTGTCATCGGGTGGCCGGGTAAGAAGGCGGAACCTGATTATTTGCAGTATTTCGTGATTTTAGGGATTTCACTGACGGTCATTTTCCTCCTGCGCTTTCTCCAGATACGGCGGATGAAGCTGAGGAAGAAATGGGACAATTCAATTAAGAATTAAAAGTTAGGGGGGGATGGCTGTATCTCTCCCTAACTTTTAATTTTTAATTTTTAATCCTTAATCCCAAATGTGTAATTGCTGCCTGAATGAAGTCGCCTGTTTCGGAGGTAGCATACGCTTTACTTCCCTGAGCGATATCTTCCGTTACGATGCCGGCATCCATTGAGGCGGCTACAGCCTGGCGGATGGCGCCGGCTTCTTCCGGCAGGTTGAAAGCGTATTCAAACATCAGGGCAGCGCTCAGGATGGTAGCCAGAGGATTCGCGATATTCTTACCGGCTGCCTGCGGGTATGAGCCGTGGATAGGCTCGAATACCGAGGTATGAATGCCGATAGAGGCCGAGGGCAGCATGCCCAGCGAACCGGTGATGACGGAAGCCTCGTCGGTCAGGATATCGCCGAACATATTTTCCGTCACTATCACATCGAAGCTTTTGGGCCACTGGATGAGGCGCATCGCGGCATTATCCACAAACATATATTCCGTTTCCACATCCGGATATTCTTTTTCTATCTCCCGGGCTATTTGTCGCCAGAGGCGCGAGGTAGCCAATACGTTTGCTTTATCCACTATCGTCAGCTTTCTGCGTCTTTTCTGTGCGTATCCGTAGGCCAGGTGTATGATCCGCTCTATTTCTCCGCGGGTATAGACGCAGGTGTCGTAGGCGGTATTCCCGTCTTCGCTTCGGCCTTGCGGACGCCCGAAATACATTCCGCCGGTCAGTTCGCGGATACACATAAAGTCGGCCCCATCCACTAAATCGGCGCGCAGGGGCGATTGATGTATCAGCGAAGGGAAAGTCGTCACCGGGCGGATATTAGCAAACAGTCCCAGCTTCTTACGCATGGCCAGCAGTCCCTGTTCGGGGCGCACTTTCGCCGAGGGGTCGTTATCGTACTTCGGATGGCCGATGGCGCCGAAAAAGACAGCGTCGCTCTCCATGCATAACCGGTGCGTCGCTTCGGGATACGGCTCCCCCGTAGCCTCGATGGCGGCAGCTCCTGCCGGCGCTTCCTCCCAGTGTAGCTCGTGGCCGAACGTTGCACATACGGCTTTGACAGCCTTCATCCCTTGTTCAATGATTTCCGGGCCGATTCCGTCGCCCGGCAGTACCGCAATATTCAGTCTCATTCTCCCCGGTTAAAAAATACGTATTGAGGTTCGGTGGGGACGTACGAATCTTCGTCCCACAGAGTGCTTGTCATCATCAGGTCGGCGCTGTAGCGGTTGCAGGCGATGGGTACGTTATGTACCCGGCATTGGCGGAGCAGCATCTGTATGTCGGCTTCGTGGGGCTGCGGGTTCAGGTCGTCGATCAGGAAGATAGCCAGACTGATTTGTTTGCGTACGACCATGGCGGCTATCTCGGCGTCGCCCCCCAGGGGGCCGGAGTGCATACAGCTTATTTCGGCATGAACACCTTTTTCGCTGAATGCTTTGGCAATCAGTCCACCGGTTGTCCCGGTACATATCAGATGATGGTGCGAAAGAAATTCGGCATTATGCAATGCCCATTCTACCATATCCGCTTTCCGTCTGTCGTGCGCCACAAGGGCGATCGTTAATTTTTTGTTCATAAGTGTTATCCTTCTATTTTGTTTAACATTTTGATAGTTGCTTTGATGGCGGCTTCGGTCTGGTCTCCGTCGAGGCCGCGGGTTTTGAAATCGTTGCCGGCGAAGTTCCAGCTGATGATGGTTTGCACCAGCGCATCGGTACGTCCTCCCGGGGGGATGGAGACGGAATAGTTTGTCAGCGTCGGGAAAGGGCGTCCCAGATCGGCATATATCTTTCTGAGCGCAGTCACAAAAGCGTCGTATTGTCCGTCGCCCGAAGCCGATTGTTCGTAGGCCTGTCCGTCGATCTCTATCTTCAGCGTAGCCACCGGGCGTAATCCCTGCGCCAAAGATAAGGAATAATTCAGTATCTTAATCTTCGATTCGTTTGTTGTATCTTTTAAGATGTCGCTGATGATGTAAGGCAGGTCTTCCCGGGTCACCATTTCTTTCTTATCCCCCAGTTCGATGATGCGTTCGGTCACTTTCCGCATCGTTTCTTCGTCCATGCCGATACCCAGGGCTTCGAGGTTTTTGCGTATATTCGCTTTTCCGGAGGTTTTCCCTAACGCATATTCTCTTACCCGTCCGAAGCGTTCGGGGAGCAAGTCGTTATAATACAGATTATTTTTATTGTCGCCATCGGCATGTATGCCGGCACATTGGGTGAAGACCGATTCGCCTACGATCGGGCGGTTGGGGGCGATGTGAATACCGGAATAAGTCTCCACTAAGCGGCTGACATCGTTAATCTTTTCTTCATTCAGGTGCGTTTCTTCGCCCAGTTGGTCTTTGATAACCGCCAGTACACTACCCAGCGGAGCATTTCCCGCCCGTTCGCCCAGTCCGTTCACGGTGGTATGGATGCCTCTGACACCGGCCCGTACGGCCGAGAAGACATTGGCTACAGCCAGGTCGTAATCATTATGGGCATGGAAATCGAACTGCAAGGTCGGGTAGCGGTCTATCATCTGCCTGCAATATTCGTAGGTATGAAGAGGGTTGAGTATGCCCAGCGTATCGGGCAGCATATAACGGCGGATGGGCAAATCTTTCAGCTTGTCCACAAAGCCGAAGACATATTCCGGCGAATTTCTGATGCCGTTCGACCAGTCTTCCAGATAGATATTTACTCCGATATCCATCGTTGCGGCTGATACGACAAGTGCCCGGATGTCTTCAGCATGTTGCTCAGGGGTTTTGCGTAGTTGTCCGGTCACATGCCTGTACGAGCCTTTACAGAGCAGGTTCATCATGCGGCAACCGCTTTCTTTTATCCACTCGATCGAGGCACCTCCATCCACAAAGCCCAGTACTTCCAGCTTGTGCAGGTTTCCCGTGCTCCTTGCCCAGGCGGCGACACGTTTTACGCCCTCAAATTCACCGTCCGACACACGCGCTGAGGCTATTTCTATCCTGTCAACGCCCAGTTCGTTCAGTAATACCTGGGCAATACTGAGTTTCTCATGCGCCGTAAAAGAAACGCCTGAGGTCTGTTCCCCGTCCCGCAGGGTAGTATCCATTATTTCGATCATTTTCTTTTAGTTACGAGTTACGAGTTACAAGTTACGAGTTACAAGTTACAAGTTACAAGTTATGAGTTATGAGTTGTTATAAGTTATATAGTTGTGAGTGTGTCGCTATTTACTTGTAACTTGTAACTTGTAACTCGTAACTAAACTCTCATATCTCTCTATTTTCTCTTTGTTGGCCAGGAGGTAGTCGATGTCGTCGAGGCCGTTTACTAAGCAGTCTTTTTTATAGGCATTGATGTCGAAGTGTTCGCTACGTCCGGTGGCCTGGTTGGTGAGGGTCTGGGCGGGGAGGTCGATGGTGAGCTGCGTGCCGGCATCGGCTTCGATGGAGGCAAACAGCTCGCTCAGGAATTCCGGCGAGACGACGACCGGAAGCAGTCCGTTATTCATCGAGTTATTCTTGAAGATGTCGGCAAAAAAGCTGCTGACGACGGCGCGGAAGCCGTAGCCTGTGATGGCCCAGGCGGCATGTTCGCGACTGCTGCCGCTGCCGAAGTTCTTCCCCGCCACCAGGATGTCTCCCTTATAGGTAGGTTGGTTCAGGACAAACCCGGGCCTGGGATGTCCGGATTCGTCGTACCGCCAGTCGCGGAAGAGGTTGTCGCCGAAGCCCTCGCGCGTGGTGGCTTTCAGGAAGCGCGCCGGTATGATCTGATCGGTATCCACGTTCTCCAGCGGGAGCGGCACGCAGGTGGAGGTCAGTATAGTAAATGTATTACGCATAATTTATCCGGGATTACAGGGTTCTTGGGTCGGTGATTTTACCGGTGACGGCAGCAGCAGCAGCTACCAGCGGGCCGGCGAGGATGGTACGGGCGCCGGGGCCTTGCCGCCCTTCGAAGTTGCGGTTGGAGGTAGAGACGGCGTATCGGCCGGCCGGTACCTTGTCATCGTTCATGGCTAAGCAGGCCGAGCAGCCGGGCTGACGCAGCGCGAATCCGGCTTCCGTCAGGATGGCGTCGATGCCTTCGGCGCGTATCTGCTGCTCCACCTGCCGGCTTCCGGGTACCAACCAGGCCGTCAGGCCGGAGGCTTTCCTCCGTCCTTTCACGATGGAGGCAAAGGCGCGAAAATCTTCTATCCGTCCGTTGGTGCAACTGCCGAGGAAGACGTAATCGACGGGCTTGCCCAGCATCGGCTCGCCCGGACGGAAGCCCATATAATCGAGCGCCTTGAGGAAGGAGATGCGGCCGGCCTCGTCTATGCTGTCGAGCGAAGGGATCGCTTCGCGGATGCCTATTCCCATGCCGGGGTTGGTGCCGTAGGTCACCATCGGATCGATGTCTTCGGCGCAGAAATGTACTTCTTTATCGAACACGGCGCCCTCGTCGCTGTACAGGTTCTGCCAGGCAACCCGTGCTTTCTCCCATTCGGCTCCGCGCGGGGCGAACGCCCGGCCTTTCAAGTACTCGAAGGTGACTGCGTCGGGGGCAATCATACCGCCGCGGGCGCCCATCTCGATAGAGAGGTTACAGATAGTCAAACGCTCTTCCATCGTAGCTTGGCGGATGGCCTCGCCGGCATATTCTACAAAATACCCGGTAGCCCCGCCGGTGGTCATCCGGGCAATGATATAGAGGGCGATGTCTTTGGCCGTCACGCCGGCTCGCAGCTGTCCGTCTAAGGTGATACGCATCGTCCGGGGCTTGCGCTGCATGATGCACTGGGTGGCGAGGGTCATCTCTACCTCGCTGGTACCGATGCCGAAAGCTATAGCGCCCAGCGCCCCGTGCGTAGAGGTATGCGAGTCGCCACAGACGATGGTCATGCCGGGAAGCGTCAGTCCGTTCTCAGGGCCTACGACGTGGACGATACCGTTCCTGGGATGCTGCAAGCCATAGTATGCCAGGCCGAAATCGGTGGCGTTCTTCTCCAGTGTGTCCACCTGTTTCCGCGAGACAGGGTCTTCGATTGGTTTGTCCTGGTTCAGCGTGGGGACGTTATGGTCGGGGACGCAGGTGATCCGTCCGGGGCGGAAGGGTTTCAATCCCCGCTCACGCAGCCCGGCAAAAGCCTGCGGACTGGTTACTTCGTGGCAGTAGAGCCGGTCGATGTAGAGCTGAGTCGTTCCGTCGGGCAGTGTGTCCACGATGTGTCGCTCCCATATCTTTTCGAATAAGGTCTTCTTCATTTCACAAATTTATTAATGGCATCAATAAAAGCTTCTGCCGAAGCGGCAATGATATCGGTATTGGCAGCAAAGCCGTAATAGAGGTTGTTGTCGTATTCCACCTGCATATGCACCTTCCCCATATCGTCGCTGCCCTTGTCGATGGCCTGAATCAGGAATTCCTGTATCGTCATGGTGCGGTGGATAATGGCTTTGATGGCTTTGATAGCGGCATCCACGGGGCCGTTGCCCGAGGCGGCGGCTTCGAAGCGTTCGCCAGCGATATTGAGGCAGATGCTGGCTACGGGTTTTAGTCCCACGCCCGACGTCACCTGCAGGTATTCCAGTTTGATGCGCTGCATGGCGGTGCGGTCTTTGCCTACGAGCATCAGGACGTCGTCGTCGTTGATGTCTTTCTTTCGGTCGGCTAATTTCAGGAAATCTTCATAGACCTTGTCTAATACGTCCTGTTCCAGTTCGACACCCAATAGCTGGAGGCGATGCTTCAGGGCAGCCCGCCCGCTGCGGGCGGTCAGGAGAATAGCATTGTCGTCGATACCTACGTCTTTGGGGTCGATAATCTCGTAGCTTTCGCGGTGTTTCAGTACCCCGTCCTGGTGGATACCCGACGAGTGGGCAAAAGCGTTTCGTCCCACGATGGCTTTGTTGGGCTGTATGGGCATATTCATCAAGCTGGATACCATGCGGCTGATACCGTATATCTTCTGGCTGTTGATATTCGTTTCTATACCTGCCTCGTGGTGGCTTTTGAAGATCATCGCCACTTCTTCGAGCGAGGTGTTCCCGGCGCGTTCGCCGATGCCGTTGATGGTTACTTCCACCTGCCGGGCTCCGTTCAGCACGCCCTGTACGGTATTGGCGGTAGCCATGCCCAGGTCGTTATGGCAATGGGTGGAGAGGATGGCGCGCTCTATGCCTTTCACGTTCTCCCGGAGGAAGCGTATTTTCGCTCCGTACTGTTCGGGCAGGCAATATCCCGTGGTATCGGGGATATTGACTACCGTGGCGCCGGCGCGGATGACGGCCTCGACGACGCGCGCCAGGTATTCGTTATCCGTACGTCCGGCATCTTCGGCATAGAACTCCACATCTTCCACATAGCGTTTGGCATACGTCACGCAGGCGATGGCGCGCTCCAGTATCTCGTCCCGGTTGGAATTGAACTTATGCCGGATGTGGTAGTCCGACGTCCCGATGCCGGTGTGGATGCGCTTTCGCTTGGCGTATTGCAAGGCCTGGGCGGCCACGTCGATATCTTTCTCTACGGCGCGTGTGAGGGCGCATATCGTAGGCCATGTCACGGCCTTGGATATTTCCACCACGCTCTTGAAATCTCCCGGCGACGAGACGGGGAATCCTGCTTCAATCACATCCACTCCCAGGCTTTCGAGCGCCTTGGCGACCTCAATTTTTTCGATGCTGTTCAGTTGGCATCCCGGCACTTGTTCGCCGTCGCGCAAGGTCGTGTCAAAAATAAATAATCTGTCTGCCATAAAATTCTTTATTCATCATTCTTAATTAAAAAAGCCCCTCTCCACCGGAAGTGAGAAGGGCTTTTTGTTTACTGGTATATACATACACTTAACAGACACAGGCCTCACTTCCGTTCCGCTTCCGGAGTAGAATAATAATCAGGGAAATAAGGAGACTGTTTGCTGTATTACGTATCATATCATACTTTATTTATCGGGCGCAAAGATACATTCATTTTCCTAATCACCAAATAGTACGAGTATATATTTCATTCCCGTCCGGAAATAAACATTACAAAAAGCATACCAGACAAAGAGGGTGGCTTTGGGGCCACCCTCGTTATTGATAGAAGAAACAGTTGCGATTATTTATGCCAGAAAAGTTTCTTGTCTGTCGCATTATTACCTCCGGTAGCGGCTTGGAAATACTCTCCGTTGTTGATCCGCTCGTCTTCGGGATATGGCAGTTTGTAGAAGTTGTAATCGCCTGGTTTATATCCGGCTGATTCGTCGCGCGGCGTAGCCAATGTGCGGCGATACAGGTCGAAAGCTACCCAGGGCTGACGAAAGGAGTCAATCCATATCTGTTGATATATCTGGCGCAGAGCCGCGCTTTCATCCGTGCTGTAGGGCACTTTTGCCAGATAGGCGTCAATATCCGGCGTGAGATGTGTGGAGACCGGCCCGAAAAGCCATTTGGTGCTTCCCGAGTCGTTTGTCACCAGATGATACCAGAACTTGATGGACGTCCGGATGCCTTCTTCATACATTTTCTGAGCTTCCACAGCGTTTTTGGCAACACCTATTCCGCGGTTGTATGCTTCGGCGGTGAGGAACTTCACTTCCGCAGCGGTGATGAAAAGTTCGGGAACATAGTCCACATCACGTACCAGGTAGAAGTTTACCGGCGAATAGTAGCACTCAACCCCTTTGTTGTTCCATGAGTCAACAGTCTGTCCATAATCCCTTCCGGCCGGCTCTTTGTTATAGGCAGTCCCACTTTGTGGTAAGCCTCCGCCGTTTTGCGGATAAGCCTTCCATAATGATTCGTGATTGGGCTCGAAGAAAACGTAGCAACGCGGGTCAAAGATGCCTTCGCCCGCTTCGTTGTTGCTGTCCGACATCAGGCTCCACATCAAAGAGCCCATACAGGAATAATTGTTTGCTGAGAACGACCACTCGCGCGAATCAGACAAAATCAGATTGGCAAGGTCTTTCAACCACATACCGATACTTTCGTCCGGCCGGCTGTCGTTAGACGATGTGGCTCCGATTACCGGATACTGACCGGGATTGCCCAGTATTTCGCCCACGATAGCGGACGCTTTGTTCGCGTCCACTTCCACTATCTGCATCGCATAGCGCAGGCGGATGGAATTGGCAAATTTCTTCCATAAGGAGATGTCGCCTTTAAACAATACGTCTCCATTTCCATACGAATATTGCTGGGCGTCGGTCGTCAGCGCCTCGGCAGCCGATTTCAACATATCCAGACATTCATAGTAGATGTCTTTATGGTTGTCGTATTTTACCCGGAAGTAGTCCGTTCCTTCGTTGCCTTTTCCGGCTTCGGAGAAAGGTATGTCGCCGAAATAGTTTATCACGCGCAAGGTGTGATAAGCGAAGATAATGTTCAACATCGCTTTTGCATTCTCAACCTTCTTATCGGATTCGGTCAGCAACTGGTCGAGCATACGTACATTCTTCAGGGAATAATAATAGTTTGACCAGACGTCATTCGAGGCGTTGGCGATGTTATACGATCCTGCGGCATTGCCTAACTGCTGCGTTTGGAAATAATATTTCCCGTTATGAATGGCAGCTTGTTCCTGTCCGACGAGCATCAGGCGGCTGACGATGGAGTTGAATACAGCCGGAATAGAAGACTGGGTAGGATTTTGAGGGTCACGATTCATCTCTTCAAAATCAGAAGTACAACTTTGCACCCCGCCCGCAACTAATAAAATAGTCGCTAATGAGAATATAATGTTCTTTTTCATTTGTTTGTCGTTTTATTAAATTCAAATAATCCATTCGTTAGAATCCAACGTTCACACTCAGGCTGAAAGAACGCATTCCCGGAAGAGCACCAAACTCTAAACCTTGCGCGTTACCGGCGGTATTACTCAGGGCTTCCGGATTCAGTCTGTCGGGCAACGAGGAATAGAAGTAGAACAGGTCACGACCTACCAGGGATAATCGTAAGCTCCGGAATATCTTTGTTTTTTGGATCAACTCCGGACTAAACGTGTAAGAGACCGCCAATTCGCGCATCTTTATCCAGTTGTTTTCAAACACCGATTCGGAGGTTCTGTTGCCCACGCCGTAAGCCGACATAGGAACATATTCCCAGACGTAATGTACCACATAGGGATTGGGAGTGCCGTCTTCCAACACACCATCCATTCTGATACCGTGGTTTGCCGTCGAGCCGTCGGTATAATAGGTATAGGGTAAGCCGCCGCCATTACGTTCTTTCGTGGTTGCCGGACTGATACCCGACCCCATTGCCGTAGCATACGAGCCGCTCCATAGATCGCCGCCCCAACTAAAGTCGGTAAGTGCATACAGATTCCAGTTCTTATAATTCAGATTCAGGTTTAAACCTCCGGTAAGGTCGGGGGTGATATTCCCTAATTTAACCCGTTCGGAAGTCATTCTGTATTTCGTTCCGATCACCGTCTTGCTATATTCTCCTTCGCCATAGACTACATCTATGATACGGTTTCCTTTCGGATCGCGAATGTAATCCCAGCCGTATATATTTCCGTAATCGTCGCCCACTTCCACTTGTATCACCGGTCCGTTCCCTCCGAAGATGTTGGCGATGATAAATTCGTCGGCGCCTTCACTCATGGAGAGTAGTCTGTTCTGGTTGTGCGCCAGGTTCAAGCCGATATTCAGGCTTAAGTCACGGCTTTGCACGGCTTTGAAGTTGGTGATAAGCTCGAATCCACGGTTGCGTAGTTCCCCGGTATTGAAGGTGAAGCTGTTGTAGCCGGAAGACTGAGGAATAGGAGCGGTCATGATCTGTTCGTACGACTGTGTGTTATAGAATGTAAAGTCGATATCCCAACGGTAGTTAAACAAAGACATGGCCAATCCGGCTTCAAATGAGTTAGAGCGTTGTGGCTTTAAATTCAAGGGAGGAAGCACATTCTTTAATGAATGGGTCGGATAGCCTGCGAATGAGCCGGAGCTATATGTCTGGATGACCTGGTAAGGATCGGTATCCGTGGCGGCGCTCGCGTAGGCAACCCTGGCTTTACCGAAGTTAAACCATACCGGTTTGCGTCCGATCAGCTCGCTGAACACAAAACTCAACGAAGCAGAGGGGTAGAAATAAGAATTGCTTCCGGTAGGCAGGGTTGACGACCAGTCGTTACGTCCCGTCACCTGCAGATAGAGCAAGTCTTTGTAATCCAGGTCCAGGAATCCGTAAATCGAGTTGATACGCTTATGCAATTGTTTTTCCTCGGGAACCTGTCTGGACATGATGGCTTCGCTTTGGTAAGAGAGGTCGTAATTAGAGAAGTTGTATATCCATGGGTCTTTGAAACGTTCTCCGCTTGAGGCGCTCATACCATACATTTTTCTATCCCATCGGGTAGCTCCTGCCGTAAAGTTGACATCGAATCTGTCGGCAAACAACCCCTCTTTGTGCAAGGTCCCCATTACATCCGAATTCATAACCCTATCTTTTCCAAGATTCCGGTAATAAAAGCCTTGCGTTCCTTCGATATCGGTTGGTTTATTGCGCTGCGCGATATCTGTATTGTTGAAATCCAGGGTGGTGCGAATCATAAAACGAAGCCAGTCTGTCGCTTCATAATCCAATTTAATCGAGCCTAAAAGCTGGTTGCGCTGCATGTCATAGTTGTTTTCATACATCTCCCAAAAGATGTTGGCGCCTTCGCCATAGGGATAACCGCGTTGCGCATAGACCTGATTCAAATCCTGTTTGCTGCCATCCTCTTTCTTATAATACTTATAATCCAGTTCGGGGATGTAATCGCCGGGGAACAGGTATCCGAATTTGGAAAACGAAGTATTCTGATTACCCAATTGAAAGATATTGTGTCGGTTGTAGTCATTGTAAGACGCCATCACTTCCGCTTTGATGCGTTTGGAGATGTTCATGTTTGAACCCAAGGTAACCGTCGTCTGCTTGTAGTCGCTGTTGGGCACCACCGCCTCGTTGTCTGCATGGCTGAGTCCTACGCGTACGCTACCGAAGTCGCCCGCGTTCGAGAAAGAGACATTGTGTGTAGTTGACAAGGCGTTGTCGTAATAATACTTCTGATTGTCTGGCTGAGGTTCATATTTGCGCATTTCGCCGTCCCACCAAAGCACATTCTGTCCTTCAATCTTCGCGCCCCATGTAGTGGCGTAGGGATGCCAGTCGAAGTATTCCCAGGTCATTTTGCCGCCGGGCATTGTTCCGTAGATACCGGCATAGCGTCCGCCCCAGTCGTTGCGCGGATACATATAAACTCCGTCGGCATTCTTTTCCAGTTCGGTATTCGCGGTGTACATAGAGTATTGAGGACCGCCATAACCGAAGTCAGTTTGTTTTTTCTGATACCGGTAAGGATTGGTCATCTTTGCCGTATAAGAATAGTCAATCCCCAAACCTTCCTTTTTAGAACCTTTCTTTGTCGTAATAAGAATCACCCCGTTACCTCCGCGTGCGCCATACAGTGCGGCGGCAGCAGGGCCCTTCAAGACAGTCATATCCTCAATATCGGCAGGATTAATAAAGTTGAGTCCGGTTCCCATATCCCGCTTCGGAGTTCCTGTGTTTTCATTGATACTTCCCGAAGCGATATCCAGATCCGCGTTGTTCTCAATAGGGATACCATCCAGAATGATCAGAGGTTGGTTGTTGCCTTGTATGTTATTGTTACCACGAATAACGATACGTGTGGAACCACCATCCAACTGATTGGCATTGTTGATGTTCACACCCGCCAGTTTTCCGGATAGCGCGCTACCGATGTTCGGCGAATTTGCCTGGATCAGATTGTTGCCCGATAGCTTTTGTGTTACGTATCCCACGGCTTTCTGTTCTTTCCTGATACCCAGCGCAGTCACGACCACCTCGTTAATGGCTTGGAAGTCTTCTTCTAAAACAATGGTTAATTCCTTGTCGTTGACGACCGTTACCGATGTTTGAGCATACCCGATGTACGAAAACTCCAGTAGGTCTCCTCTTTTGACGGATAAAGTGAAACGGCCATCCGCATCGGTAATAGTTCCGGCCACCACGTTTTTCACTTTAATGTTTACACCGATCAGAGGCTCGCCGCTCTGATCTTTCACAATACCTGATACACGGATTCGTTCCTCTTGCTGTACCACCTGCATTTTGGTGGTCGATAAGATGATCTGTTTGTCCACAATGGTGTAGGCTATGTTCGTGTCATTGAAAATATCATCCAGTATCTCAGGTATTTTACCGGACTTATTCAGAACAGAGACCATACGATTTTTCTGAATCGTTTTGTCGTTATAGAGGAACACAAATTCTGAGTTTTCCTCTATTTTGTTCAGCACCTCTTCGATAGAAGCATTGGACATTGAGATTGAAATCCGCGCCTTTTGCGCATATCCGTTCATGGCGGAAAGTTGCAGGAACGCACTAAAAAGTAGTGCCACACTAATCTTCATGATTCGGGGAAGTTTTAAAATTAAGGTGTATTTACATAGTAATACGACCATCGAATAAAAAAATTTCATAACTTTGTATTAATTAAGTTTATCTCTAAAATATACTTGATTGATTCCGGTCAGCGTTTGCAATACCCTGTACCGGGAGTTTTAAAAATGGGGAAGACGGGCTGTGTCAGCAGTTCTCTTCCTTTTCTTTCTTTCTTTTGTGTTATTCCATAGGCGATTGTTTTTATGAGTTATCAGATATTCAGTATAAGTCAATGATGATCTTCATTTGCGGGAAAGAGCCATTCTTCTGTTGCTCAATCTCCTCTGTGTGCCACTTCAGGTGTACCGATTTCGCCAGATAATTGAGTATCTGCGTCAGTGTCTCGTTGCGGAAAGTTGCCCGGTATTTATATTCTTTCCCATTCAGGTTGTTGAATTCTATTTTCACATTAAACCGTCGTTCCAATTGCTTGAAGATATCTTCCAGCGAAGCGTCCCGGAAGATCAATTTGCCGTCTTTCCAGGCAGTCCGGACATAGATGTCAATATTGCCTTGGGTCACTCCCCCCGTTCGTTTGTCATAGACCAAATGCTCTCCGGGCATTAATTCGATCGTTTTCTTATCAGACACGGCAACCCGTAGCTTCCCTTCTTCGAGGGCCGTTTCAACCCATCCGTCGTCTTCATAAGCCGAAACGTTAAACTTCGTTCCATAGACGTACAGGCTCAAACCGCTGGATGTGTTCACGTAAAAAGGCTGCCGGGGATTGGCTTCCACTTCAAAATAAGCCTCTCCCGCGAGTTCTACATTCCGGTTGTCGTTCCGGAACACGGTTGGGAAGCGCAGCTTGCTGCCCGAATTGAGCCAGACCACGGAATGGTCGGGAAGTTCGTAGCGTGTAATGATTCCCGCCGAAGTACTGATTTCTGCATACGTTTCAGCAGATTCGGGTTTCTGGAAGTATAGATATCCGAAAATGAATGAAGTTAACAATAGTGGCAGGGTAAGAAAGGCTGCGTAGCGCATAAGACGATTGTAGATCAGTCTTTTGCTGATAGACCGGAGTCTTACTTGTGCCCGCTCATAAGCTTGCATGGCGTCAATCGATTCCACTTCTTTAATATCCTCTCCCAGTGCCTGTGCTTTTTTAAGCAGTAATTCGGTGTCTGATTTCTCCATTATTCAACAGTTATATAAAATAATACAATTGAGCTGTAAAAAAAGGACAGAAAAATCAAATAATTTTTGCATCTTTGCAGACACATCAGATAAAAACAGCCATGAATATTCAGAGCAAGAAAGAGAGTTTCAGGCTACTATATGAAAATTATTACGCTCCTTTCTGTTTATATGCAAAGCGATTCATAGAGGATCGGGAAATACGGGAGGATGTTGTTTCGGATGTTTTTGTGTCTTTATGGGAGAAAATGGATTCTTTTGATTTATCATCAGAGACAGAGATTGGCTATGTGAAGATGTGTGTAAAAAACAATTGCCTCAATTACCTGAAACATCAGGAATATGAATGGAACTATGAAGAAATGATGCGTAAACACCCCCCTATTTATGACACCCAGCCGGATAGCATCTACATGGTGGATGAATTATATCAGATGCTATACGACACGCTGGACAGACTGCCCGACACCTATCGCACGGTATTTATCGAACACTTCTTCAACGAGAAAACCTATGAAGAAATAGCCCATGAGATGCAGCTAAGCGTCAAGTCCGTCGGCCGCTATAAACAAAAAGTGATTGAACTGCTGCGCACCAAACTGAAAGACCACCTGTCTCTTTTTACCTGGCTTGCCATATTTTAGCTGTTTTTTTTCATTCTGCATTTAATAAGCAGGGGATTCGATTCTTCGGAAAAGTCAGGTGAGTGTGTGCAACTAAGATTTGACTACGTCGATTTTCAATTCAAATTGTCGCATTGTCATTGCGACCCGGGGGTGAACAATCCAGAGCCGGGCGCCCCCTAGATTGCTTCGTACCTCGCAAGGACGGAAATCTCCGGCAAGGATTCCTCCCGGGGGAAAAGCTGCCGGAGATTGTCGGCAAGAAATTTCCCCGGGGGGAAAGCTGCCGACAATTGTCGGCAAGAAATTTCCCCGGGGGGAAAGCTGCCGACAATTGCCGGCAAGAAATTTCCCCGGGAAAAAAGCTGCCGACAATTGCCGGCAAGAAATTTCCCCGGGGGGAAAGCTTCCGTCAAATGTCGGCAAGCAATTTCCCCGGGGGGAAAGCTGCCGCCGATTGGCGGCGCGGACTTGCGC
>JAISZA010000225.1 GCA_031269535.1 Tannerellaceae bacterium
TGATTACAAGTGATTTTTGTTCATTATACCCAGGTCGTTTCCACAGAGCCGGGGAGACCGTCCCTGAGATGAGCCGTTTCCCTGACGTCAGGCATTTGTCTTTGCGAGGTACGAAGCAATCCAGGGTGCCCGGTCCGGATTGCTTCACCCTCCCTTTCGCAGGGACGGCCCGTAATGACGATGTGGCAATCTGAATTGTATAATCGTACATTACTAGCCAATGTTTGTGCCATCGGCCTGGCACAACGACAATATCTAAAGTCGCCACACGCAATATTGCTCGCTCCGGCTTTACCGGAGGAAACTCATAGGCGTTGTCAGGAAATAAACGTTACAAAAACCTGGATTGCTTCGCTCCGCTCGCAATGACGATAGAGCGGGCACCCTGGATTGCTTCGTACCTCGCAATGACGATGAAAACCGACGTAGTCAAATGCATCCCTGATCGGATAGCTGTTTGACCCTGGTTGGACAAATGACTGAAAAAAACGGGATGGGACTGAAAAAAAGCAGAATATTTTGGATTTTATATATAGATAGACATATTTTTGCTCCAGATTAAATGTAAAGGTTTTATTTTCCTGTCAGAAATTATATTCATTTTATGGAGAGTTCAATGGTCTTCTGTTTATTGCTTTTTATTTTATACCCTTTCATTCCGGTGAAAAAAAGGATGTAGTTGTTCTTACTGCCTGCTGGGCGGCAGGAAGGGGCGCGTTTGTGCAGGCGGATATTCCTACGGATTCACAGGGGATGTGACTGTCAATCAAATAAAAACTCAGAGAGGGGGGATTTTTTTATTTTTAAACAGGGCTGAAGAGATGAATTCATTTCATCTTTTCAGCCCGCTTTTGTTTATTTTCCGTAAATTCGCGGCGTTAATTCATTCAGTAAATATATATAATATGTATAGAACGAGAACTTGTGGCGAACTGCGGGCTTCGGATGTGGAGCAGACGGTAACCCTGGCCGGATGGGTGCAGAAAAACCGTAGAATGGGAGGTATGACCTTTATCGACATACGCGACCGCTACGGCATCACCCAATTAGTATTTAACCAGGAAATAAACGCCGGCCTCTGCGAAAAAGCCAATAAGCTGGGCCGCGAATATGTCGTACAGGTAAAGGGTACCGTAAAAGAACGCTCGAACAAAAACCCCCACCTCCCCACAGGAGAGATAGAACTGATTGTATCGGAACTAAACCTGTTGAATGCGGCAGCTACCCCTCCTTTCACGATTGAAGACGATACCGATGGCGGCGACGACCTGCGTATGAAATACCGCTACCTCGACCTGCGGCGCCACAGCGTACGCTCGAACCTGGAGCTGCGCCACCGGATGACTATCGAAATACGCAGCTTCCTCGACAAACAAGGCTTTATAGAGGTGGAAACACCTGTGCTGATCAGTTCCACACCGGAAGGAGCACGCGATTTTGTGGTGCCTTCGCGCATGAATCCGGGGCAGTTCTACGCCCTCCCCCAGTCGCCCCAGACCTTTAAGCAATTGCTTATGGTATCGGGCTTCGACCGCTATTTCCAGATCGTTAAATGCTTCCGCGACGAAGACCTGCGCGCCGACCGCCAGCCGGAGTTTACGCAGATAGACTGCGAAATGAGCTTTGTCGAACAGGACGATGTGCTGAGCATGTTCGAAGACCTGTCGAAACACCTCTTCCGGACTATCCGGGGCATCGGAATAGACGAAGCCTTCCCGCGCATAACCTGGCAAGAGGCAATGAAATACTACGGCTCGGACAAACCGGATACCCGTTTCGGTATGAAGTTTGTCGAGCTGGAGGATATACTGAAAGGCGCCGGCTTTGCCCTTTTCGACCATGCCGCCTACATCGGAGGTATCTGTGCCGAAGGCGCCGCCGGCTATACCCGTAAGCAATTAGATGCCCTGACCGACTTCGTCAGACGCCCGCAGATAGGCGCCCAAGGCCTGGTGTATGCTCGCGTGGAGAACGACGGCACAGTGAAATCAAGCGTAGATAAGTTTTATCCGCAGGAAGTATTGCAGCGGATGAAAGCGGCTTTCTCCGCCCGGCCGGGCGACCTGCTGCTGATACTTTCGGGAGATAATGTAATGAAAACACGCCGGCAACTCAGCGAACTGCGCCTTGAGATGGGTAACCAGCTGGGGCTTCGCGACAAGAATACCTTTGCCTGTCTGTGGGTGACGGATTTTCCTCTGTTGGAATGGAACGAAGACGATCAGCGTTATTATGCCATGCACCACCCGTTTACTTCTCCGAAACCGGAAGACATCCACCTGCTCGACAGCGATCCGGGAGCCGTCCGCGCCAATGCCTACGATATGGTGATCAACGGAGTGGAAGTAGGCGGAGGCTCTATTCGTATTCACGACAGCGCCCTGCAGAATAAAATGTTCCGCCTGCTGGGCTTTACCGAAGAAGAGGCGCAGGCGCAGTTTGGTTTCCTGATGAACGCTTTCAGGTATGGCGCTCCCCCTCACGGTGGACTGGCATACGGGCTCGACCGCTGGGTATCCCTCTTCGCCGGCCTCGACTCTATCCGCGACTGCATCGCCTTCCCCAAAAACAATTCCGGACGCGACGTCATGATAGACGCCCCCTCTCCGATTGCCCAGGCACAATTAGACGAGCTGCACCTCGCCCTGTCTGTCCCGCATTAAGTGAATAAGATTATGAAGATCAAGGAGATTCTCAGAGAGATTGAGCAATATGCCCCGCTGCCATTGCAGGAAGCTTTCGATAATGCGGGCGTGCAGACCGGCGATGTGAACCGGGAGGCTACGGGGGCGCTGCTCTGTCTGGATGTGACGGAGGCGGTCGTAGAGGAGGCAATCAGGGAAGGATGCAACCTGATTATTGCTCACCATCCTCTGGCGTTCAAACCCTTTAAGTCGCTTACCGGCAGGAATTATGTCGAACGCTGCATGATAAAAGCCTGTAAACACGATTTGGTGATCTATGCTGCCCATACGAACCTCGATCATGCGGCAGATGGAGTAAACCAGTATCTGGGCGGTCTGATCGGACTTCAGAACATCCGCGTCCTCAGTCCGCAGAAGAATATCCTGCTGAAGCTGGTCACTTTTGTGCCGGAATCCTTTGCCGGTGCCGTCCGCCAGGCCTTGTTCACTGCCGGCGCCGGGCATATCGGTCGTTACGATTCCTGCAGTTTCAACCTGAATGGAGAAGGTACCTTCCGTGCAGGCGCCGCTTGCCAGCCTTTCTGTGGAGAGCCCGGCAAGCTGCATCACGAAAAGGAAGTGCGCATCGAAACCATCCTCCCTGCTTTCAGGAAAGACGAAGCCCTGCGCGCTTTACACCTGGCGCATCCCTACGAAGAGCCGGCCTTCGATTTCTATCCCCTGAGCAACAACTGGGATACGGTGGGTTCAGGTATCGTGGGCGAACTGCCCGAAAGCGAAGAAGCACCCCGCTTCCTGTTACGGATAAAAGAATGCTTCCGGCCGGCCTGCATCCAACACTCCGCCTTTACGGGAAAAGCTGTCCGCAAAGTAGCCGTATGTGGCGGCAGCGGCGCTTTTCTGATCCCGGAAGCGATTGCTTCGGAAGCCGATGTGTTTATCACCGGCGAGGCCCGATACAACGACTTTTACGATGTGGAAGACAAGCTATTGCTGGCCATTATCGGCCATTACGAGTCTGAAATATGCACAAAAGATATCTTTTATAAGATAATATCAAAAAAATTCCCTACTTTTGCGCTGCATCTTTCGAATGCAGATTCAAACCCAGTTAAATATTTATAGAATGGCAAAGAAAACAACAGTTGAAAAAGAATATACGGTCGAAGACAAACTCTCTACCCTCTATCAGCTTCAGACGATGGTCACTGAAATTGATAAAATAAAAACAGTCCGTGGTGAGCTTCCTCTAGAAGTACAAGACCTGGAAGATGAGATAGCCGGTCTGGAAACACGTCTGAGCAACTATCAGGCCGAAATAAAAGAAAATGAAATGGCCGTGATCGCACAACGGAACAGAATAGCCGATTCAACCGCTCTGATTGAGAAATACAAAAACCAGCTGGATAACGTGCGCAACAACCGTGAGTTCGACAACCTTTCCAAAGAAATCGAGTTTCAGGGACTTGAAATTGAGTTTTCGGAAAAGAAAATCCGTGAATTCGGAGAAGCTATCACCAATAAAAAAACGGAAATAGCCCACCTTACCGAAAACCTGGAAGGACGCAAAGCTGATTTGGCACAAAAGCGCGGCGAACTGGAAGAGATCATCTCTGAAACCAAACAGGAAGAAGAAAAACTGAGAGAAAAAGCCAAGAAACTGGAAGCCTCGATCGAACCGCGTCTGCTGGCTGCTTTTAAACGCATTCGTAAAGGAGCACGCAATGGGTTGGCTATTGTATATATCCAGCGCGACGCCTGCGGGGGCTGCTTCAATAAAATCCCGCCTCAGAAACAAATGGATATCAAACTCCGTAAAAAGGTCATCGTCTGCGAATACTGTGGACGTATTATGATAGACCCTGAGCTGGCCGGAGTGATTTGAGCTTGAAAATGCTTCCGACTGTCCGTAGATACATCGACAAACACCAGTTATTATCCGGTAGTAAACCGGTAATAGCAGGCTTCAGCGGGGGAAGCGATTCGGTAGCGCTGCTGAGTATATTGTCGCGTTTGGGCTACCGCTGTATTGCCGCACATTGTAATTTCCATCTGCGGGATGAAGAGTCGGACAGAGACGAAGCCTTCGCTGGAAACTTCGCACACAGGTGGGGCATACCTTTTCATAAAACAGATTTTAATACCCGCTCATACGCCTCTGAGAAACATATCTCTGTGGAAATGGCCGCGCGCGAATTGCGCTATACCTGGTTCGAAGAGCTACGCGAACGCCTGGATGCTCAGGCTATTGCCGTTGCCCATCACAGAGACGATGATGTGGAAACATTTCTGATGAACCTCATACGGGGAACGGGTATCAGAGGCCTGAGGGGAATACAGCCGAAAAATGGTTTTATCGTCCGCCCCCTTCTGGGCATCAGCAGAGAAGCCATCCGGGCATGGGTAGAAAAAGAACAGCTTGCGTATGTAACCGACAGCAGCAACCTGTCGGATACATACACCCGTAACTTTATCCGCCTCCGCATACTGCCCCTGCTTGAAGAAATCAATCCCTCGGTAAAAGAGGCGGTCGCACGTACCTCCGGACACCTTTCGGCAGTGGAAGGTATCTATCAGTCTGTCGTAGAGAAGGCCCGGACAAGTCTTATGAAAGAAAACAATCGCATCTCTATTGCAGAGCTGTTGCAGTTGCCCTCTCCTGAAGCTATTCTTTACGAATTGCTCACGCCTTTTCGTTTTACCCGCCCGGTAACGGAAGCGATCTTTGCCGCCCTGGATAAAGAACCCGGAAAAATATTTTATTCTTCCTCCCATCGCCTGATAAAAGACCGAAACTTCCTGCTGCTATCAGCTCTTGAAGATACACACACAGAGGTCTATACAATCGAAGCGGAAGCCGGGGACAGATGGTATGGCCCGGTAAACCTCTCCTTCCGGAAACTAATTGCTGATCAGACGTTTTGTCTTGAAAGAAATAAGTCCACCGCCTTGTTTGATTATAACAAATTAACATTCCCTCTCACCCTGCGTACCTGGCAACCGGGAGATTGGTTCATCCCCTTTGGAATGAAAGGACGCAAAAAGCTGAGCGATTACTTTTCCGACCATAAATACAGCCGCCTGGATAAGGAACAGGCATGGTTGCTGTGCAGCGGCAACAACATTATATGGATAGTAGGAGAACGGACAGATGAACGCTTCCGGATAAGTAAAACAACAAAAAATATCCTTTCTGTGAAATTTTTCAGAGAAGATGCAGCATAGTTTCTAAAATATTTTTACCTTTGCGCAAATTACTCCGCAGATGTGTTACTAATCATTCAAGTTAGCTAAGCAAATCCGGTTATTTATAAAAAACATCATAACTAAGATACACAGAAACTTTATTGTGTGTTATTTTATGTCCAAGACGTTATTTCACAATTCAGATTTACACATTTCTTAAATATGCAGAAATATAATATTCTAGAACTTAACGAAAAACTTCTGCCCGAACTACAAAAGATAGCGGGAGAGTTAGGTATAAAAAAGGTTAGTTCCTTTAAAAAAGAAGAACTTGTTTACAGAATACTCGACGAACAGGCGATATCTATTGCAGGGATTCAGGTAGAAAAAGCCAAAGAGAAAGAAGCTCAGAAAGCGAAAAAAAAGGAAGCCCAGAAAGTAGAAAGGCAGACTAAAACAAGAAAGAATGCCAGGGCTTCTGCTCCCAGACAGGAAAAAACAACGCCTGTAAAAGAGGGAACTGCAAAAGAAGGAGCTGCAAAAGAGGATTCTGACAGCCTGAACCCGATTGTACCTCCGACGCCAACAGAGATGCCGCCGGCAAAAGAATTAAAAGAAGAAAACGAGGCAAGCGCCCATGTTGAAAAAGCTGAAGATACCGGAAACGAAAAGAAAGGATCCGGCGGACGAAAAAAAAGAAATCGTATCGAGAAAAGCGAGAAAGCAGTCTCTGCTACCCTGCCGGCTACTCAAAATGAAAATGTAGTCGTAGCCAAAATAACTCCTCCGCCGCCAACCAATGGAGGAGTGGCAGCAGCACCGCC
>JAISZA010000244.1 GCA_031269535.1 Tannerellaceae bacterium
TTTCTCTCCCAGTCCCATATAGCCCAATCCAGTCATATAGTGGTTGGTCACCTGTTGTGCCACACTGGTACGTTGTCCGCCAAACTGCGTGTATGCGCTGTTGTCAGCTGTGTCGCCCAACATTCTTTGAAATAGACTTTTCGCCTCTTCAGGCTTGTTCATCCTGATTAGAGCAAGACCTTTGTAGTAATCGAACTCGCGGTCATCGCCTCGTTCGGTTTCCACCTGCATCGCTTTTTCATATGATTCTTGTGCTTTAGTATGGTTGCCTCGCGATTCGTAAACAAGCCCCGCCAGATAATAGAGTTGTGCGTATCTTCCGCGGCCATACAAGCCGATAGGGTATGCCAGGGCAGCGTCTATATCCTTCATTGCACTATCGTATTCTTTCTTGTTAATTTCTGCAAGGGCGCGGAGCGTATAACTATTGAGGTAGGCATTCTGGATATCACGCGAACCTTCGGTTTCGGATATACTATTTGTTTTCAGCATTCTCAATGCTTCTTCGTATTTGCCATACTCCACTGCACGGGTAATCAGGCGCAATAAGGTTTCGCCGCGTTTGATTACAGTAGCATAGTTAGCCATAAGAAATTCGTATTTATCCTGTGGGGATACCTTATTCAACTCGTTAAGGCCGTCTATTTCGAACAACAGGCGGGCATCCCCGCTGTAAACTTCAGCTGCTTTCTTCATACTTGTAAGGGCCTTCGCGTAATCCTTGTCAATTTCGTTGTATGCGAGTCCTAAATTCCGGTGAATAATATAGAACGCAGGATCAAGCTTAGCCGATTTTTCCCAAAGCTCTATTGCTTTACGAGGTTGATGTTCGAAATAAAGATTACCAAGATAATAAGGAGCTTTAGCGCCACCGGCATCCATAGCCATTGCATGATTCAGTATAACAACTTCTTCTGAGCGGAACGGGAAACAGTAGTCTGAAGGCATTGTATCGGCTTTCTTGTAATATGCAAGCGCTTTATTTGCATCGCCCTGTATTTCGTTCAGATAACCGAGATAGTAATAGAGCAGAGGAAACATATTACCTTTAGCTTCCATACGGCTAAGAAGGTCTATCGCTTCGTTGTATGCGCCTGCCGACATATATTCTGTTGAAAACTCGAGATAAGCCTGAATATCCTCATGCATCCAGCCTGACAGTTTTTTAAGGCAGGAATCTGTTTGGGTTTTATTCCCTTTAGCCATATTCATCGAAATCAGTTCGTTCATCGCCATATAATTGATTTTGGTCTTTTCCAGAACGGTTTCGAACCAGGCCTGCGCTTCAGCCTCGGCGCCTAGTTTGCGAAGAATTAAGCCTTTTAGGTTCAATGCCTTGATATTGTCTGCATTAGTAGAAAGCGAACGGTTCACATGATCAAGGGCGATTGTGTAATTGCCGCGCCGGCAATCAATCTCAGCCAGCTGGTAATAGGCGGCTGTATGCCATGCGTATCCCCATGTAGATTGATAAAGCCAGTCGTAAGCTTCGTCTATTTTATCTAATTCCTGAAGAACGATACCCAGATAATATAGCGCTTCGCAATTCTTAGGACGTGTATAGTTCATCTTCAAGCGCGTTGCCGCTATACGAAGATACTTCTCTGCCTGTTCCCAATTGTGATCTTTAATAGCAAGGATGCCCAGTTGGGTATTAACGTCGGAGTTATCCGGATCGCGGCTGAGAGCTTCCCGGTAGTAAGGCATCGGGTCCATTGTGCTGTGGAACTGATTTATACGCAGCCCTGTGAGATACAGCTCTTCTACCGACTTCATATCGGCCGGCTCGGGGAATGTTCCTAAGGCTTTGGGTTTTTCCTGCTTAGGATATACATGTTCCTCAGGAATATAAGCCAGAATAAGTTGGTCGTTTGCGTCGTAGAGCGCCATGTCGAGGTCTGTTTCAACGATGCCTGCGGGCAGTACGACATTTATCTTGCGTGGTTCGGCGGGGCTGATACCGATAGTTTCGGTCTTTATTTCTTTTCCCTTGCCTTTCAATACGAATTTAGCGGCCTTGTGAGGAGAAGTTGTATTTAATCTTACTTCTACAGCGGAGCCTTTTATCTCATAATTCAGGGCACCGTTACGGTTGGCATACTTCAAACCGCCCAGTTCACGTATGGGGAACCATATCATTTTCCCGAATTTGGTTTCATAGGGTTCCAACCAGCTGTAATCGGGCTGGTTGTCGGTATAGAAACCAGCCATAAGTTCGATATAACGACCGTCGTTATCCGTAAGACCCTGATTGGTTTTAAGGCCGTTGGCGTTGTTGCCGTCGGCCCAGTATTTCATACCCGGAGAAACATAATGGTTACCAACCCATGCTGTGCCGGCCTGAAGGTTGTGGTCGTAACCTCCGAAATAGTCTTCGCGCGGGTCCCATGAGAAGAATGATGAAGGAACATGCGTGTTCATCCACCAACTGACATCCATTCCTGTGAAATCGTAGTTGTTGTAACGGCTGTCGGCGATGGGCCATGCCGTCATATCACGTTTTCCGTGGAATGTCACATATTGTACGGATGGCGGGAATATTACCTGGTAAGCCGAGTCGCAATGAACAGCCGGATTCGCCCAGAAAAGGAACGAATTTTCTAAAGCAGTCCTGTTACGCGGATTGATGGTCATCTCAACAACCGACGAATTCGGGTAAATCGTATAGCCTATCAATACATTGACACGTTGAAGCCGCTCAGTATTGTTAATCCAGACCGTCTTGCTGCCGTCAGCGTGTTCTTCAATCTCATAATCCATATTTTCAACCGTGGTGGGACCATGATGGTGCGGATAACCCCATGCCAGGCTACCGGAACGCCAATTACCGACCATACCGATTAGGGAAGGTTTGACAACATGGTTTTCATAGAACCAATTGTAACCGTTCGTCTTATCGTAAGCGGCATAAATACGGCCACCCTGTTCCGGCGCTATCTTGAGTTGAATGTATTCGTTTTCGAGAGAGAGCATTGGATAGCTGACATGCTCTGTTTTCGTAGTCAGTCCGTCGTCGAACGGGTAGGGATAAATCCGGCGTTGCACTCCCTGGTGGTTACGGCCTTCGTAAAAACGAGGCATCACATTGGGTGGCGTCTGTATGTAGGTTTTTATTACCTGACTGCCTTCGTGTAATTTTACTTGCGCCTGAGCGTCTGCCGGGATGAATGTCCCGCTGAATACAGACGCGATGAGTATCATTATAATATGCTTCATAAATAGATAATCATGTTGTTAGTTCTGTCTGTCTGTCTGTTATTTTTATTCATTCCAGTAATCGGGGATACTGCCATGTCCTCGGGCTTTTTCCGGCGCCTGGCTGAAAGGCTGAATCGTACCGGAATGGACGTCGTATAAGCGTTTAGCCGTTTCCATCATGGCTTCTACCTGATGTTTATAAGGACGGTCGGTCACGTCTATCAGGCCACAGTTATAGTTTTCGCCGTCCGAAGCACGTCCCATCAGATCCTGGTCGCACCATTGGAAATAGGCTGTGCCAATCAATCCGGGATGAGCATATCCTCGTTCGGTATAATAACGATAGGCTACGCCTCGTTGCTGCTGGTTTCCTACCTGCCATAGAGATTGTGCCATACCTCTGTCAATTGTTCCGAAATGGTATTCTCCGATAATCATGGGGGTATCGGTAAGGCGCAGGGCGCGATCCATCATTTCCTTATCCGGCTCCAGGGCATAGCAGTTGAAGCTAAGAACATCGAAAGCATTGCGACAAATCTCCATAAGCGATTCGTCTAATTCGTTCAGATTACCGAAGCGGATGCCCAGGTTCAGATGATTAGGATCATAGCGTTTCATCGTCGCATTTACGGTTTGCAGGAAGGTATTAAAAGTACGGTAGATAAATTCTTTTTTGCCTTCCGGCGTACTACCGCCGTTCTGCAAGTATTCCTCCAATGCTGTTTTGATAGGACGAGATTCGCCTTCAAGGATAAGATCGCAAAGGCGAGCTTCCTGTCCCAGCCACGATGGTTCATTTCCTACGAAATAGCCGATAACCCAGGGATTATCTTTGTTCGCAGGCAGGTATGTTTTCATACCCGAATCTATTCTGGCTGCAAAACCGGGAGCATATACATCGGCAAGTCCCATCAGGTTGCCATCCATGGCTAATCCGCGTAATTGGAGGGTATAGGCTTTCTTTTTCAGGTTATACACCTCTGCGTTCGACCAGTTGGCAATGGTGTTCAACCCCCACCAGTCCATACGTTTGACGACCATCTCGTTCGCTTTTGCCCGGTAATCCTCCCCATAGCGGCGGTAGAGATTCCAGGCTCCGTAGGATGCGGATGGGCGATTGCGGACACTTTGTCTGAACGCTTCGGGAGGTAGTTCCCTGAACAGGTTTGCCCGTTTGTCCAGGTTGTTGGCATGACCGCCTCCTCCGGGATTCACACAGTCGACGCCATGGGAAAGGAACAAATAACCGTCAGGATCGACAAACCACCAGCGTCCATCTATCTTTTCCGTCCTGAAGAATCCGGAGCCTTTTACTTGTTTTTGCAGGTAGCCGCCATAGTTAGAATAATTGTAATCCGGCTGAATGCCTTCCATTTCCTTGTCTTCGGCGCTCCATTCGTCTTGCAATTGTTCCAGCGAAGCGATTTTCTCCTCGTATTGTACCAGATTATGTTGCCCAAACTCATCAACAGCATATATTTCTTCCAGATACTCGTCGCCCGGATCATCCACCGTAAGCGTAATGGAGCGAATTTCCAATTCTGGATTACCGATAGGTACGCGCATGCGGATACCAATGGAATCGATGCCATGGAGCTCGCCGCGTTTGCCACCCAGGTTGATCCATCCGGTGTACCGTGGCTGATTGAAGGTTGCTGCCAGATCGATTCTGGCATCCGGCAACCGGCGATAGAACTTCAGAGGGATAGCCAGTTTGTTCCAGCCATTAGGCAGATAACTCATTACACGTAATTCGTTATATCCGTAGTCGGTGGTAAATCCTACGTGAAAACGTTGAGCTGTGGTGATCCGGAACTCCAGTACTACATAATTATACTCATCCCAGTTACGGGGCAGGTCGGGGTTGATGTCCCGGATGGCAAACTTCCGTCCGGAAACTTCGTGGCTGCTGTCGAAACTGATTTTAAATTCTTTCGGAGCAGACGTACACTGGGTTGTTAAAAGCAGAGCTAAGACAGCCATGCCGGTAATTAGCTTTTTCATATTCCTTTATTTATAGTTGTTAATTTGAATACCGTACAAGGATTTGGTCGTCGTGGCAAACAGCGTCTTAAAATCTTTACCGCCGATAGCCAGTGATATAGGACGCTCTTCAAGCTGGATACGCTTGATTTCTTTTCCTGATTTGTCATATACAAATATTTCGCCATCAGCTATATATACATTACCCTCTTGATCTGTTACGCTGCTGTACTGACCACGTGGATATGCTTCCTTCAGGTTTGAAAGCGTACCGTCGGCATTTACATCAAGCCTTACGGTTGTCTTAATGTTTTCATGCACTACATAAAGAGGCTCCGTTTGCCCAGGAGTTACTGAAACCAGTGCGGCCGAACGGCTTAAGTCATATGTTTCGGGAATAATCGTCACCTGGTCGGGAGCCAGGAAACTATATTCGGGCATGGTTGTTACCACTTTGTTGAAATCGCCTCTCCAGCGACTTGCAGGATGTATGATCCTGCGGATGTTCCCTGCATCCTTCGTAGCAATCTTTTGCAGAGGCATGAATGTTTCATCCGGATTTTCAGGGTTGATGGAATAAGCCCAGGCTGCCCATCCGCTGTTTCCCCATCCACTGTACATCGGGTTGTCGTCGGGCAAGCGCGGAACGCTTTCCTGCCGGCCATTCACCAGGTAACCGGGCTGAGGGTCATAGCGGAAAACAACCAGCAGATTGTCCTTCGTGTCGGTGGCGAGTGTGAACGGCTTCCAAGGATAGTCGGCCAGCAGGCTAAGCGCTTCTTTGGCAACGTCCCATTTGTATATTTTTTTGAGGCGGTTCTCTCCGAAATACGCATTCCCCTTGCTGTCGACCGTTATACCTGCGGCAAAGTCAAAGCCTTCGGCCAGTTTGTTGATTGTGCCCGACGTATGGTCGATGATGCGCTTGCTTGTTTCTTTTCCCGAAACATTCAGACGGGCAATGTCCCAGTCATATACTGGCAATTTCTTGTTTACATCATAGACAGGAATCTCAATGACAGGTAGTATCTGCGTATAGTTATGCAAGTTGCGGAATTGAATATCCTCACAGTTCCATAGCCTGATACCATATTCCTGCGGTGTAAAGGCCCGGATGACACGGTACATCCACAGGTTGGAAAACATCAGATGCCTACAATCAGACACTTCCATCATTCGGCAATCCTTGCCTTCGCGACCTTCTTCCTCAAACTGGAAGGCGTACACTTTCCAGTTGGCGACATTCTCGAAGCGCGCCTCGTTCCTTACATGGTGTTCCAGCGACATGGCGTAGATACGTCCGGGGGTCGAAGTATTGCTTACGTAAAGTCCGGAGGTCGCATAAGTATTAGCCGTCCAGATGTCCTTGATCGTCCCGCCCCCGTTGCGGGTGATCCAGAGGCTCCAGTACTGGTTATCCCAGGCCAGGTCTAACCCCTGGGCAGCGACGGGCGACGTGGGCGAACTGATTGCGGGCGCCATTCTGCGGGTTTGTTGCTGGGGCTCCTGAGACAGCGGGTTGGGCTTACGCATGGTGCCGTGGCCTCCCACAAACTTAACGTCGTTCAGGTAGGAAGCCTCCCCGGCCATCCATTTCAGGCCTACAGCGCGGTAGTTGTATCCTCCTGTGTTGATACCGATGCCATTAAGGATGTCGTCGCCTCCTTCCGAGGATTCCACAACCGGTTGGGGCGAACCGAAGCCGCTAAAGGTCGCCTCACTTTCTTTGAGTATAAATTGCGTAGCGAAGGGGTGAAGGCCTATCAGCTTCGTACCGGGCCGGAGCTTGAGGGTTTCCGTGATACGGTACCAGCCTTGGGGGACATAGATATGTTTGTGCTGAGCAATGGCCTTGCGAAAGGCTTCGGTATCGTCTGTTTCCCCGTCTCCTTTGGCTCCGAAGTCGCGTACGCTGACCCACGTATCCATAGCCGGCAGGGCGGGAATATCGTTCGAGACAGGAACCTCAAAGCGGGCGAGCGGGACGATGTCGCGAAGGGTTTCATAGTGTGAAGGTGTCGTCAGGTCGGACATTATCAATCCATAAGTATAGTCTCGGACGTGGTACTGGCGCTCTTTCACCTCTTCCTTCCTTCCGCTTTGCAGGTAGTGTACGAAGGTAGGGACGTTGCGGCAGCAGAGATTCAGCACATTGAGCTGCGAGAACATATTATCCTCTACACTCACTACAATGCCTGCCCGGCTGATGTTCTCGAAATAGGAGTCCTCCAGATGCAAGCGATCTACGCTCCCTTGCTGCATTTCGAAGGCTACGGGGGTGTTTTTCACGTGCATACGGACGATGGCGAAGCCTACTTCTCTGGTTAGGACGGCGGCTTTACGCTGCCCCTCGAAGTAGGTGTCCACCATCATCATGGGCCAGCCCGGCGAGGTGCGTCCCGATGTGATACCGTACTCGCCGCCGTAGAACATAAGGTTTTCTACCTCGTTCCCCACGTCATAAATCCCCGCCTTTCCATCACCGATGCGGATGACGCTATGGCTGATAAAGCTATGCTGGGCGAAGTGGGAACGGATGGCCACGGCTGCAGGATTACCTTGTTCGATGCGGAAATTGATGTTTGAGAGGGCACTGTAGAACGTACCGGCGCCAGCGTCCTGAGGCTGCCGGTCGGGTCGGGCGATGGCCCCGGTGAACCAAATCATGTAGTTCTGCCCTTCCTGATAGCCGGGGGTGTTGCGTCCGAGGATGATCTCGGGGCGGTTCTTCCCGTAGCCAATCAAGCGGATGGCAGATGGCACATGAATGGTTTTGCTGATAAGGTATTTCCCCTCCGGGATAAAGAGGATACCGAAGGTTTTCTCGGTCTTCACCTGGTTGACGGCTGCCTGGAGGACGTCGGAGACGTCTGTTTTCCCGTCAGCTTTGATGTTGTAATTCTCCGGCGTGAAAAAAAAGGCCTCCGGGTCACTGGGTTTTTGGGTATAGACCGAAGCCTCATGCGCAGCATACAGCAAGCAGCTGTGGAGAGCCAAAGCCAGAAGTATAAATCGTTTACTGTTTATTTTCATATTCATATTCATTCCTTGTTTATTAACGCGATATATCTCTACTCTATAAAATCACTCATTAACATTAGCCATCGGGTCGAGGGATGCACCCAGATCTCTTTCCAGTTGTAACAGTTCTCGGCCGGCCAATAGGGTGCGTCTCGGTTGAAATGCGTTTGTACGCCTACAGGGAGCCCGCCCACGAGGTTGCCGCTGGTCACGCTGTATTGCCCCGCAAAACAGTAGCCCTCACCGTACATCAGGCTCTGGGCGAAAGGGTTCAGGCCCAGGTGCCAGTCTAGCGTTCGGTACACGATGCGCCTGAGCTCCTCATCCTTGAGAAAGTGTGCAATCACCGACAAGCCCTTAGCCTGGGTCAGCGTCGTCCCGCTGTTTCCACGGAAGGTAGTCCAGACGGGGAAGCGCCTGAGGTAATAACGTTCACTAAGGGGGAGACCGCTCTTTATCTGCTCGGTCATCGTCTCGTTTTCGGCCTGCCCGAGGTCGTATATCCCGGCGGGGAGCATATAGTAGGGTGCATTGACGGTAGCTATTTCCTTGTAGAAATCGCCATATAGCCGGACGGCTTCCGTCCATTTCTCCGCCTCAGTGGGAAAGAGCTTCGCCAGGGCGACGAGGCCTACCACGGCGTCGTGCTCATGCGCCCGGTGAGAGTAGTGCAGGATGGTCTGCCTGGAGGGCGTGCGGTAGAAGAAGCCTTTTAGGGCAACATCGGCGCTTAGCGCGTCCTGCTGCTGGCATTCCAGGATGTAGTCGGCGTAGGAAACGGCCGCCTGCTTGTAGGCCGCTTCGCCGGTAGAGCGGTAGAGTGCCACGGCAGCGTTCAGGGCCGCACCCGCCAGTTCGATATGCATCTCCCGCTCGGCGATCCGGGTACCGAACGTAAAATCTTCGACAGCGCAGCCGAGGGCGTAATCCGACAGCCAGGTATCCTCCGTCCGGAAAGCCAGGGCGGCCGCAGCCTCAGCAGTGGCCGAGACGAGGTTGGCATGCGGACTGTTCTGCGCCTGGCTGTGGAAGTCGTCCGCCGTTCCGAAGATACCGTCCGTCCACATATCTTTTGTGGCCCATACATTGCGGAAGCCGTCGCCGAAGCGGGTCTTAAGCATCCAGTCCAGGCCCCAATGCGCTTCTTCCAGGAGACGGGAGGCCAAAAGGGAGTCTGAGTCTTCGACGGCCTCTCGGAGCATCAGCAAGGCGTAGGTTGCCTCAGCCGTATTGACCAGGCCTTGCGAGAGATCACCCGCATCGTGCCAGCCGCCGTGTATGGCAACTGCTTGGTCGCCGTGCGTGCTGAGCCAGTCCAGGTGGCAGGCATCGTGTATGTCCTTTACTGCATAACCGCAACGCTGGGTGTAGAAATGATTGATGGTTTTCAGGATGGAGCTCCGGTAAACGCGGGCAAAAGCGTCGATGGCGAAGGGCTTAGTCCGAAGGTTGCCCGCCTCCAGTACATACGTGCCAACGGTATTTACATCACTGAAATCGGCTATGCGGAAGGAGCCTATGGGGGTTGCCTGCACCTCCGTCCCTCCTTTCCGGACCACGCGACCCGTTACCGCATCTTTCAGGTAGAAGGAGTCTATCCGGGTGTCGGAGATCAGAGCCATTTTAGGAGCGTCTATGGCATAACCCGCATGGTTGTAGGCCACTTGCCCCGGGGCTACGTCCCAACCCTCGAAGTGGTCGGCATCCACCTTTTCAAGGTAGAGCTCATCGAGGTAGTAGCGGGCGGTCTCTGAGGCTCCGGGTTCGTTGCCCTGCAGACGGTATCGTATCTCTATACCCGTCACCTTTTCTCTGCCCAAGTGTGCAATCTCCCAATATACCTTGTTCCATTTATGATTATCGAGCACCTGATAGTTTAAACCATTACGCTCATACGAATCCGGCACGCGGTCTTCCCCCTCGTTATGGAAGACGAGGCTGATGGAAACAACCTTGAAACCTGGCAAGTCGGGGTATATCCGGAACGAAATGCGGTTCCAGTCCGTCCAATCCTCCTTATCCACCTTATACACCGCGCTCGCAACACCCCAGGGACGGCCTTCCCCCGGAGGGTTCGGCCCTTTGGTGGGAGATTCCAATAAAAGGGCTCGTTTTCCTTCATAGGCATTTGCATCCGATAGAGTCAGGCTTCCAAAGCCTTTATGCTCCCAGGCTCCCATCGTTTCCATGTCCGACAATAATCTGGAGTCATATACTTGCTTTTGCGACCAGGCATATTCCAACGAGTTCTCATAAACCGCCTTCATGGGCATGGGCGGAAACCCGCCTGCCGTCCCGCCTGTTTGCTTCGTGCAGGAGGCGAAGCATAGAGCTCCAGCCGTCATTGTCAGATAGAATGTAATCTTGCTCATAGCTTTATAATCAATAATTTATAATGTAGTGTTATATAACATCTCGCTACAAAGTTGTACTTCGACTTGATGCAACGCTGCACAATGCTTCAATGCTTCCCGACGTCATTTTATGCGTACGCTAAAGAGGCGTGAGCGAGCGGTGATAAAGAGCGTATTCCCGTCTTTCCCTCCGAATTGAATCGACGAAGGGCGTTCCGGGACGTCGATGAGGCCTTTCGGTTTGCCATCCCTGTCAAAAATATAAATCTGCCCGTCGGCTACGTACAGATTTCCTTCCTTATCGACAGCAGAGCCGAACTCTCCCCATTCAACGAAGTACTCCAGGCGGGAGAGCGTACCGTCTGGCGCCACTTCCATGCGTACCATCCGCTTGTCGTACTCGTCCGAAGCATAGAAAGGTTTGCCGGGATAGGCTTCCAGCAGCGAGGAAGCGCGCGCCAGATCATACTGGTCGGGGATGATAGTCTTGCCGTCGGGAGCGACGAAGCAATATTCGGGTTTGAACATCACAACCGTATTGAAATCGTGAAAGTCGCGCCAGCGGTTCGAAGGATAAAGTGCCTTGTGCACATTCGTAACCGAACCCATCGGCACCTTAGGCAAGGCCTTTATCGTTTCCTCCGGGTTGTTCGGGTCGATGGAATAGGCTTTTGTTTCAAAAGCGTTGTTACCGTAGCCGGCAAAGGAGGTGCCCCGTGTGTCGGGATAGGAGATAGGGCGATCCGGCGATCCGTTTACGACATAACCCGGCTGCGGGCGGTAGCGGAAGACCACCAGCAGGTTATCCTCTGTATCTACCCCTAGCGACAAAGGCTCCCAGGGGAAGTCCGACACCAGCGAAAGGGTGTTCGTTTCGACAGACCAGCGATAAATACGGCGGAAGCGTTGGTCGGAAAAGTAAATATTCCCTTTACTGTCGCGCACTATACCTTCGGCAAATTCGAAGCCTGCGGCCAGCTGCTGCACTTTACCCACCTCGTCGGTAAGCGCCACGCGGCGTGGCTCTTTACCCGTCATCAGCAGGCGCTGCAATTCCCAGGGGCGCACTTCGATGTCCTTATTAATATCATACAGCGGGTTGTCAGTGGTGTATTTAATCTGTGAATAATTGTGTACGTGGATAAACTCGATGTTCTCGCAGTTCTCCCAGATCCGTATGGAGTAGGGATAGGGCTTGTTGATGCGGATGACGCGAAACATGTATAGGTTGGCGAAGGTGATGTCTTTGCAGCCTTCCATTTCTATTGGCTGGCATTCGGTGCCTTCGCGGCTTTCTTCCTCAAGTTGGAAGCAGAGGATTTTCCAGTTGGCGACGTTTTTGAAGCGCGCTTCGTTGCGCACGTGGTGTTCAAGCGACATGGCATAGATGCGGCCCGGGGTTGAGGTATTATTCATATACAGACCGGAGGCGGCGTAGGTGGAAGCCGTCCATACGTCTTTGATCGTCCCCCCACCTCCCTTGGTCACCCAGAGGCTCCAGTATTGATTATCCCAGGCCAGGTCCATGCCTTGGGCGGCAATGGGATTTAGGGGCGAGCTGATGCGGGGGGGCTGTGGATTGGCTCCCCGGCCTTGCGGCGGTTGGGCGCTTTCGTCCGGACGGGGTTTCGACATGCCGCCGTGTCCACCGACAAACTTCGTGTCGTTTAGATAAGATCCCTCGCCTGCCATCCACTTCACGCCTACAGCGCGGTAGTTATAAGCTCCCGTATTGATGCCTATCCCATTAAGGATGTTGGTGCCTCCTTCGGATGATTCAAGCAGTGCTTTGGGCGAGCCGAAGCCGCTGAAGGCAGGCGTACTCTCGGCCAGACGCAGCTGGGTGCCGAAAGGATGCAGTCCGATCAAATGTGTATTGAGTTTCATCTTGAGCGTTTCCGAGATGCGGTACCATCCCTGGGGAACGTAAATCACCTCGTACCTGTCGATTGCCTGCTGGAAAACTTCCGTATCGTCGGTCGTATCATCACCTTTGGCGCCCAGGCTGCGGATGTTTACCCAACTTTTCATGTTCGGCAGGGCTGGGATATCTCTTGCCAAGGCCGGCGGCAGTTTGGCAACAGGCTCCGTGTCGAGGATGGTGCGATATTCGGGGCGCGAAGTGATGTCGTCCATACGGAGCCCGTGGGCGTATTCTTTGATGCGGTACGTCTTGTGGCTCACCTTGGTTTGGGTATTGCTGCGGCGATATTGGGCCAAGACGGGGACGTTGGAGCAGTATATGTCGCGGAAGGTGATCTGGTTGTTGCTGTTGTTTTCGTTGCTGACGACGACGACGGCCTCTTTCACATTCTCGAAACGGCTGTTCTCAACGAAGAGCCTGTCGGCATAGTTCGGGTCGATATCAAAGACCACCGGCACGTTTCGGGCCTGAAGGTTCACCATCGCCAGGCCCGATTCCTGGCAGCGAAGCGCCGCCCGGCGCTGCCCCTCAAAGTAGGAGTCGATCATGGCTACCTGCCAGCCGGGCGAGGACTTGGTGGTATAAATCCCATAATCGCCCCCATAGAAAGCGACATTTTCCATCTCATTTCCCACATCAAACAGCCCGGCTTTCCCCTTACCGATATACACCGCCACGTGACTGATAAAACTGTGCTGGGCGTAGTGCGTGCGCAGGGCTACGGCATGCGGATTGCCGTCGGAGATACGAAGGTTGATGTTGGACATGGCACTGTAAAATGTACCGGCTCCGGCATCGCGAGGCGTCTGCCCGTCTTCGACAATCCCGCCGGTGAACCAGAACATATAGTTCGCCTTTCCTTTATCGCCGACCACCTCCTGGTCGTATCCGGGGGCATTTTTGGCCAGAACAAACTCGGGCCTATCCTTTCCGTATCCGATCAAGCGAATGGCTCCGGGGATGTAGATGGTTTTGCTGATCAAATACTTCCCTTCAGGGATGAAGAGGATGCCGAAATTGCGCTCGCGTTTGACCTGATTAATGGCCACCTGCAAGGCTTCCGAAACGTCGGTCTTTCCATCGGCCTTTATCGGGTAGTTTTCCGGTGTAAAATAAAACGCCTCGGGATCGTCAGGCCGCTCCATATAGACGGATTCAAGATGCACGGCATACAGGGAAGTACACATGATGCAACCAATCGTAGCAAATAAAAATTTCTTCAACATATTTAGAGTTCTATATAAAAAGAGGTGAAAATAGGAAATATTTCCACCTCTTCAAAGAAATTAATCAATTATTGTATATTAAAGTTGATGACCGTATAGGGGGCATAGTTGCGCCGGATGGTGCCGACGCTTGTGCCGCCCTCGGCAATGGCTGCCATGGCGCCTACCCTGAAATAGTAATTACGCGCGTATCGGAAATAGTTTTTATTCACCTCGTCCGTCAGGTCGATGGTCAAGGTGTATGTTTCGGATGCTGCGATTACTTTGGCAGGAGAGAAGTCTTGTTTGAAGCCTCCACCTCCCGGAGTGTAGGTAGTGACCTGGTCGCCCACATAGATATCGGTATGAGCGTAGAGGCAGACGTTGCTCAGGCGGACTTCGTCTCTGCCGGCTTCCAGATTGAAGGTTGCTTTAATGGCGTTGCCTTCTTTCACGATATTTACATTCCTGACACGTATGTAGGGTGTAACTTCAAAATCCATGGTATTATTGCCTTTCTTTATAACCACTTCCTCAACAAAGAACGGATAGAAGTTGCAGGCATTGAAATCAATACTGTAGTTGCCAGCAAAGAACATATCGTCGCGAAATTCGCCGTTCTGTTTCACTACGCGCGTAAGAAGCCCGGTGGGGTATCCCAGCTCCTGAAACTGTAAGCGCGAACCGTTCTGGATATCGGTTTCCACCAATTCACCTGTTTTGATGTCTCGGATACTTCCGTTAAAGGAAGCATTGGGGCCTTCGTAATTGTCAATCTTAAACAAATCGCATGCTGTGAGGGCAAAGGCGGCAAGGAGAATTATCAATAAATTTTTCAGTTGTAACTTAATCATAATATCTATTGTTTTTAAATTAACGACCGGGGTTGTTTGTTAAACCGCTTACACCCACGCCGGGAATATTGTAGTAATAATTCATGGTCTGGAAAGTACGGCCACCGGCAAGTACGTCGTGAAATTGTTCCATCCTGAGAAAGACATACTTTGGTTTGTCTTCCCGAAGGTCGATCAATTGCACTAAGGCATGCCTGCGGTAATTGTTGACCAAGGTATGATATTCGCGTCGGCGGAACAAATCGCCCAGGCGGAAGCCTTCGAAGGCCAATTCGATGCGGCGTTCCTTCAGGACGTTTTCGAGCGTGAGCGGTATCTGATCGGTATGCCCGGCGCGTTTGCGCAAAGCATTGATGTAAGCTGCGGCGGCCGTTTTGTCGCCGGCGCCGCTCTCTGCGACGGCTTCGGCATAGTTCAAATAAATCTCGGCTAAGCGGAAGTCTATCCAGGGCGTGTAGGAGCTGCGCTCGAGGCCGGCGATTGTTTTGTCTTCAGCCAGGTATTTCCGTACGGTGAAACCCGTAGAGGAGAAATTGGCATCGTCGCTGCTTGTCATGGTGGCAAAGCCAGAATAGCCTCCCGAGCTTTCGGCTCCGTAGGTGTAGTAGGTATTGCCGTCTTTCCCTTCTTCGGAGTAGGATTGATAGACCTTGATTTCGCCGTTTTTGGTGATCAATCCTCCCTGCATCACGATGGTTATGCCTTTGTACTTGCCGCCCGGTACGACGATACTGCCGTGCAGGCGGGCGTCTTTGTTCCGGAAAGGTTCGTAGGGGTCGTCATACTTGACGAACGGGATGGCTGCTACCTGTGCATCGAGCGGGGAGTTGGTGTTGATGAATTCATTTTCTTTCCCATCGGTGCGTGTGACTATGCTGGCGCTCTTGCCTGATCCGTTGTCGGTATAATCTTCATACAAGTCAACTATATCCAGACTGGGAGAGAAGCGTCCCCATTTATGGAAACCGGTACTGGCCTGCGAGGGGCTGTAACGAATGTCGTAATCGTGCCCCTGGTCATTGAGTTTGGTACCATCCATATACGTCTTGGCAAAAATGATTTCATCGCCCAGCGTATTCATGAACATTTCCTGGTAGTTCTTGGCAGCTTCGTCGCGGCTGGCAGGATTCGGCTTGTAGAGCGAATGCCCGGAATTATCAATAATCGCCTTCGATGCCGAAATACACTCACCGTAGAAGAAGTCGGCCTGCGAGGCATCCATTCCTACTAATTTCAGATTGGCTGCTTCGCCGGAAAAAGTCACTCTTCCTCCGTACTTAGCAAGAGAGGCTGCATAGAGGGCTGCTCTTGATTTCAAGGCATAAGCCGCCCATTTGGTGGCGCGGTAGAGGGGATTGCCGTCATCGGAGGCGAAATTTTCCGGTGTCGGCAAATACTGTATCGCCTGGTCACATTCGCTCAGTACAAACTTCCAGGTGTCGAGTTCCGTACTGCGGGGAATGAATAAAGGCGTGGCATCTCCGTTGTAATCATCGTCCTGAAGCCAGTCGATAATGGGGACACCACCGTAACGTTTGGCCAGCGCGAAGTAGAGATAAGCGCGAACGAAATGAGCTTCGCCCGATAAACGATTGTATTTTCCTTCGTCGATAATACCTTCGTTTTTTGCCTGCTCGATGCTTCTCAGAAAGATGGAGACATCTCTGTTTCTGCCGTAAGCACTGATCTGATAGATTGTATTTCCGCTGATACCGGTCGTATTGCCGTCGAAGAAGGCGTAATTCCCCGGACCAATGCCGTTGCCGCTGCTCAAGATGCTTTCATCGGTATACATGGAAGTCATGACCATTTCACCGGCTCCGCCTTGCCATCCGCGACGATTGAAGCCGTAATCCGGACGGTAGTTAAAGTCTTCCATAGGGATCGCGTTGTACAAATTGGCTAAAAGTGTTTTTAAACCATTTTCGTTTGACAACAATCTATCCGAACTCATTTTTGTTAATGATTCAACTTCTAAAAAATCATCACAACTGTTGTTTAATGCCAAAAACACGATCGACATTAAAAAAATCAATTTATATTTCTTGATATTCCTTATCATATTCAGATTTTATTAAAAACTTAAATTAATACCGAAATTGACAGCTTTCATGATAGGATAAGACAGACCGGCATTCCATGCGTTCTCCTGCCGTTCGGGGTCTAAATCTTTCAATTCTTTCTTCGTAAACAGCAAGAGGTTTGTACCGTTTACGAAAGCACGCAGCCTGGTAACACCTATTTTGTTGAGCACAGCCTGAGGAACAGTGTAACCGAGTTCCACATTCTTTAACCGCAGATAGTTCGCCATTGGCCTCCAGACGTCGATGGCATACGAATCGGTCGTATTATCGTAATTATAGGGTCTTCCCGCCGGATACTTTCCGGCTATCCATTGAGTTGCAGGATCCAACGGGTTGTCTGTCGGACTGGCCGTATGCCAGCGATCTAAGAATTTTGCATGCAAAGTAGGATAGCGTCCATATCCCCAGATATCATTCATGTGATAATTTACCGAATAGAGCGCTGCTCCTTGCAGAAGCAGGCTTAAATCCCATGACTTGTAGCTACCATCGAAAGTAAATCCGTATTGCAGCGGAGGATTAACCCGGTTATATGAGGCGCCATCAACGGCCTCCGAGGCCCCAGAGATGTAACCCTGGTCACCATAAGCCCAGTTTACAAACAATTGGTCATCACCGCTTATCCTGCCATCGCCGTTAGCGTCTATGATACGGTATGCACCCGGCAACATCTTCGAGTTACCACGATTGCCGCCATTTAATAAGGGGACTGTTTCAAATTCGGTCAATGAAGTGAACTGTCCGTCGTAGGTATAAATCCGGTTTCGTCCGGTGAAGCGGTCTTCGTTTCCGTTGATCCATTCATCCCACTGGCTGGTAAAAGGAGCGCGTTCTACATGTAAGCGTTTGGTTCGCGCGTAGGTGGCGTTCGCTCCGATTGTATATTTGAAATCTTTCCCAACCGTACCTCTGTATTTTAGCTGCAATTCAAGGCCGATGTTCATATCCGAATTTATGTTTTCCTGCGGGAAAGAAGCCCCGAACGTATTCGGTACGGATGATTGTCGGTTGGCAAGAATACCGGTATTCTTACGTTGGAAATACTCAAGAGTAGCACTGAATTTGTTTTTCAGGATGTCGAGGTCGGCGCCTACATTGAAAAACTTGGCCGTTACCCAGGTCATATTGTCGTTGACAACGCCCGGAGGATACATACCGGTAGTTAACGAACCGTCGTCAAATATATAGCCACGCCGATTATCCGAGATATAGGCCGCTAAATATTCGTAAGCATTGCCCTGGTCACGCCCGCTTTCGCCATAAGAAGTGCGGAGTTTAAAATTATCAACAAAGGGTGCGAGGTTTTTGAAGAATTCTTCTTCCGACACACGCCAGGCTATACTTCCCGAGGGGAACAGAACCCATCGCTTGCTTGGGGCGTAGCGATAGCTGCCGTCACGACGTAACATACCTTCAAAAATGTATTTCCCTTTGAAATCATAATTTAAGCGACCTATGAAAGCCGCATACCTCCTAAATTCACGATTACCCGAATTTGAAGCGGTGCTTACGGAAGCCTGGTCGAGAATATCGAAGGTGAATAAATCATTATACGAACGTTGACCTCTTAAATTATCAAAACGTTCCTGGGAAGCTTCAATGGCTCCCATAAGGCTGAGCGAATGGTCGCCGAATTTTCCTGTATAATTGGCCTGGAGCTTTGTATAGGTTTTATTATACAGTCTGATTTCATTCCAATAGCGATCTACGCCTCTGGTGAGCAGGTAAGTGTCGGTGAAATAGTCGTAGATACCATGCGAGGCTTCCTTATCCGATTCATTCCTGTTTTGTAAATCGAAAGAGCCCAATAAATTTACGCTAAAGCCGGGAAGGAAGGGTGCGGTGTACGTAAAATCTATCTGCGCATTTCCGGTGATATTTTCATTCCGGCGATATCCTTCCAAATCAGGGCTTATCAATGCTGCCGGATTCTTATCTTCCGGACCGACGCGGGATAAGTGTTCAGGGTTATCCAATGTATAAGGGCCTACACCACGGTCATTTACAATGAGGCTCTTATAGGTCCAAATGAAATCTTCGTGTGCTCGTTGCCTTTTGTCCATACGGCCCGAGAACATGACATTCATTTTAATATCGTCGCTCAGGTTGGCTGTCAGATTGCTTCTGAGCGTATACCTCCGGTAGTATTGAACATCATTCTTGAATAAGCCTTTGTCTTCATTATAACCCAGGCTGGTGTAATAGCTCACTTTTTCACCGCCACCTCTTACCGAGAACGTATGGTTTTGCACGGGCACCGCTTTATACATATACATGTCTATCCAGTCCCAGTCCTGATAGCCCGGTTCGCCGTTTCTATACTTTTCGAGCAGTTCGTCGCTATAGCGGGGAGCAGCTCCGATGTTTCTCTGGTATTCGTTTTCCATCACGCGATAGTCGTATGCGCTCACCATATCGGGCATACCGGTAGGCATTTTCGCACCGGTCAGACCGGAATAGGAGAATCGCGCTTTTCCTGCCTCTCCTTTCTTTGTCGTAACAATAATTACCCCGTTTGCTGCATTCATACCGTAAATGGCTGCCGATGCATCCTTGAGGATAGAAATGCTTTCGATATCATCGGAGGTTAATTGCGCTAATTCGGAAACGCCGTCGCGATTGCGGACAATTCCGTCGATAACGACAACTGGTGTACCAAAACCACGGATACTGATCATGTTGCCGAAATCACCGGGTTCGCCCGTTTGCTGGCGTATAAGCAAGCCGGCCATCTTTCCCTGCATATTGCTTATCAGATTGTCTGTTTTTGTGGTTGTAAGTTCAGCCGCATTGATGGATGACACGGCGCCGGCCAGGGTTTCCCTTTTTTGCGTACCGTAGCCTACTACAACTACCTCTTCAAGCGCCTGCGAGTCTTCTTTCATGGTGATGGAGATAGTATTCGCAGTGCCGATGCGTATTTGCTGGGTCACGTATCCGATATAGCTGACAATCAAAATCGAGTTTGCCGTTACGCCCGGCAGTGTGAATTGTCCGCTCACATCACTGACGGTACCAATGGCCGCCCCACTTATCTGTATGTTCACACCGATAAGCGGTTCGCCGGCATCATCGACGACCGTACCCGTAATGGTTCGCGTTTGTTGTTGGCTGCTTACTGCCGCCGGAGTCAGTTTGCCGGCAGTGGGTTTTGTACGCGAAATAAAGATCTGCCGGTCGCTGATTACATACGTATTATCGGTAGATTTGAACAGTTTGTCGAGTACCTGATCCACCGTTTCGTTTTTCACACGGATACTGACCTTCCGGTCGGTATCGATAGCTCCATCATAATAGAAAAAGACGAATTCACTGTTCTTTTCTATTTCAGTTAAAACTTCTTTTATGTTCTTGTTACTCAATTCTAATGTTAACAGGGTGGATTGAGAATAGGTTACTTCGGCATAACTTATTCCACTGCCTGTAATCAACGACAGAACAACAATTACCATGCACCTGACGGCATTTTTATAATCAAATCTCACTAAAGGAATCTTCTGTTGATTTATCATTTGTATTGATTTTTTTTGTAATGCTTTTTTTGTTTAATCAAAACTAAAATTAGCTGCCTCTTTAGAAAAGGCAGGCTGTGGTTTGTCTTCATTTTTTTTATTGTTCCATAGGCATTTTTTTATTTGTTTGTAATGATGTAAACTCCCTGATTATATTGGTACGTTATGGACGCTATCTGAGAAATTCCGTCCAGTATGGTTTCTAATTTGTCTTTCAGGTCTAATTTCCCTGAGAATTTCATTTGTGATACTTTGGGAGAACAAACAATGGAACAGCCATAGTAGTGGGATAAATGCTCCATAATCACTCCAAGCTGTTCACTATTATAATGGTAAAGACCGTTCTTCCATGAAATATGGTCTTCTACTTTCACGGTTTGTATCTTTGAAATACCATTACTGAATGAATACATTTCATTAGGCGATAATATAGTTTCATTCTCCTGATGAATAGTACGTACTTTTACGCTACCTCTGACTAACACAATACGTTGGGCGTTGTCTTTTTCATAAGCCGTAATATCAAATGCAGTACCTAATACTTCCACATCCATTTCTGTTGTTTTTACAATGAATGGGCTCTGCTCGTCAGGTGATACCTCTATATAAATCTCGCCATCTACGTATATTTCCCTTTTCTTCTTATCGAAATCAACCGGATAGGCTACCCGCGTACCTGCATTTACCCATATACGGCTCCCTTCGGAAAGTGTCAGTATCGAACGTTTCCCCCAAGGGACAACTAACTGATGAAACGTCTGCTTTTTGTCGGTCGATAATTCTTTTTTCAAAACAATGTCATTATCATTTATCGTAATATTTTCTTTATTGTATGCAATCTTCGCTTCTCTTCCTCCTAAAGAAACAGGTTTATTGCCGTCGAGATATAGCTGAATATCTGTTCCTGCTTCAAGCCGGGCATCGGTAGTAAATAATGGGGAAAAACCACTGGTGTTATCCGGAATAATAGTCCTTACCGATAGTATAAGCGCAAACAAAGCTATCATACCCGACACAATCGAAATGATATGGTAACGTTTTTTCTTCCTCTTCATATTCGCTTTGTTGGTCACCTCGATATCTACCCATAGATTGAATATCTCTGCATCTGAAATAAACTCAGGACGAACCTGTACAGAGCGGATAAAACGGCAGGCAAATGTATAGTCTTCCCTATCTATAAGTCCTTTTTCAAGCATTTCATTCCAATACGCCTCCGATTCCGGCTCTGAAGACAATTGTGAGGCAATAAAATTGTCATCTTGAAATAAATCATCAAAAGAATACTGCTTGCCATCGTCTTTGCGTGAAATTTCGTTTTGCATCATATCATTTTTGTTTAATTATACTCATGTGCTTTTTCACATGTTGTATAGTATTACCAGTCTCATCAAATGTTTTCTTGATTTTTTTGATCGAACGTTGGATCAGGTTTTGAAGCGATTGGTAATTAATTTCCATTAGCTTACAAATCTCGTCCAGCTCCATTCCTTGTATATAACGATAATAAATAACTTCTTTCTGCCTGGGAGTCAGCGAATCTAATATTCGCCTCAGCTTTTTTTGTTCCTCTATTTCCTGTTCCTCAGCAATGAGATGTTCTTCAGTCGTATAGTCAATGCAGAAGACCGGTTCCTGCATATCAATATAATAAACGATCTTATCTTTCTGAAAAATAGTATAGAGTTCGTTTTTCAAAGAAATAAACAGATAAGCCTGTATTTGATTGACATGCCTCAGATTCGGGCGCTTACTGTATAGCTCTACAAAAACGTCATGGATACAATCCTTCACCAATTCTCTATCGGAAGTAAACCTCATTCCGTAAGAGAAAAGCACCTTCACGTATTTCTGATAGAAATACGCGTAGGCCTCATCGTCTCCTGAAACAAACTTTTCCCAGAACACTGTGTCTTCTTGACTATGTAATCCTCGAATCATTGTCTTCCTTGTAATTTTCTGTTTGTTACAAAAGGAATATTTCGTCTGCCCGGACATTTCCTCGTTACATAGATAGACTGTAGAAAAACAAAAATATACTCATCTTTCCCCAAAAACTTTTCAAAAAAATTTGATCCGGAAACCGAACTGATATCTTCGGAGCTTATGGAGAGGCTGAATCACGCTATTGAACAACTCCCGGAAAAATGTAAAATGGCATTTAAGTTGATAAGAATCCACAACCTGAGCTATGATGAGGTCGCCAATATTATGAATATATCCAAAAAAGACATTGGAAGGGCATATCACTTTAGCTATAAAACGTTTAAGGGAAACAATGAATATATAAAACCAACCTGACCCGGAAATAATTATGTAAAAGCGACAGACCCGGCAAGAAGTTCTCTTGTCTGCGTCCTAGTATTTAAGGAGGATGATATTGCTGCTAAAACTACTGATAGAAATAAACTTTACTTTTTTCATGACTTTATCTGTTTGGAAGGGTTTAAAGCCTATGGGTGATTTTTCTGTAAATCATCTTTGTTGCAAAGTCTGGTTTGAATTTATAGAGCAGGTTCATGGTCTTTGAATCCTTGCCTATATACAAGCGTTTCCGGCCTTGTTCCATTGCCCGTATGATTATTTCTGCGGCAATGGCAGGCGATAGTGCCAGGTTCGTATCTTCAGAGACATCGGAAGCGCTGATACCGGCTTCTTTGCCCAATTCGGAAAAGACAAAAAGGAGTAATAATTGGGCGATAATCCGTTTTATACGTATTAATACAATGAATAGTCATATATTTATCGAAAAATTGCTCATGACAAAAACAATAGCATACTTTAACTGGCATACAGCACTGGAAAATACGAATGTAGGCGCCATTGATGAGGATTTCATCTTACTTGAAAAGCCTGTTCTCATACCTGTATCCTCCAATCCTTTCAAAGCAGATGTTACTACCGTCGTGATTTGCCTCAAAGGAACGACGGAAGGAACTATTAATCTGAAACCGTTCAAAGCGGAAGCGCCTTGTTATGTTGTGATATTACCAGACCAGATTTTAGAGCAAAAATATTTCAGTGATGATTTCTCGGGGCTCTTTATTATTATGTCGAAACAGTTTACGGATAATCTGTTGCCCAATGCACAGAAAAAACTTCCCTTGTTTCTTTCCGTGCAGGATAATCCATGTCATTCTTTAGGCCAGGAGGCACTGGAAGGGATGATATCGTATTTCGAGATGCTGAAAAGAGTCATGAATATAAAAGAAATTCCCGGCAGGATAGAAGTAGTAAGACACCTGACACTGGCATTTTTCTATGGACTGGAATTTAGCATTCATCCGCAAACCGAAAATAAAGAGAAATCAAAAAACGAACTACTTGTGGAAAGATTTATGGATCTGGTACAGAAACATTATAAACGACAACGGCTTGTGAGCTTTTATGCCGACAAACTATGTCTCACTCCTAAATACCTCTCGAAAGTAATCAGGAATACAAGCGGCAAATCGGCCAGCGACTGGATTGACGACTACATCATATTGGAAGCCAAGGCGCTGCTCAAATCAGGGAATATGACTGTGCAACAAGTCTGCAATGAATTGAATTTCAACGACCAGTCATTCTTCGGAAAATACTTCAAACGACACACCGGTATGTCGCCAAGGGAATATAAAAGGAAGTAATAAAACCCACATCACCCTATAAGAATGTTCATTCCGGCTGGATATACATTTATTATCACTTCCAAAGGGATGGGTGAGAGTAATTCATTCGGATCAGCCCCCTCTGAATTTCAGGGGCGGGAAATTCGTTTGGATTACTTCTCCCGGAAATTCTGGAGAAGCGAAATCATTTCATTTTGTCTTTCCAGAATTTCTGGAGAAGCAAAATCATTTCATTTTGTCTTTCCAGAATTTCTGGAGAAGCAAAATCATTTCATTTTGTCTTTCCAGAAATTCTGGAGGAGCAAAATCATTTCATTTTGTCTTTCCAGAAATTCTGGAGAAGCAAAATCATTTCATTTTGTCTTTCCAGAAATTCTGGAGGAGCAAAATCATTTCATTTTGCCTTTCCAGAAATTCTGGAGAAGCGGAATCATTTCATTTTGTCTTTCCAGAAATTCTGGGGGAACTAAATCATTTCATTTTGTCCTCCCGGAAATTCTGGGAAAACTAAATCATTTCATTTTGTCCTCCCGGAAATTCCGGAGAAACCAGCATGTTTCATTTTGTCCTCCCGAAAATTCCGGAGGAGCTAAATCATTCCGGCTCCCTTGAACTATGGTGTAATCTTCTCCATTATGGGAAAGACTATCGCTTGCTCCGACAGATATTTCCAAAGGGGAGCAACCATCAGCGCCTGTCGGATTTCGTCGGCAAACAAGAGGGCTTTGACTTCGTCTATCGACAACAGATGTACGGACAGGTCTTCCGATTCTTCCAGTTTCTGTTCGCCTATTTTCTCTACATCTTTTGCCAGGAAACAATGTGTCAGATTGGTATGCGTACTGGCATTGGGAGAGATATGCATGTATTCTTCCCAAATGCCGTTTCCGTATCCTGTCTCTTCCAGTAATTCCCTTTGCGCTGAAATGAGAGGCGTAGCATCTTCCTTTTCGCAAACGCCGGCGCATAGCTCAAACCGTGTTTCCTTTATTCCATGGCGGTATTGCTTTACGAAAACAAATTGCTTCTCTTTCGTTATGGCAATGATATTCACCCAATCGGGATATTCCAATATATAATAAGAAGGGATGCGGTTTCCATTAGGTAGTTCCACACATTCCCGCCGTACGGTAAGCCAGGGTTCCCGGTGCAGGTATTCGCTTTTTATAACCTTCCAGCCGGCTTCTTTTACTTCTGTATTCATTTTATATCCTGTGTATCAAAAGTGATGAGTTCTTTCAAATCCTTATCGTTTAAATTGCCTATCCATGATTCGCCTCTGGAGATGGTGAGGCTGGCAAGTTCTTTTTTGTCTTGTATCATTGCATCTATCTTTTCCTCGAGGGTATTTTTGGTGATGAAGCGATAGACCATTACTTTTCTTTGCTGGCCGATGCGGAAAGCCCGGTCGGTGGCCTGCGCTTCTATGGCCGGGTTCCACCAGAGGTCGTAGTGTATCACGTGGGAAGCGGCCGTCAGGTTGAGTCCCGTCCCTCCGGCTTTCAGGCTGAGGATAAAGGTATCCATATCGGGCCGGTGCTGAAAGTCTTCGACCATTCTGTCGCGTATCCTGCGGCTGGATTCTCCGTGGAGGAATAAGGATTGCTTGCCGTATCGCTCATAGATCATGTGGGTGAGCATAGAACCCATTTCGGCGTATTGCGAGAAGATGAGTGTTTTTTCGCCGGATTCATATATATTGTCGAGCAATTGGAAAAGCATTTCTGTTTTACCCGAAAGAGAAGGGGTCAGGTCGTCTTTCTTCAGATATTGGGAAGGGTGGTTACAGATTTGTTTCAAGGCGCCCAATAGTTTCAATACCAATCTCTGGCGTTCCAGTCCACCGGCATTTTCCACCTGTTCCAGATTTTTTTCTATGGTTGCATTATAGAGCGATATTTGTTCGGGACTGAGGATACAGTATTGATTATTTTCGATTTTCTCCGGTAAGTCATTGATTATGGATTTATCGCTTTTTTCCCGCCGGAGGATAAAGGGTTGGGTTATTTTGCAGAAGACTTCCAATTTCTTCCGGTCTTTATTCAGTTCAATGGGTTTGGCAAAATGTTCGTTGAAAAAGGAGAGATTGCCCAGGTAGCCGGTATTGGAGAAGTCGAAGATGCTCCAGTATTCCGAGAGGCGGTTTTCTACCGGTGTGCCGCTCATGGCAATTTTCACCTTTCCTTTCAGTTGTTTGATAGACTTTGCCTGTGCGGTCTCATGATTTTTGATATTCTGGGCTTCATCGATGATGATGGCGTGCCATTCTATTTTCCTGAATTTCTCCGTATCCGCACGGGCGATACCATAAGAGGTTAGTAATACATCGGTTTCCGAAATAAATTCAGGGTCTAATAGTCTGCGCCCCGTCCCATGATAGATGAAAGCCCTCAGAGCCGGCGCGAATCGGTGTATCTCTTTCTCCCAGTTGGTGAGCAGCGTAGTAGGTACCACGACCAGAGCGGGATGTCCTTTCAGTCGTCCTTCTTCTTTGAATTTAAGCAGTATGGTAATTACCTGTAATGTTTTTCCTAATCCCATATCATCGGCCAGCACAGAGCCGAAGCCTAAGCGGGCATTCTTGTACATCCAGTTGAACCCGCGCCGCTGGTAAGGGCGGAGCGATGCGCGCAGGTTGTGCGGGAGTGCAGTGTCTTCTTCCTGTATGAGCCGGCGGATCTCCTTCCTCGCTTCTTCGCCTATATCTACTTTGGCTCCTTCAAACTCTCCGCTTAATGCTGATTGAAGCAGTTGCAGGGGGCCGACGTTGCGGGTAGTGGAGAGCGAGCGGATGATTCTCTTTATCTCGTTCTCGTTCATCAGGGCATAGCCGTCTCTGATACGGACCAGTCGCCCGGCATTCTTCGACAAGGCCCTGAATTCTTCTTCCGTCATCAGGAAATCTCCCAGGGCAACCCGCCAGTCGAACGTGAGTAATTCATTGAGCGAAAAGTAAGACTTGAGTCCTCTTTTGTCGATCCGCATCGAAACCTGGGGTTTCAGTATGTTCTGCAAAGACTTGGGTAAGAGTATCCGTATGCCGAAGAGTTCCAGGGCAGGCAAGGTTTTTTCCAGCATTTCAACTACGGTGGCATTATCAAACCTGACAGGTGTTTTACCGGATGAGGCTATCAGCTCGTTCAGCCCGGGCATATATTCTGCCAGCATTGCCAGGTCTTTGATCAGTTCCAGTTGTTGAGGCAGGTGTGACACATCCGACATAAACTCCCTCAGAGGTACCGGCGCTTCCAGTGAGTTTTCTTTGCTTTCCACCAGCACATTGCAATCAAAATGACTTTCAAACTCGTCGATAGCCAGCACGGGGGCATACTCTTTCCGTGCGATATTGAAACGATTAAGCCAAAGCTGGATGGAGTTAGGTATTTCCTTTTCGGTAAACGCATCGAAAAATTGTGCTCCGGGGCAGAAAAACAATTCCGCCACCTTTACATTATGGGTGACTGCGCTTTCACTGCCAAGGCGTGATTTCGGGGATTCTTCCGATTTAAAGAAAAAATCCAGAAACAAGGCACAGAGTGCTTTCAGGTTTTCGTCCATCGGGAGGTAATTTTCGGAAATAGTCTTCCCCCGTTTGTTTTTTATCTCCAACCGGCAGACATCAGGAGGAGTAATTTGCAGCAGTACATCGAAAACAGTTTTCACATGCTTGTTAATCAAAGCCGGAATCCAACGGATCCGATAGCTGCAATCATCATTTTCAATTAATTGTGGCAAAAGAGCGCCTTGTCTTACCAATTGTTTACAATAATGAAATACATAATACAGTGCAGAGAAACAGGGTGAGTAATTAAGGATACGCTTTGCCGGAGTCTCATTGAGCAACACACAGAGTTCGGTAAGGCCTATTGTTTTCGCTTCTTCGTAAGCATATTGATACTGAATATAGGGTGTACCCGGTTGCGGCAGACAAAGGGTTATCCGGCTGTTTCTTACCGGATGGAAATCAGAAATATCGGCTGTCCAGGGCATTTTCTCAAAGTTTTTGATCTTAGTCTTATAATGATAGGCCAGAAGCGTCTGGAAATCGCCATTGAAAAATAATGTCTTTGGCGGATACAGAGAGACGATCTGTTTCGTCAGTTCCGGGATGACAGAAAAGTCGAGCTGCTCATAAGCTTCTTTGTTTATCACTGCTTCCGCCGGATATTGCTTTTCAACCGCTATGTCGTAAAGGTTGAGAACAGGTTGTTTCTCTTCTGTTCTCAGATGACTCTCCATGTCTTTTAAATGTTCCAGTATATCAAAATTATGGAGCTTGAAAACCAAAAAGGGGTTTTTATCTATTTCATTGGCAATAATATAAATCACGGCAGCCAAATGTTTGCAGGGGACAGCCTCGTCGGGACACGAACAATTCAGCTTGATGTCCCTCCAGCTCGAAGGGAAAATCTGAATCCCGCTTTGTTCGGCTATAGACATCAGCTCCTGCGGCAGTTCACGGTTAAGAAGTTTGGGTAATACCAAGGGGTTGACTCGTATCGCATCAATAAATACCGAGGTCTGTTCTTCATAATAAGGCGGGACGACAATATTCACCTTGTAAGGATTTATCGACGTACCCTGTACCTTGGCTTCGATGCGGTTTTCCTTGATTTGAATGGAAGTAACAGCTCCCTTATTTGCATACGATTTTCCACGGGGCAGACGGTTTGCGTGGTCAATACGGTTTAATGCGCCCAACCACTGTTGGCCCCACCAGGTATTTCCAAAAGATATAGCCATAGATTTTTTTTTAAATTTAGTAGAATTTCAGAAGCAAAAATACAGAAATTTCTGTCAATCCGCTTTACAGATTAAACAAATACTTACATTTGCAGAACATATTTGCCATACCGGCCTATCATCCGGTTATGAAAACATAAAACATGAAAGAATCATGAAGATACTCTTAGTTGAAGACGAGGTTAATATCGCCTCCTTCATTGAGCGGGGTTTGCGCGAATCCGGCCATGAAGTGCTGACGGCATACGATGGATCCGCGGGCTGGGAACTTATACAAAAAGAGCGTTTCCAGCTACTGATACTCGACCTTATCATGCCTAAGATGAACGGGTTGGAGCTTTGCGCCAGATACCGGGCGGAGTATGGATATACCTCTCTCGTCATTATGCTGACGGCATTGGGCACTACCGGTGATATCGTAAAAGGTCTGGATGCCGGAGCCGATGATTATCTGGTGAAACCTTTCAGTTTTGCTGAACTCGAAGCCCGTATCCAGGCTTTATCGCGCCGGGCAAAGACAGAATTGCCTCCTGTTGCCCTCAGTTGCGGTGACCTGGTTCTGGAAACGGAGAATCACCGGGCTATCCGCAAGGGAATCCCCATCGACCTCACCGTCCGCGAATACCGTCTGCTCGAATACCTGATGGCCAACCAGGGGACCGCCCTGAGCCGCCAGAGCATCATCAAACAGGTATGGGACAAAGAACCTGACCGGAATATGAACATCGTCGATGTCTATGTCAATTACCTTCGGGCAAAGATAGATAAGGAATTTGATACCAAATTGATTCACACCGTGTCAGGTATCGGCTACAGGATGGAAGGATGATACCGGGGAAGAAAATAGCGTATCGTTATACGTATATTACTATCGGAGTGGTTACGGCCGTGAGCATTCTTTTTTACTTAGTTATTGTTCTTTTTCCGGGTATCCTGCTTCCTTACCGGATAGGCTTGTTAGTTGCTTTTTTATTGATCAACGGGATGTTGGTCTATTGGGTAGCCAGGCGTTATGCCAACGATATGACAACATGGATAGATAGCACCTATCAAAGCGAAAAATCCTTTATCAGTAATGCTTCCCACGAATTGAACAATCCCCTGACAGCCATACAGGGCGAATGTGAAATCAGCCTTATGAAAGAACGCTCCCCTTCCGAGTATCAGGCCTCACTGAAACGCATCGCTTCAGAAGCCCAGCGCATCATCCAGCTAATGAAACACCTGATGTTTTTATCAAAAGGAGAGGAAGAGATATTGAAAACCGCCTCCCAAACCATTATCCTTGCCGAATTTCTGATGCAATTCATGGAGAAACGAATACAGTTTTCGCCTGATAATTTCGCCTTTATGCTAAATGCAAATCCACAGTTATTTAAAACAGCTATAACCAATATCATTGGTAACGCCCTCAAATATTCCGGCGATAAGATGGTGGAAATAAGGCTCAGGGGCGCCGTACTGGAGATTAAAGATCAGGGCATCGGTATCCCTCCCGAAGAATTGAACCGGGTCTTCCAGCCGTTTTATCGCGCAGGCAATACGCGCGAATACGCGGGCAATGGCATCGGGCTAAGTCTGGCGGTACGCATCCTGCATGCTTACGGAGCAGAGGTAAGTATCTCTTCCGTATTAAACGAAGGTACCAAGGTGAGAATAGATTTTCAGCATGTAGAATAATATAATGTAGAATAATAAGAGTCTTATCGCTGTAAATACCCCGTCACCGGCCCATTGAAAACAAGATCCGGATGGGCACGGGCGGCATCTTCTGCACTGATAAGGTTTCGCTGGGCCAGTCGTTTAACTGCATCGCGAAAGAACTCATAATAAGGATATTTCAGTCGCAAACCATTGAAATGGTTCCGTATGTATTTCGGGTAAGGAATGATATAGGCCAGGAAGATACATTCGCTCAGTGTCAGAGCGGCAGGCTCCTTAGCAAAATAAAAACGGGCGGCTTCTGTTATCCCATACACATTGGGGCCCCATTCAATGATATTCATATATACTTCAAGCATACGGGATTTAGAGGTAAGGCGATTGTTCTCTATCAGCCAGACAATCAATATCTCCTCTAATTTGCGCACCATGGTTTTGTCTGAATTAAGGAATACATTCTTTACCAGCTGCATACTCAGCGTACTTGCCCCCCGTGTAAAACTACGCGCTTCGATATTCTCAACCAGTGACTTATGGAAAGCTTCCTGGTAGAACCCCCGGTGATTATAAAACGCAAAATCCTCGCCATGCATGATAGCAGGCGGCAAATAGCGCGAGATGGCATGGATGGGGCGGAAATCCGGATGGCGGTTACCCACTTCAAAGCGTCGTACGACACTTCCCTTGTCGTAGATTGTATGCACAAAAGGCCCGTTCATCCTGCGGAGGTCGGTATTCCCATACGTTAAGATTCTGAAATTACGGGGCCGGGCGGCTGATTCGAACACTAAATTACTTACCTGTGTCATATCTACATCCAGCAGGAAATGATAAGAGAGTTCGCCTGTCACCTTCAGTCCGTCAAGATGGCCGAACAAACCTTTAGGCAGGGAGGCAAAGAAATCGTCTGCCGGGAAGTTATTCTTATCCAATGCCAGTTTCAGTCTCCAGTTTTCGTTTTTTTCTATCCGCAGGTAAGGTTTGAACTGCATCCGGTTATACCGGATAGTGGTTGCACTGCTATCGACTTCCAGAAAGTTTTTTCCCACAAGCACTCCATAGCTGGCAAATCCTTTGCCCAGAAATATCGTGTCCGGAGAGAGACCTTCATGATAGACCGAAAGTCCTTTCACACCGGCTCTTCCGCGAAGTAGTTGGCCTTTACTGTTTTTATCCATCTGCAGATCAATAGCCAATGTGTCAAAACACAGACTTGCGCGTGTATAATCAGTCAGCAAAGGCAGGCTTATTTTTTCCTGTTCCAGAGCATAGAGGCGCAGGCTTATCTTAAACGGATCATCCTGGTATGTGCCCCGGCATATCCATTTGCCCTGACTGCCTTTTTCTGCATTTTGCATCTCTGCTACAAAGCGGTTGCCCGAAATCAGAAGCCTTGGGATATAATAGGTTCGTTCGTTCTTATTTTCGTCTCGGTAGGAAAAGTGAATACCTTGTATCAAAATGTATGGCGGAAGATAAAGTGGCAGGGACGATAATTTTTCGGCTACCAGCCTGACATACGAAGCATAGTCAGGCTCTTCTTCGCTGCCGGTGCGCTGATTCGTCTTCCGGACATAATGAATATGCAGGCCTTCTATCTCGAAACCCTTTATATCTCTTGCAGGCCTGAAATCCGGTTTCCGGAAATTTGCTTTTATCCGAAAGGTCTGAGCATATAATAATAAGGAAGAAGTGTCGGAGACGATGGTAAAGCCTTTGATCACTATGCTGTCAAAGCCTCCCAGGGAAACCGATCGGTAGCGTATGTCGAGATTGTACTGTTTCTTCAGGGCTTGCAATTTCTGTTCGGCATAATATTTTGTCACAACAGATATTACAAACCATATACCTGTCAGAAGAAGTAAAATAATAACACCGGTAATCGTATATTTTCTCCTACGATGTCGTCGTGATGATCCTCGTCTTTTCATATGATCCAGCGAAAAAAAACATCACCAAAGATATGATTATTTTAAATACGCGCTTTCAGTTTAGCCAACATATCTCGTGTCATGGTATCCAAATCATACACAGGCTGCCAGTCCCATTCCTCACGGGCACAAGTATCGTCCAGGGAGTTAGGCCATGAGTCGGCAATCGACTGACGCAGGGGGTCAACATCGTATTCCATTGTAAAATCAGGCATATATTGTCTGATATTCTGATAAATGATTTCCGGGTCAAAACTCATGGAAGCAATATTAAAGGCATTTCTGTGTATCAGGCGGGCAGGGTCGGCCTCCATCAGGCGGATGGCAGCATGGAGGGCATCCGGCATATACATCATATCCATAAACGTCCCTGCCGCTATCGGGCACACAAAACGGTCTCCTCTGACGGCTGCATAATAGATATCTACCGCGTAATCGGTTGTTCCTCCGCCCGGAGGTGCGATATACGAAATCAATCCGGGGAAACGCACCGAACGGGTATCTACTCCAAAGCGGATGTAGTAGTAGTCGCTCAGCAATTCTCCCCCTACCTTGGTTACCCCGTACATAGTACGCGGATTACGTATCGTATCCTGGGGTGTTTTGTCTTTAGGTGTATTATTTCCGAATACGCCGATTGAGCTGGGAGTAAATACGGCACAATGGTACTGGCGCGCCACTTCCAGGACGTTGAAAAGCCCATCCATCCCCACCTTCCACGCCAGTTGAGGTTTGGCCTCCGCCACAGCCGACAACAAAGCCGCCAGATTATATATCGTATCAATTTTATACTTCGATACCACCTCGGCTATCTGTTTATCGTTTGTAATATCAGCCAGTTCGGCAGGGCCTGTCTCTGCCAGTTCCCCTTTAGGTTCAGCTCCGGGAATATATCCGGCGACGATATTTCCTTCTGTGTAGCGTTTTCTCAGTTCCAGCGTCAGCTCCGTACCGATTTGTCCGGTAGAGCCAATAATCAATACATTCTTCATTGCGTTTTTTTCTTTTTATATTTTGAAGCAAAGGTAGGACAGAATAAAATAATCACCATATAATTTTCAAATCATTTTTACAAATTAATTCTTTTTCAGGTAGCAGACAGGATTTCCCGGCACCCTGAAGAAGGAAGGGGGTGGATGGCCGGTTTAAAAATTGACCGCATTCCAGGAAACACATGATAAAAAAAAATAGTACTTTTGTAGTCACAAAATTGTAAAAGAATAAAACAAATATCATTTATTAACTTACTTAATTAATTGAAAAAGAATCATGAAAAAACAATTTATTTTTTATTTTATTCCTTTTATTTTCATTGTATCGTCGTGTCAATCGACCGGGACTTTCAAATTAGTCTTACTACCCGATACGCAAAACTATTCAGCAGCATATCCCGAAATATTCAAAGCACAAACGGAATGGATCGCTGATAATGCCCGTGAGATCGCATTCGTTCTGCACCAGGGAGATATAACCGATAATAATATCGATGAACAATGGCAGAATGCAAGAGCTGCTTTGACTGTACTGGACGGGAAAGTGCCTTATACAGTCGTCACCGGAAATCATGACATCGGAGACCCCAATAAAAATTCGAATATCCGTAAGTCGGAACTTTTCAATAATTACTTCCCATACGAAAAGTATAGCCAAATGAAGCACTTTCAGGGTGCATTTGAAACCGGATATATGGATAATGTTTACCATACTTTCAGGGCTGGGGGTACAGACTGGCTTATCCTCTCTCTGGAATTCGGGCCGAGGAATAAGGTATTGGACTGGGCAAAAGAGGTTATAGAGAAACATCCCCGGCACAAAATCATTATCAATACACATGCATATATGTATTCGGACAATACCCGTATGAGTATCCATAAGAATCATTTCTGGGTTCCACAAAGCTATGGATTAGGCTCTGATACGGGAGAAGATGCAGTCAATGACGCGGAAATGATGTGGGAAAAACTTGTAAGCAAATACCCCAATATACTACTCGTTTTCAGCGGGCATGTATTGCATAGTGGAACAGGTAAGCTAATAAGCCAGGGAGTACATGGAAATAAGGTATATCAGATGCTGGCAAATTACCAGACCGGTGTAGAGGGAAGTGAAAAGGGAGGAAATGGCTTTTTGCGCATGCTTACCATAGATACTAAAAAGAAAGAAATCCGGGTGCAAAGCTATTCTCCTTATATAGATTCATATAAAACAGAAGATTCACAAGAATTTGTATTTAAGGATGTGGAATTTTAGTGCAACAGCATACGGCAAGCTCCCCCAGGTCCGATTTGATATTTTGGTATTTAAGAATTGAATAGGGTGCATTTGACTACGTCGATTTTCAATTCAAAATGTCGCATTGTCATTTGCGAAGGAACAAAATGCTACCTTTAGTTTGTCATATAAGAAAAATAGCAAATGCGCTTAATGTTAAAATAAACGATTTATTTAATGGAAATTAGAGAATACGAGAATCTTATCATATCAAAACTAAAAGATGTTGTAGATTCAATTATAATAAATAATCCTGAGTTAAATATATCAGCAAAAGCAAGAGCCGGAGCTGAGATCAGTGATTGGCTGGAAGAAAAATTTGTGGAGCTGACACAAAATCATGATTATTTTGAAAACTCAGAATCTGCACCCAAAGGAAGCACAAAAAATCCTTGGGATGCAAGAACTGTTTTCAAATGGAATGACATTAGAGAAGAGATATGGATTGACTTTAAAGCTTTTAAAATTACAAGTGCTGATAGTAATCCAGATATTGGTACCCCCAATAAAATCTTTAAATTAATCAGAGAAGGGAATTTTTACCATGCATTTATCCATGTATTTTATCAATCTAAAGGGAATGGTTTAGAATTTGTCAATTACAATGATAGTTATTCAAAATTATATTTCATCAAAGACATTAGTTCAACATTCAGAAGAAATCCCAAAAATCAACTTCAGGTCAATATCTCATCACCTACTGAATATAGAACAAGAGAAGATTTTATAAAACTGCTTATAAAAAAGATCAAAGAAAGCCATATAAGACAAATCGAAATATCCAATAGAGCATTAAAAGAAATAGACCAAACAGAAAGCAAGCTTATTGAGGCAAATAAGAAATCAGAGGAAAAGCTGATTAAAAAGATTCAATAGACTTCTGTATTGTTCTGATTTCATCTTTATTCATATCAAAAGCAGAATATATAAGATGATTAATCTCACATATTCTGCTTTCTGTATTTTTGTTTTGGTATATCTCTTCAACAATACCTGTTATTTTCTTTCTTAAATTCGTATCGGTTGGGATGGGTAATGTATATAAGTCCGACACCTTAATTTGTGGTTGCTTACCCTTTGAATATCTGATAATATTCATTTGCTGAGCATAGAATGTGGCTATATCAGAATTGAAATAGCCGCAAAGAAATTTCAGAAAATCTGTTTGATAAGTATCATTCCCTCTTAAAGAGAAGACATAAAGACTGTTATTTGCCGCACTTGGCCATTCGTCATAGGATGCTATAATTTCTTTTGCAGATTGTCTGATATAAATTTTCGGATTATCGTATATTACAGTTTCTCCAAGCCCCAATCTCTTCTTATTTTTTATTCCTTTTTGCGTCAATTCTTCTCTCAGCCTATCATTTATATCATTCTGAAGAGTCTTATTATAGTGAAAATATTTTGAATATTGTAAATCTGCAAATTTTGCAGACAAACCTTTAGAACCCTGATAATAAGGATATACCCTGGAGCCAAAATCTTTCTTTTCTTCATTAAACACAAAAACAGATTCCATATCCAGTAACATTACACACGTTCTGAGATTTTTATTTGGATACAGTTCCTTTAATTGTGGAAATTTAAATGACGATATTTTATTAATAATATTGAGTTTTTCGGTAGAGCCATTAAATCTGAATCTGTATTGATCTGCTGGATTCATCCATTGCTTTTGATCTACAAGTATAACTTCATTTGTTTCTGAATTGATTATTTCAACAAAATTACTGCTTACTTTTTCTTTCTGAATTGTAAGAATTAACTGTCCGCTAACTACATCAAAACAGCTTATATTGATTTCTATACTTATTATTTTTGTGTGTAAAAGTAAAAACTTTCTTGTGTATTCATACGCAGTTTCAAAAAAAGAGAGGTCGATAATAAAGCTTAGAATCCCACCTTCTTTTAAGAAATCAACTGAATGTTCAATAAATAGCATGACATAATTGATTTTCCCGTTTTTCAAAGTCTCAGGGAACTGAGAGTAATTAGTCAGATAATAAATTCTCTGAATCTCATTTTTCTTCCGATCCCGTCTGCCATAAAGTGATACATAAGGAGGATTTCCTATGATATAATCTATCTCATTCAATATATTTTTTAAGGGGCTAATAAAAATATCATCCGGGAACAAATCATTTTGTTTAACCATGATTCGTTTTGTAAAATCATAAACAAATCCATTAAATCTACCTTTATAGTCTATTCCAAATCTGTTCTTAAACCAAGCCGAAATATTCGCTCTGGTTTGCCCGACCATATCTTTTTCAATATCAATAAAGAAAACAGAGTTTTCAATAAAGCTATAAGCTTTATCAACATCACAATATCTTAAAATCTTTTCAAGTAAACGGATTATAAAGATACCATTTCCACAAGAGGGTTCTAAAAATTTTTTGTTCAGAATATATGCATCATCAAAGTTGATGTTTGCCAAAATTTTATCTACAACACGAATATCATTTGTAAAAAAAACACCAAAATCTTTTTTATAAGAATCAGAGAATTCACTTTCCAAATTCTTTTGTTTATATATAATGCTCTGTGAATCCATGTCTGTCATACCCATTTTAGTATGCAAATATAGGTATTTATTTCGGTATGCTGAAATCCTTATCGGCAAATAAGGCGGCTAAGCCTGATATCTGTTTATACCGGAGCACTTCGTCTTTATCCATGCCTATATGCTTCATAATC